>PEVN01000049.1 GCA_002779825.1 Armatimonadetes bacterium CG06_land_8_20_14_3_00_66_21 | reverse complement strand
TCAGCGCCTCGTGGAACAGCTCGGCAAATCGCCGCTGTTCCGCCACAATCCAGGCCTCGTAGTACCCCCTCAAGAACTCGCCGGCGTAGAGGTCCGCGGCGCGCGTCAGCGAGGCGAGTCGCTCCTCCCCTTGCGCGGCTCTGCCGTGCTCGACGGCACTCGCGAACTCCTGCACGTCCGTCGAGATCGCCTCCGAACGCAGCCCGACCGCAGCGCGGTCCGCGAGGATCACGTCCTCCGTTGCAGGACTCGCGGAGCACAGCTCTCGCCGGAGATACCAAAGGCACGTGCTCAGGCTGTTCCGCCCCGGGTCCGACCCCGCCCCCGGCCAGAACAACTCCACCAACACCTCGCGCGAGTGTATCCTGTCGGCATGGAGCGCCAGGTAGCCCAGCAACGCACCCGTCTTCTGCGTGCGGAAACGCTCGACGACCCGCTCGCCGCAACGGGCGCGCAGGCCGCCGAACAACTCGATTTGCCATGCTTTGCCCATGGGCTTCTGCCGATAACTGATCCAGAGGTGAGAGCCGCGATTGTATCGCCGTGGCCGTTCAGTCGCCAGAGGCGCGGAGCAGCGCGGGCGCGCGCCGTTTGCGGTAACATGGTTGCATGTTCGTTGTCCTCGTCCTTTCCCCCCCTGTCGCCGCGCGCCGACGACTTGTGACTGAGAGCGGGACCTGAGGAGGAGTCGATGTTCGGAGAAGAGCCCAAGACTGAGGAAAAGCCCCCCAACCGGCCGAATGTGCTGTTGGTGTTCGCCGACCAGATGCGCGGCATGTCGATGGGGTGCATGGGCGACCCGGACGTGCAGACGCCGAACCTGGATCGGTTAGCGAAAGAGGGGCTGCTCTTCACAAACGCCCTCGCCAATTGCCCGGTGTGTACGCCGGCACGGGCGTCGCTGTTGACAGGTCTGTACCCGCTGACCCACCGCGCGGTCTGCAACGACATGCAGGTTTCGACGGACGTCCCCACGCTGGCGACGGTGCTGAAAGACGAAGGCTACGCCACCGGGTATGTGGGCAAGTGGCACCTTGACGGCGTCCCTCGCGACAAGTTCACCCCTCCGGGACCTCGGCGCCTGGGCTTCGACTACTGGCGCGCCTGGAACTGCCACCACGACTACTTCAGCGCGAAGTGCCACGCCGACACTGAAGAGCCGGTCGCCCTCGAGGGATACGAACCGGCGGCGCAGACGGACTTGGCGATCCAGTTCATGCGCGACCACCGCGACAACCCCTTCCTCCTCTGCCTGTCGTGGGGCCCGCCGCACGACCCGTACGACCAAGTGCCCGAAGAGCACCGCAAGCAGTACGTCCCTGACAAGCTCACACTGCGCCCCAACGCCCAGAACGCCGACCGCGAGCAGGTGGCCAACTACTACGCCGCCATTACCGCGCTGGACGAGCAGGTCGGCCGACTGGTGCGGGCGCTGAAGGAACTGCGGCTGGACGAGAACACGCTGGTGGTCTTCACCTCCGACCACGGCGACATGCTCGGCTCGCATGACCGCACTCACAAGGAACAGCCGTGGGAAGAGTGCCTACTCATCCCGCTGATCATGCGCTGGCCGGCGCGGCTCGGCAACGCGCAGGTGGTAGACACGTTGGTCGGCATCGTCGACCTGATGCCAACGATTCTGGGGTTGGCCGGCATCGAGGTGCCCAAGGGACTGGGAGGCGCCGACTTGTCTGCACCCATCCGGGGGGAGATGGCCCAGGAGCCCGGCTCCGCCTTCCTCCAGGTGATCGTGCCCTCCAACCAGGCCCGCGGCAACGGCGTCAAGGAATGGCGCGGCATCCGCACCAAGCGCTACACCTACGCCCGCTACCAGAACGGCGACGGCTGGGTGCTGTTCGACAACAGGACGGACCCCTCTCAGCAGAAAGACCTCTTCCACGACAAGAGCGCCGTCCGCCTCCGCCGCGAGCTGGAGTGCGAGCTGCAAGGCTGGCTCCAGAAGACCGGCGACAAGTTCCTCTCGTGGCAGGAACACATTCAGGAACTGGACTTGGTGGAAGCGTGGAACGAGCGGGAGCGGCACCGGCACCCGGAGAAGCCGGAGTTGGTGGAGTAGGGCGCCGAGCTACCTCCCAGCCGCGCCGCACCCTGTAGCCGCAGTAGGGGAAGCATCCGTTATCGAAGTCGATCCGCTCCGCCACCTTGAGGACCAGCCCTCCCCTGAACTCGATCTCCCCCTCCGCCCTTCCCTGCCGAGGTCCCGTTGGGAACACCTTGACGCTCATCTGCTGGATGCCCGGGTGTTGCTGCGGCAGGGAGTACACAAACCCAGCGTACTGGGAAGCACCGGAGAGCATTCAGTCCGCCTCCACCAACTCCGCAGCAGGGCCAATATGGAAGCCACCCTCTGCGTCCTCCTGCGCGAGGTCGCGGACCAAAGCATCGCTTCTCTCAACCAACTCGCGCTCCCTCTTCAGCCGAATAGAGAACAGCCCGGCCCACCTCCCGTACTCGGACGATTCCTCGAAGTCGCCATCGTCGAGCTTCCCCTGCAGGTACGGCTCGTAGAGAGTTGCTGAGGCCAGACCGAACCTGCGCTCATACGTGGGCAGCTCGCGGTCAATCGCCTCCAGATCGTCGATCAGTTCTCGTACGGTCATCCTGACAGCCTCCCGTTGGCGATTCTACCTGGCGGGATTCCGAGCGGCAACTCGGCCACAGCGAGAGCCCTGACCAAGCCACCTGTCGAGCTTGCCGCCCCCGTTGCTCACCCCTTCTTCTGCCCCTGCCACCACTCCCGCCAGCGGCGGAATGAGGCGGGCCAGCTCAACAGCACGGTGACCGTCCAGATGCTCAACAGCCCGCCGCGTTCGCCGAAGACGGGGAAGTGCTCGGCCAGGCGGCAGGCGGTGGCGGTGAGGAGGTAGCCGGAGAACGAGGGGTACGTCTTCGCCGTCTGGACGAAGAAGGCCAGGTCGCCGAGGGCCCTGAATGGGGCGAGCAGCGTGGCAGTGCCGAAGGGGACGCCGCGGCGGAATGGCAGCCGGGAGAGGCAGTAGGCGAAGCGGAGCGTGCCGGACGGGGAGATCAGAGCGACGACTGCCACGAGGGGCGCCAGCCACCAGCCGAGCGTCTTCAGCTTGTCGACCTGCATGACCACCCACGCCCAGAACAACACATAGCAGAGCTCGGAGGTCGGCTTGACGGCTGCCGTGACCAGGATGCCGGTCAGGTACTCCTGCATCGCGCGATCGCCGGACACGCGGATGAACTCCTCCGCCGCTTTGGGCTCCACGAAGCCGCGCTCCAGGTCTTCGTGGGTGCGGGTCCGCATCCAATCCATGTTGACCTGGCGGCGGTAACTGCCGACGAAGACGTACTTGGCCGGACTGGTGAACAGCCGCTTCAGGCAGTCCAGGCGGAACGTCGGCTCGGCCAGGAAGCGCTGCCAGACCGGCGGGAACGCGCTGCAAACGAGGTCCCAGAAGTAGCGCCGGAACGACTGCAGAACCGCCTCCGCCCGCGCTTCGCTGGTGCGCCCGTCGATCAGCCACACCTTGAGGTTGTTGGCACGTTGGTCGTCGAAGTGCGCGAACCGGTAGTCGCGGTCGCGCAACAGCCGGCCCATATGCCGGCGCCAGTCGCGGTTGCTGATCAGCTTCTGGAGCGGGCGCCCGAAGAGCGGCACGAGGCTGAGCAACAGGGCGCCGAGGTAGCGAACGCCACTGGCCGAAAGCCGCTCTCTGGCGGACACGTCGATTCGGCCGGAACGGTGCCAGTAGTCGATCCGGGCGCGGGCAATGGCGCGGCGGAGCGAAGCCTCTGTCAGCAGCCGGAAGTGGTTGCCCAACAAGTCGAGCTGCGTCCGTCGGTAGCTGGTGTCCAGGCCCTCCAGCTCGGCGATGTCTGTCTCGGCCGATTCGGCCGCGCCCGAGGCGGCAGCCCACGCGCGTAGCTTGCTGAAGTCGATCCGGTCGAACGGCGGCATCGACCAACGACGGAGGGCGCGCCAGAAGAGCGGAAGATCGCCCGGCGACAGAATGAACCCGGGCAAGCCGGGACGGCGGTCGACCCAGACGAACTCCGGTCGTGCCGTGCCCTTGCTGGCGTTCCGCGTCAGCAGGTTGGCCTGGGACATGCCGGTCCACCAGTAGGACTGCCTGGCCAGGTCTTCGAGCCCCATCTGGCGGCACAGAGACACCACCGCGTCCATGAACGTGTGCTTCTTGGCGATCTCCAGTGGGCACTCCCGGCGCGCGCCGCGGCCGGCCTTCAGCGCCTTGCGGTTCTGCGCGCGACGAACGAAGATCCCGTCGTCCGGCGCGGGGTCAGTCACGTAGCCGGCTACCCACTCGGTGACCTCGCCGTAAGAGCCGACATGGTCGTCCCAGAAGGTTCCGTAGAAGTCGTTGATGGGGGCGGCCGTGCCGAAGACTTTGGCGAACGCGACCTTGAGCAGCCGGGTCAGCGGCAGGCCGGTGCGGACGGCGTCTTCGTTGTATTGGTGCGGGAAGGGGCTCTGGAACCCGAGCCAGTAGAGCAGGTCGCGGAACCGGCGCCGCATGCCGCTGCGGGTACAGAAGAACTTGACTGCGTACACTTGCCCGGTCTGCACACTGGCAGCTTGCGACTCGACGCAGCGCGCCCGGTACACCTGCCCGGCGAACCCGCCGCCGCAGTAGGCCTCGATCGAGAAGCCGACATTGTGCTCGGCCCCGTGCGCCTCCTTCACCGCCAGTTCCAGGTTGTCGCCAGGGTCGTAGCCCCCTGGACGGCGGGCGCTCAACAGTCTCTCGTGCAGTGTCAACAGGCACCAACCTTGTGCAGTTGTCGTTCGGTCGCCGGGGAGGGGCAAGGACGCTCTTGCGGCGCGTCACTTCGCCGCGGGTCCGTCGCGGCCGCTTTGGCGGTTGACGTCCGGCACGCGGTGCCCCACAATCCGGGGTCCCACGGGAAGCTCCGCCGTATCGCATTACTATGACCAACGGCCACCCGCCACACAAGTTTGCAGGCGACTCACCCACCGGGCTCTCCCTCCGCGCCCTCGGGGTCGCCGCCGTGCTGGCCACCCTCGGCATCCGGTGGACGGTGCAGAGCATTCAGGTGAAGGACGCAGGTGGGGTCGAGTACCCGCTGATGGTTCTGCTGGCGATGGTGCTGCTGGCGCCGATGCTGCGGCGGGTGCTTGGGTTCGGGCACGGGGAAATCCTGCTGGTGTACTGCTTCGTGCTGGTGGCGTCGAGCGCGTACGATGGCGTGAGCCGGTTCCTGCCGTGCTACACGGTGCCGACGTACTTCGCGTCTCCCGAGAACCGCTTCGCCGAAGCGGCGCAGGACATTCCGGCTTGGTTTGCCCCGAAGGACCCGGAGATCGTCCGGCAGATGTACGAAGGAGCCGA
This sequence comes from Armatimonadetes bacterium CG06_land_8_20_14_3_00_66_21, assembly GCA_002779825.1. Classification (GTDB taxonomy): domain Bacteria; phylum Armatimonadota; class Abditibacteriia; order CG2-30-66-41; family CG2-30-66-41; genus CG2-30-66-41. The sequence continues at coordinate 7,667 of PEVN01000049.1, read as the reverse complement.
TGACGGCAAGCCCCCCTGGCGGCACTGGGCACTACCGGTGGTCACGTGGACGGGGTTCTTCCTCGTCCTGTGGGTGACGCTCTACTGCGTCACCTGGATCATGCGTCGGCACTGGATCGACAGCGAACGACTGACGTTCCCGCTCGTGCAGGTGCCGCTGGTCCTGACCGAGGAGGCCGGCGAACGCACCGGCCAGCGGCCGCTGCACAAGGATCCGCTGATGTGGGTCGGGTTCGCCCTCTCCTTCGTTCACTTCGCCAGCATCATGCTGCACGCGGCGAATCCGGCGGTGCCCACGCTGGGGACGCGGTTCGACATCGGGGCGCTCTTCACCGAACACCCGTGGAACTCCCTGGCGCCCTATTGGTGGGCCATCTACAACCCGCTGCTGGCTGGGCTGGCGTACTTCGCTTCGCAAGACCTCTGCTTCTCGATGTTCTTCTTCTTCTTTCTCATCAAGGGCGTGTTCGTGTTCTACACGCTGGCCGGCTACCGGTATCCCGCCGGGCTGCCGTTCTTCTGGGAGCAGTCGGCGGGGGCGTTCTTCGCGATTGCGCTGTTCTACGTGTGGGCCGGGCGGAACCACTTGGCGAAGGTGCTCCGCGCAGCCCTCGGCAAGGAAGCGGACGACGAGGGCTACCGACTCCCGGTCGTGGGGTTGGCGCTGGGCTTCGCGGCGCTCTGCTACTGGTACGTCAGCGTAGGCATGTCGTGGTGGGTGGCGGCGCTGTTCTTCGGCATGGTGGTCCTGTTCGCCGTGGTGTTCACCCGCGGGCGCGCGGAGTCGGGGGCGCCCTCGCTGGCGTCGTTCCCCTTCTGGCAGGCCAGCCGGCAGCTCAAGAGCTTCCTTGGCTCGGCGCCGCTGATGGCCGGCGGCAGCCACGCCAACCTGACCTTTCTGAGCAGCCTGATCTTCCTCCATTTCGGGCTGTTCCCGCAGACCATGACCGGTCAAATCGAGAGCTTGAAGCTGGCAGAGGAGCGAGGGCTTTCACGCCGAGCGATCACGTGGGTCATGGTGCTGGGTATGGCGCTGGGGCTGGTCGTGACCTTCCACACGTTCCTATCGCTCTACTATGAGTACGGCGCAAACGTCCTCGCCGGGGGCACGTTCAGCGGGGGGTACCACGTGGCCCTCGCAGTGGGCGAGTACAACGAAGTCAGTGGTGTCCTCGCGGGCACGCCTTTGCTGCCTGACTGGAACCGGAACGGCTACACAATCGGCGCCTTCGTCGTGACGTTGGCGCTTGTCGCCCTGCGCATGCGCTACCTGCGCTTCCCGCTGCACCCGTTGGGCTACGTGATGACCGCCTCGTACGGCTACGCGTACTGGTTCTCGTTCTTCGTCGTCTGGATCATCAAAGGCGCGATTCTGAAGATCGGCGGCGTCCGCTTGTACCGGCGAATGCTGCCCCTCTTCCTCGGGCTGATCATCGGGCAGCTCTTCACGTTGAGCTTCGTCTGGCAGGGAGTCGCCCTGTTCGCCGGAGAACGCTGGCGACGCGCGGCGGACCCGTTGGCGTACTTCTGAAGGGGCTGCAGCCGCGGCAACGTAGGGGCAGACCTGCGTGTCTGCCCCCGGCGGGGCGGTCACGCAGGCGCCGCTCCTACGCGCCGCGATGGCTCACCCCTTCGGGAACCGCACCGATAACACCATGTCGTACACCGACACGAACGCGCTGGCGAACCGCAGTTTGACCGATTGCCAGAGCGCCTCGCCCAGGCCAGGACTGTTGGCGGCGCCTATGCGGAGGTCGTTGCGGCCGGGCAGTGGCTTGGTGAACTTGCCGGTTCCGTCCAGGCGCAGTTCGCCGTCGACGAACACGCGGATGTCGTTGCCCTTGAGCACCACGCGATACGTGTGGAAGTCGTCGGTGGTGTCCATCTTGTAGGGGGGCAGCTTGGCTTCGTAGAAGCCAATGCGATCCGGGTACAGCGTGACGCGCTCGTAGGCGGCGCCGTCGGCGACGATGAGGTTGTTCCAGCCCGACACAACCTTGACCCGCGCTTCGACGATAGTCTCTTCGGCCGGGTCGACGTTCCACGGGTACGCGTAGTATAGGTAGTCGCCGCCGTTCGTCCCCCGGTCAGCCAGAAGCAACGCACCGTCCTGCACCTCGCACACGAGGTTCTTCTTCACCGGGTCGCTGCTCCAGGGCGGCTCGGGCTTGGCGTCTCCGGTGTAGACGACGTTCCACGCGTCGTCTCCGGTCCGTGGTGGCTGGGTGGGTACTGCCGTGAGCTGCACGCTGTTGGCTCCCGGCTTCACCAGTCCGCGAGCGACAGGGAACTCCATCCAGGGGCCCGCTTGCCTGGAAGCGGCAAGTTCGGTCCCGTTGAGCCGCACCGAAAGCTGCTCCGCTGCGGGAATCTGGAGCTGCAGCGTGATCGTCGGCTCAAGTCCGGCGGCCTTCGCCGCTGTCAGGTCGTCGCCCACCAGGAGGTCAACGGTTGTCGGTTCGCCTTTCCGGACCCGCCACGGGTTCTCCGGGGTGAGAATGGGGACGGTCTGGAACCGTTTGCCGTCGGCCAGGTAGGAGTTGGGGTCGCGGTTGCGGGTGGTCGCATAGTAGGTCTTAGCCAGCGGCCGCAGCGTCTCCGGGTCGCCGATCTCGCGCAGGAAGCCTCCCTTCGGGTTGAAGTAGTTGAAGAGGTAGATCCCGTCAACGCCTGCCTGCCACGCCCGCGCCGCCCGGGCGCGGTAGCTCTCGGTGGAGTTCCTCCGGAACGGCTTCGCGTCGCCGCGGGTGCGCGACTCGCTGAAGCCGGCGTAGGCAGCGACGCCGTACTTGTGTCCGAGCCCGACCAGATACTCCCACGGGTTGAGCTGGAAGTAGAAACTGCCGACGAGCACGTCGATCAGCCCCTCCTGCAGCCACCGTTCCAGGTCGAGCCCCACTGCGCGGCAGTAGTCCACGGAGTCGGGCACGCGGATGGCAACCAGGATCGGCCGCCCGCGCTTCCGACCCACCTCTTCCGTCATGGCGTGCACGCGGCGAACCAGGTCGGTCATCCTGTCGCGCTCGGCATCGCTGGCTTCGCCGCCGTAAGCGACGCTCTTGAAGTAGCAGAGATGCCGGCAGAAGTCCAGCTCGATGCCGTCTACGCCGTAGTTCTGACAGACCTCCTCAATGAACCGATAGGCGAGGTCGCGGATCTCCGGCCGCCCGTAGTCCACCGACGACCACGGCCCGTACCTGGGCACGTTGTCCAGCGACCCGACCAGGTACTCGGGGTGCTCCAGCTTGAGCGGCGGGAACAGCGGATACGGCTTGTCGGGTCGGTGCGCGGCGTCGTGCGTGTCGTTCATCCGCATCGACCAGAAGCACTCCGTGCCGTTGCCGTGGCACCAGTCCACCACCAGCTTGAGCGCGTCCGCCCCCTGGTCGATCAGCGCCTGTGTAGCGTTGGTCTTGCCGGCGACGTTCAGCGCGTCGCCCACCTGCCGCGAGAGGACATTGCCAACCTTCGTGTTGTGGGTGAAGTTGCTGAAGCCGGCGCTGATGGAGCAGTAGAACACCGTATCGACCTGCGACCCGGCCAGCGGCGAGGTGCGCAGCGCGAGGAAGTTCTCGGGCGTGATCGCCTGGTCCTTCGGGAAGTAGAGCGCATCGCAGCCATCGTTGTTGAGGATGATCCGCCGCTGGCGGTGCGCCAACTCCCGGCGGCGCTGAGTGAACGCGTCCATGTTGTCCTCCCCGTGGGCGAGTGTGCCGAGGCACGGAATGGCGATCAGGGTCCAAAGGACCACGCGAAAAAGCTGTGCCTTCATGCTGGATCAATCCAATCTGCCGTCGAGCCGCCGGCGCTACCCTCCGATTCGCCCTCAAGGCTGCCACCTCCTGCCAGAAGGAGTGCCGCCCCCGAGGCCGAATCCAAATGACCCACCCGACACGCGACACCTGACACATGGCACGTGACCCGTGACTCGTGACACATGACCCGTGACGCTTGACAGAAGGAGTCTCACCCCCATGGACACACTCGAAGCAATCCACGGCCGACGGAGCATCCGCCGGTATACCGACCAACCGGTCCCGGAGCAGGTTCTCGAAGACCTCCTCCGCGCCGCCATGGCCGCGCCGTCGGCGGGGAACCAGCAGGCGTGGCAGTTCGTGGTCATTGACGACCGGGACACGCTGAACGCCATCCCGCAGTTCCACCCCCACTCAGCCATGCTGCGGGAAGCGCCGCTTGCCATCGCTGTGTGCGGCGACACCCGCCTGGAGCGATTCAAGGGCTACTGGGTCCAGGACTGCTCGGCGGCCGTGCAGAACCTGCTGCTTGCCCTCCACGCCAAGGGGTTGGGCGGCGTGTGGTTGGGCGTCCACCCCATCGAGGAGCGAGTAGCCAAGACCCAGGAGTTGCTCGGGCTGCCGGCCGAGGTCATCCCCCTCGCCCTCGTTGCCGTGGGGTACCCCGCCGAGCAGAAGGGACCAGACGACCGCTACAACTCCGCCCGCGTGCACCGCAACCGCTGGTCAGACGCCCGATAGGTGGACCGTCTACTTGGCGGTGTAGAGCGCGCGGAACTGATCGATCAGCTTGTGCAACTGCGCCACGTGTGCAAGGTCGGTTGTCTGCTTCGCCTTCATTGCCGACACCAGGATGCCGTGCAGTGTGGTTAGCTGCGCCGTGTACTTGTCGAACGCCGCCTTGTCGTTGGGGTCAGCCGGCTTCACGCGCTGCGCCATGAAGTAGTAGGTCACGATCTCGCTCAGTTCGTCGGCGTGCTGGTCTTTGTTGTTGACCCAGCGGACCAGTTGGTTGTAGTCCGGCTTCTCGGCGGCGGACAACTCGGTGATCTGCTTCATCGCCTTCTCGACGGTAGTCACGTGCTCTTCCAACGTGGCGAACCGGCTGGCGTCATCGTAGATGCCACAGGGGACCTGGCAATGCGCGTACACGTGGGCGGGAACGGCGGCTGCGAAGGCCGCAAGCAGGGATAGGTATCTTGGGTGCATGTCACTCGACTCCTGATCGGTGGGCTTGAGCTGGCGGCTGAGCCGCCTATACGCTGAGTATGACGCGGGGAGAGCGCGTCACTTCGGTTTGCTGAAGCTGACCGTGACCAAGCGGTTGAGCTCGACGTTGGCGACCGTTTGCTTGGTTCCGTTGGGCCAGAAGATGTCCAGGGCGACGGGTGCCTTCTGTTGGCCGAGACCGAAATGGAGAGTCAAGTCGTTCTGGTTCCCCTCCCCCGTACCCGCCTCAACCTGCCGGGTCGGGACCGTGCCGGCCAGTCTGACCCGTACCTGGGCGCCGATTGCGGAGCGGTTGACTGCCACTCCGTCGCCCTGCAGGCTGACCTTCAGCCAGGCGTTCCCGTTGCCCTGATTCTCGAACAGCTTCCCCCCCGACGCGAGGTCCAAGTCGCCGTCGTTGTCATAGTCCGCCCAAGCAGCCTGGTAGGTCGGGCTCAACTCCGCCACCTGTGCGGAAGCGGTTGCGTCGGCGAACGTGAAGTTGGCGTCATTCCGGTACAGCACGGGGTAGTTCTTCTTGCCGAACGAAGCGGTGCCGTAGACGGTAGTGAAGAACAGGTCCAGGTCGCCATCGTTGTCGTAGTCGCCTGCGCTGGGGGAGGCGTACGATTCCTGGTAGAACACGCCGCAAGTGCCCAAGTCCTGAAGCTTGTGCCCCTTCTCCGGGCCGAGGTTCCGCAGGAAGCGCGACTTGGGCTGGTCGCCGCGGTTGTCCACGTGGGCGAAGTTGCCGGCGAACAGGTCGATCAGCCCGTCATTGTCGAAGTCGCCCCACGCAGCGCCGATGGCATGGCCGCCCTCGAAGCCTGGGGACGTGGCCACGGCGCCGTACTCAGCAGCGACGTCCCTGAACTTGCCCGTCCCGTCGTTGAGCCACAGGAGGTTGGGCTGGAGGCGGTAGTTCGACACGTACACGTCCAGGTCTCCGTCTTGGTCGAAGTCGCACGCTGTGACGCCGCGGGCGCGGTACCGGCTCTCGGTCCAGGCGACGCGGAACGCCTTGCCCTTCTCGTTGAGCAGGACCATGTCGGGATAGGTGATGCCGGCGTCCCAGTCCTCGTAGCCGCCCACATAGAGGTCCACGAAGCCGTCGCCATCGAAGTCGCCCCAGCAGGCGCCCCGCGAGACGCACTTGGGAAGCTCGGGCAGTTTGACCTCAGCGAAGCCCTTCCCGGCGTCGTTGCGATACAGTCGCAGAGACGACCAGCAGAACAGGTCAACGAACCCGTCGTTGTCGAAGTCGGCGGCCACCGAGGCACCGGCGTCAGCGAGCTTGGTGAATCCCTTCCCGGCGTTGTTCTTCCACACCACGCCGGAGGCGCAGAGGTCGACCCAGCCGTCATTGTCGAAATCCGCCCAGCAGGCCGCGTCGGTGCTGAGCTGCAGGCCGAGATCGGCCGTGCGGTCCGTGAAGACGGCGGCTGGTTGCGCTTCGCCCGCGCACGTCGCTGCGAATGAGAGCAACGCGCCCGGGATCAGGAAGAACCGGAGGGCTCGGGACTTCGGGGAGAACCTACTGGTTGTCGGCATGTCTGGCTCCCTGCAACTGCACGAAGGTGAGTGGGCAGCGCGACTGGCCGGCGCCAACGAGTCGCGCGGTGAGACCGGCTCTCAATGATAGCCCATCGCGTCGCTGCCGCAACCGATTGCCTTAGCGCATTCGTGGTTAGAGCCGTCCAGCGTTTTCGCCCGTTCCTCTTCCGATTCCTTCCCCAATTCTACATTGACCCGCAGCCTGGAACCGAATATAACGGCGCCCCAGCCGGCCCGGTCGTAGGCGGCTCTCAGGACTTTGCGGCGCCTGACACGCGAAACGGGTACCACGCAGCCGAACGCAGCAGCGGGGAAGGCAGCAAGTCAGGCGGCCGCGAGGCCGACAGCGTCTGGGCCGTCACGCCCGCCGCCGCCACCTACGAACCGCTCCCCGGCATGAAGCGGACGGACTTCCAGGCCAAGGTGCAGACGGTGGAAGCCCTCTTCCAGCCCGCCGCCGAAGCAAAGAAAGCCGCCGCCATGGCCGCCGCAGAGGCGCAAGCAGTCGCCAAGGAACTGCACGAGGCCTGGGTAGCCTGGCTCAAAGAAGCCCGCGCCGTCTACCGCCAGGGCACCCCGCAGCGCGCCCTCCTCGACGGCATCGAAACCGAGAAGGGCGGCCCGTCCACGCCCAAGCCCCAACTGCCGCCGGGAGTGTGAGGCCGCCGCAGTTTCACCGGCGGGGAGTACCTGATCGTGCAGCCTGGAGACGCATGATCCGACAAGGTTGCGAAGGCGCCGCACGCCGGCATTCCACACTCCGCATTCAGAAGAGGTGTCCCCATGACTTCCCCCCACCTGCGACTCGCACTCACCGGCCTCGCCCTGCTTGCACTGAGCGCTCGGCCACCCCGAGCTGAGCACAGCGCCGATTCCCGTCCCGCGGCCACCGTCAACGGCGAGGTCATCACACTGGCCGAGCTGGACGAGGCCGTCGGTGCGCGGCTGGCGGCGATGCCCGACAAGTCGAAGCTGGAGAAGCTCGACCGGAGAGCCTCTGCCCGGTTCATGGATCGGCTCCAGTGGGTGACGCTGCGGGAGTTGGTCAGCGACCGGCTGCAAGCCCAAGCTGTGGCCGTAGCGCAGAAGACGGGCGCTGTTTCCATCAGCCAGGCCGCGCTCAACAGCGCCGTCGCCGAGGCGCGGAAG
>PEVN01000454.1 GCA_002779825.1 Armatimonadetes bacterium CG06_land_8_20_14_3_00_66_21 | reverse complement strand
GCCGCTCCCGCTGCACCAGCCTACCGCGCCAGCCGCTCGCGGCTGCTTGCACGACGCTAAACACGTACGTGCGTCGAAGTAGCGCGCCACCAGCTTCCGCGGGTCGCCCTTGAAGTCGCCCCAGTTGTACTCGTTGGTGAAGCTGGTAGGCGTGATTCGCGCTCGGGTGGAGAGGGCGCGCAGGTACGCCTGTTCGTCACGTGTTAGCGGGCGGTCGAGCGCCTGGAATTCGTAGTACTGGTACTCACTCATCGTTTGGGAAGTTCACCACCTGTTCAGCTTCCTCGTGGCGCGAGCCGTTCCAGCCGCCGTGGGCGGTTCCGCAGACCGCCACTTTGCGCTACACGTCCCCACCCTCTCCAGCAACGGAGAAAGACGGGCTCGCATCCTGTGAGCGAGGCTGGGTCTTGGAAGGATCGTGTCCCTTTGGGACTGCTGTGCGTGCCCTCACTTCAGGGACGGCACCAGCTCGGGCACGGCCTTGCGCAACTCCCCGACGACCAGTTCCGCTATGGCGTCGCTGCCTTTGGCATTCAGGTGCGTGCGATCGGGCTTGCCGTCCGTGACGGGACCCAATTCATCGGCGGCTTCCTGACCCAGCTTCTCAACCCCTTCCGTGCTGCGCGCGTACAGATCCACCAGCGGGGCATTCTCTCTGGCGGCCAGTTCCCGCACTGCTTCGGCGTACGGTCCCAGGCTGTCCTGCAGCTTGCCGTCGCGGAAACTCCGCCGGCTAAGTCAGGTGACCAGAAGGGGCTTGGCGCCGGCCGCGCGCCCTTCGGCGAAAAGGACTGCACACATGTCACTGCACCTCTTGTTTGAGTAGGGGCCGGAGTATAGCTCTGCCGCAACTGACCAGCAAGGAACCGCCTGCCACGCCAGGCGCTCACCACTCCAAGGGCGAGCGCAGCTTGATCGGCCCGGCTGCGCTGGTCGTGCAACTCCCCGGCGTGAACAGCACAGCCAAAGTCAGTTCGCCCGAGTCCGGTGCCGCCGCTTCGAACGCCAACATCCGGGTGCCCCGGTTTGGCGAGTCCCATTCGTTCCGCGGCTTCTCGGTGTCGATGACCGTCCAAGGCGCTTCGTCCGGGCTGAGGCGCGTGACTCTCATCGTGGCGTCGTCCTGCGTGAGGGTGACGGCGGCAGCGGCAGGTGGCGGGCAGCTTCCTCGGGTGAGGAACCCCCACCGGACTTTGGCGCCCGGTTTGAGACCCTCGAGTTGGTCCTGGATCAGGAGCTCGCCGCTGGGCATCCTTGCCACGCCGCGGAGAACGCGCTTCGCCTGCCCCCCATAGACGGCGCTCAAGTCGATCACCGAGTGAGGAGCCGCCGGGTCGTCCGAGAAGCGCACGACTTTGGCTGTCCCTTTGGCGACCTGGAGCTGGCCGTCGATCACCAGCGTGTTGTGCCCCGCATTGGCCTGGCGGAAGATGGTCCATCGGTCCGAGCCCTGCGCGCTGCTCCAGAGGCTCATGCCGCGGGACTCGATGCCGTTGTATCCCTCGGCCCCAAGGTCCAGTGCCCAGCGCTTGCCGTCGGCGTCGAGCACGAAGGAGCCGGTGTCCATCTGACCATGCGGCGCGGAAGGGGAGCCCGCCTTCAGCCCAATGTAGGAGGCGTTGGGGTCGGTCCAGGAACTGCGGTGGATGGTGATGGGCACAGGACCGCCACTGTTCCAGTGCAGCGGCATGCGGATGTTGGTTGGCTCGTCGTCGTTGTCCATCCACAGCAGGGCCAAGGGCAGCAGTCGGCCGGAGCTGCCGCCGGCACTGCTGGCCGTCTTCATGCGGTCGACTTGTCGCGCAAGGATTGCCCGCTCGCCGAGCAAGTAGTCGGGGCGGTCGAAGCGCTGCGCCAGCCACCAGAGCGCTTCCTGCGGTCCGCGGCCCGAGCCACCGTCGGCGTAGTTGAAGAACTCGCCACTCGGTCCGCAAGCGAGGGCGGGGAAGGCTCCCGTTTCGGCGAACCCGGGGGCGCCCGTGAGCCCGAACGACGTGCCGAACACACTCTCCAGTTCAGCTAACAGGACCACATTGAAGCTGGTCCCATAGCCCCAGTACCCAGGTCCCTCGGGGTAGCAGCCGTTGGGTGCGAATGCCTTCATCGAGTGCGGGACGGCATGGATCCCCAGGTGAACGAGGGTGGCTGCCAGCTTCGGCTCGTCTTCGTACGTGGCCAATGCCCCCGCAACCATCCCCGCGCTACACACCTGTCCCCAGTTGTTGCTGGCCTGCATGGGGCCGGCGTAACGGTCGTTCTCCACCGGCAAGCGAACGCCCTTGTCGAGGATCGCGTCCCGAATCAGCACGCGCTTGGCAGGATCGAGCTGGTCGTAGAGCCAGTCGTAGCCAATCGCCATCGCCAAGGTCATCTCCGCCACGTCCAGGTAGTGGCTGGGGTTCCAGTCCTGAAACGCCGCAACGGCAACCATCTCCTCCTCGCAGCGTCGGGCGAACGCTTCGTCACCGGTCAGGTGGTAAGCCATCCCCAGCGTGGTGGTTCGCTTGAGTACGCGCCGGGACTGCCCCAACAGCCGCCTACCTTCCAGCTCTCGGGTCACGGGCGCCAGCGTCAGCAAAGCCCGGGCTTCAGCGATGACCCCTTCCGCCAGGGCTCTGTGGGCAGTGGACTTGCTCACCATTTGCCGCAGCACGGCGAAGTCTTTGGCAGTGGCCAACAGGCGCGGGTGTGTCTTGGGTGCTTGGGCAATCAGTGCAGCGATGCTCTCAAGACCAACGGTCGGCGGGTACGGAGCTTCGCTCTCTGGGGCGGGAGGTACGACGACGGCAAGGGAGACCATGAGGCGCAGTCCTTGTTTCATGAGAGTACCGTACCCCTGGCGGCGGGATTGCGCAACGAGTGAGGGGGGACACGGAGTGTCCCTGAGTGCGAGGGGGTTGGCGCTCGGTCACTTCACACCTCTTCGAGAAACGCCCTCAGCACCCGGAGCGACCCTTCCATCCTGTCGCGGCGAACACAGTGGCCGGCGCCTTCGACGTGGACGAGCTGCCCCTTTGCCAGCAGCGCAGCGACTTCCTCGTTCTGCTGCCGATCAGCGCCTTGGGCATCCGCTTTGAGAATGAGTGTCGGGGCAGTGATCTGGGTGAGCAGTTCGCTCATCGGCGGCCGTTTGCCGGGACTCATTGCTACGGTGTTCGGGTGATGGAGCCGCTTTGACCGGGCCCAGTACTCGCACTCCGAACGCCCCCAGTGCGGGTTCTGCTGCAGGCATTCGGCGACAAGCTCGTCCTGGGAACGGTTGTTTTGTGCCAGCACCCGTGCGCGCCGCTTGTCGATCTCGGCGTCGGTGGCCGGGCCGCGAGGACCGCCCGCCAGCCAAGGGGTCAGCCGGGGGTCTTCCAGGATCACTGCGCGAGGAACGTCCGGGTACCGGGCGGCGAACCACGCCACCGAGGCGCTTCCCATCGAGTGCCCCATCACAATCGGCTTCTGCAGTCCCAACTCGCGGATCAGCCCTGCCAGGTCCTCGCACTGCGCGTCCGGACCGTCCGCGGGAGTTGGCGGATCGGACAGTCCGTGCCCGCGCGCGTCAGGCAGGATCACGTCGAGGTCTGCTTCGAACTCCTTCGCGAAGTTCGTCCAGCACAGCCCGTCGTCGGAGAAGCCGTGCGTCATCAGCAGCGCTGGCTTGCTCCCACCGCTACGCCAGTAGTGGATCCGGATACCGTTCGCCAGCACGTAGCCGTCAATCCAAGCTGCCGGAGGGGCGGGCGGACACGCGGGGTTGTCGTTGTTGGGTGCACGATCAGTGGTTGTCATCGCCGTTCACCTTGCTCCAGTCGTTGGGTGCTTCGGTTCTCCAACAGGAGGTCATTGCCTGTACTGAAGGTATTGAAAGCCGCCTGGCCCTGAAGAACGGGTGCCTCTGGCTGGACCAGGCCGTCAACGACACGCCCCGAATACTGACCTCTCTGCGGTTACTGCGTTAGCCGGTGCAGCATTCAACGGTCCTGCCCGGCGTATCCGCCCGGTCCCGCTCGTGCCGGGAGGCTCTGGGCGAGGTCGATCAGCTCTTGGGCGCGCCGCCGAACGCTCAACCAGCAGAGGCTCTCCGCCAAGATGCCCCCGGCTCAGGCTCAGGGAGTGGAGGAAGTCGAAGCCCCCGCGCACAGGCGACCTTCGACGCGCTCCAGCATTCCCTCCCGCCGTCAGGAATGCCTCCGCTTGCTCAGGCTAACGAGTGTAGTCCCGCCCCGGAATCCGGTGGAGAACCAGCCACTCATGCCCGCCCGGTGGTTGGGACTCACCCCAGATCCAGCGGCTTTGCGAGTGAGAAGCGGAGAGACTGGTGGCTTGCCGGTCTGCGGTCCGCGCTCTCAGAGCGCGTCGATGATGGCGTTCAAAGTCGCGCTCGGGCGCATGGCGGCTTCGGCTTTGACCGGATCGGGCAGGTAGTAGCCGCCGAGGTCGACTGGGGGGCCCTGGACTTCGAGGAGCTCTTGGCTGATCTGCTCCTCGGCCTCCGTCAGCGCCTTTGCCACCGGAGCGAACCGGGCTTGCAGCTCGGCGTCGTCCGTCTGCTCCGCCAGGGCCTGCGCCCAGGAGAGCGCGAGGTAGAAGGTGCTGCCGCGGTTGTCGATCTCGTTCACCTTGCGTGACGGCAGGCGCCCTGCTTCGAGGTAGGCGCCGATGGCCTGATCCAGCGTCCTGGCGAGGACAGCGGCTTTGCTGTTGCCGGTCTGCTTCGCCACCAGTTCCAGCGAGGGGACGAGCGCGCAGTATTCGCCGAGGGAGTCCCAGCGGAGGTGGCCTTCCTTGACGAACTGCTGCACGTGTTTCGGCGCCGAGCCTCCGGCGCCGGTCTCGAAGAGCCCCCCGCCGTTCATGAGCGGCACGATGGAGAGCATACGGGCACTGGTGCCGAGCTCGAGGATGGGGAAGAGGTCGGTCAGGTAATCGCGCAGCACGTTGCCGGTGACAGAAATGGTGTCCTCGCCCTTGCGGATTCGCTCGAGGGAGACGGCCATGGCCTCCACGGGCGGGAGAATGCGAATGTCGAGACCGTCGGTGTCGTGCTCGGGCAGGTAGGCATTCACCTTGGCGATGATCTGGGCGTCGTGGCCGCGGTTGGCATCCAGCCAGAACAGGGCAGGCGCTCCCGACTCCCGCGCTCGCGTGACGGCGAGCTTCACCCAGTCGCGGATGGCGGGGTCCTTCGCCTGGCAAGCGCGGAAGACATCGCCCGGCTCCACAGTCTGCTCGAGAAGCACCCGCCCGTTGGTAGCCACAATCCTGATCGTTCCTTGGGCGGAGGCTTCGAACGTCTTGTCGTGGGAGCCGTATTCCTCGGCCTTCTGCGCCATCAGCCCGACGTTGGAGACGCTGCCCATGGTGGCGGGGTCGAACTGTCCATGACGCTGGCAGTCCTCGATTATGGCCTGATAGATGGTTGCGTAGCAGCGATCGGGGATGGCAGCGAGGGTGTCCTGCAGCTCATCGTTGAGGTTCCACATCTTCCCACCGTCCCGGACCACGTTGGGCATGGACGCGTCGACGATGATGTTGTTGGGCACGTGCAGGTTGGTGATGCCCTTGCGTGAGTCGACCATGGCAAGGGCAGGGCGCGTGGCGTAGACCGCCTCGATGTCGGCCTCGATCTCGGCGCGCTTCTCCGCCGGCAGCCGGTCGAGTTTCGCCAGCACGTCGGCGAGACCAAAGTTGACGTTCGCGCCGATCTCTTTGAGTACCGCGGCGTGTTTGTCCAACGCTTCGGCGTAGTACACCAAGACACAGTGACCGAAGAAAATGGGGTCGGACACCTTCATCATCGTGGCTTTGAGGTGGAGCGAGAGCAGGACGCCCTCGGCTTTCGCGGCTGCGATGGTCTCGGCGTAGAAGTCTCGTAGCTTCGCGACGTTCATCACGGCAGCATCCAGGACTTCGTCGGCCTGGAGGGGCAGCTTGTCCTTGAGGACTGAAACGGCGCCGTCGGCGGCGACGAACTCGATCCTGGCGGTGCACGCCTCGTCGAGCGTGATCGAGCATTCGCTGCCGTAGAAATCGCCCTCGGTCATGTGCGCCACCCGCGCCTTGGAGCCCGACTCCGGCCAGGGCTGCATCATGCGGTGGGGGTTCTTCTGCGCAAACTTCTTGACCGAGGCGGCCGGACGGCGATCGGAATTGCCTTCGCGCAAGACCGGGTTGACGGCTGATCCCAACACCACTGCAAACCGCGCCTGCAGCGCCCGCTCTTCCTCGGTGGCCGGCTCTTCCGGATAGTCCGGGAGGTCGTACCCCTTGGCCTGCAGTTCCCGGAGCGCCTTCTGCAACTGGGGCACGGAAGCGCTGATGTTGGGCAGCTTGACGATGTTGCCGGCCGGTGTCTTGGCCAGCTCGCCGAGTGCGCTCAGGTCGTCGGGGATCTTCTGGTCCTCGGTCAGCCCTTCCGGGAAGTTCGCGATGAGGCGTCCGGCCAGCGAGATGTCCCGCGTCTCGATCTCGACCCCGGTGCCCTTGAGGTAGCCTTCGAGAACGGGCAGCAGGGCCCAGGTGGCCAGAGCGGGGGCTTCATCGACTTTCGTCCAGGTAATGGTTGCCATGTTCATTCATCATCCTTGTCGATTTGACGGCGGCTGGGAAGAAGTCACTATACCAGCGTGGAGCACCACCGAAAAGGGCAGGAGCATAGACCGGCGGTGACGGCAGGGTCCGGAGTCCACCACGACCCGAAGGGGGTGCCGGTTGACGGATGCGCCTGCTTGAGCAGCGCAGCTTCGCCCCATTCCCGCTTGACCCGGGTCGAAGTTCAGCACCGTGCGCGGGCTTCTCGGCACCGCGAAGAGCCCCGCCGCCGTCTCCGCCGCTGCCCGAGAACAGCCAGCGCCTGCTGAAGCGCTGGTTCAAGGAGTAGCAGCCGGAGCCGGACCCGCCGCGACCGCGCGGACCTGCAGCACCCCTCACGGCGCCAGACTGATCTCCGCCAAATGCGAGGTGTCGTGGAAGCCGCTGGCGAAGGTGGGCGTCCACGACAGCAGGTTGCTGGCTCTCGGCGAGGCCCGGTAGAAGTTGGCGTAGAAGAGACTGCCGGGCTTGAGACCGCCGGGGAGGAGCCGATCCAGCGGCAGAGCGAGGCGCACCGTCCAGCGCCCGTCCTTGGTGTCCGAGGCGACGACGGCGCCGCCGTCCCACGTGCCCTCTGCCTCGCCATGGGGCACCGAGACGACCTGACCGGTGGGGCTGACGCAGACCTGCCGCCGGCCGGCGTTCCGCTGCAGCGCAATGAAGACCTCCCAATCGTCGCCGTCATAGATCATCGGCGTGGCGACGAGCTTGGCGGGGTCGAGTTCTTCGGTTAGCTGAACGTACAAGAACGCACCGTCGTGCGCGAGGCGGGTGGAGAGCTTGCGCGGGGTTGGGTCGCCGTTGAGGGTCCCCCAGCCGCCCAGGTCCTTCGCCTGTGACCAGTCAATCCACTGGCTGGCGTCGCTGCCGACGGCGGGGACAGCGTTCCCGGTCACGCGCGGCGCTTGTACCTGCGGAGGCGCCTGGGCGCGATTCGCAGCATGGGCAGCGTAGGCCTTGCGCCCCTCCAGCAGGTACTGCCACTGCCCCTGCTCGAACAGCGCTACACGCTGCTTCTCCTCCGGGGTCGCCGTCGCCGCCTTCGCCTGATCCATCAGCTTCTGTCCCTGGCTCATGCGCTCTTCGGTCCCGAGCGAGCCCCACGCCAGTTCCTCGGTCTGGTGCTGGTGACCGGGCGATTTCTGGATGTCAACGGGGTAGTTCCGCGGGTTGGAGAATGTCTCCTCGATCTGGTTGTAGAGTGCCTGCATGGGCTTGGCAGCGGCCCCGTAGTAGCGGGAGAAGAACTCGTCGATGAGCTTGTTGCCGTCAAGGCTGGGGTCGCAGGCGAGCTTGAGAGTCACGTAGAACTCGAGCTGATCCATGAGGTAGCTCTGTCGGAACTCGCTGGAGTGCTCCATGAAAATGCCGCGGATTCCGCGGCTGCGGTACCACTTCATCTGCTCGACGACGGTGTGGGCGAAGTAGCCGGGGTAGTAGTGCCACTCGCCGTAGAGGGCATTGAGGGCCGGGAAGTTGTAGTAGAGCCACAGGTAAAGGGGGCGTTGCGGGTCCTGGCGGCGCCAGTCGTCAAGGACTTTGCGGTCGTTTACCTCCATGGACGGGCACCACCAGTTGCGCGTGTGCAGGCAGGTCTGGATGACGACGTTCGGCTCGACCTTGAACCTCTCGGGGTAGTACGCATAGTCTGAGTAGGCCAGTGCGCCGATCCACTTGTCGGGGTGCGTCTTGCGGACCTCGCGCGCAACCTTGTTGACGAAGCCGAAGAGGTAGTCGCTGGCCTTGCCGTTGTTGAACTGCAGGTTGCTCATCTGGCTCTGGTTCAGCTCGGCCTGGCACTGCGGGCACTTGCACCACGAGTTGTTGTCCATGGGGACGAGACCATACACGTCGCCCATGGCCGCCGCGCCGGGCGGAGCGCCTTTGCCGTTGAAGTAGTTGCGCGCGTCCTCGACTACTTGGGCGATCAACTCCGGGTTGGTGTAGCACAACTGCGGAGGCTGACCGGGGTAGCCTTGGGCGAACCAATCCGGGTGATCCTTGAGGTACAGGTCGTAGTAGCCCTGGAACGAGTGACAAACCCAGAAGGGCTGGCCGCCGATCCGCATGCGCAGCTTCCAGACTGCGACGTCCCGCGCCGGAACGGTATCCGGCGGTCCGGGCAGGTACAGAGAGGTGGGCGTGATCCAGCGGTGGATCATCTTCGGGGCGAAACGGAGTTCGCTGCCGCTCACCGTCAAGCTGGGAGTCCGAGGGCAGACGGTGCCGAGGTCGGTCGGCGCATACCAGCGGACGTTGCAGTAGCGCTCCAGGAAGTCGTAGGTCGCGTCGAGCGTGCCCCGGTCCTCGTAGGAGCCCGGTAGTGGGGCGCTGGCAGTGGGCGCGCCGGCGACGTTGAGGGGCTGGCCGCTCTCCTCGTCGAAGTGCCGCAGAACTGAAGTGTCGGCGTCCGGCGTATAGGGACCACCCCCGGCGTCCTGGGTGACATTGCGGACGACTTTGCTGACGCGCACCTCGTCAATCAGCCCCACGAAGGGGTTCCCGAGCGACCCGGTGTCCGAAGGCAGCCCGCCGAGGTTGAGCGGCGCGCGGCTGCAGGTGGACTTGACATAGGGGGCGGCGCCGACGCTCTTGCCGTCGACGAACAACTCAGTCTTCCCGGCGGCGAGGTCGTGGGTGGCAACCAAGTGATGCCACCCCTCGGCCAACGGTGGGGAGCCGATCCAGTGCACTTCCTTGCCGTCGTAGGTGGTGTAGGTGATTGCGCTGGAGTTCATGTCGCGCTGAACGATGTGATAGGTCCACGGGTCGGCCCCGTCCAGGCGCAGGATCGTGCCGTGCTTCTCGCTCGTTGCCGCGGGCATCCAGACCCACGCCTCAAGCGTGCCGACCTCATCGTTGAAGCCCGGCTCAGCGATGCTGGCAGCGGCCGTTTTGCCGTCGCACTCCCACGCTCGCCCGAACTTCCCCGGCGCGCGGGGGAAGCCGCCGTCTTTGATCGTGGTCTCTGCATCTCTCCCCAGCAGCACCACGGTGTCCGGAAGGAAGCGGATCTGGTACTCCTGGTACTTGAGGCTGTTCGTTGTCACCCGCAGGGCCCGGGTTGCCGCACTCTCGCCGATGAGGACTCGTGGCCCGCCCACTTTGGCGTCCTCATCGACAATCGGGAGCGTCGCCCCGGTGATCTTGCGGATATGTGCCTGCAGCTCCAGAGCCGCGAAATTCGCTGCGACCGTCGGCTGCTTGGCGAGGACGAGGCTCGCCACGGGCTGGCCTTTGCGAGTCAAGGGCACGCCATGCGAGGAGGCCGCACTGGCAGCGGCGCCGAGGGTGAGGAGGGTGAAACAGAGAGCAAGAGTGAGCTGCATGCTTTGGCTTCCTCTGTGAATGCGCAATCGATCCGAGCCGCGAAGGTCACAGAGCGGCCCCGGCAATGACGACATGGACTGCGTGATTGTACCGCCAAACAGTGTCGCACTTCCCGCGCTATCCTGGAGACTTTGTTGTACTGCTCTGCCGTTAGCGAGCAGACTGAGGAGTCATCTCACCATGGAGTTCGGCTGGGGCGTATTGGCACTGCTGCCGCTTGCAGCCTTGACACCCGTGTCCCACGCTGAGGAGGTCGCCGTTGACCTGTCCGCGTGGCAGCCCTCGAACTTCGTCGCGCGTGACAAGAAGCTCGTGGCCTTCGCGTCGGCGCTGCCCACGCCATCGTACCTGCGGGACCACTTGGTCGAGCTGGAACGTGCTGCTCCGCACCTCGACGGGCTGACGTTCAAGCTCCCCGAGGGCAAGCAGCCGGAGTACTGGCCGCCCTGGCTGCCGGCGTTCGACTTCACCCAGGACCGTCAACGCGGTAGTCTGCCCCGCGCCGTCCCGCGGCGCCCCCGCCAGTGTCGCACTGAGTTCGTAGCCGTTGACCTGGAAGAACGTCGGCGGTGACGCGTCCGCCGCGTCACAACTCATCCGCACCCAGACCTCGGCGGCCGGGAGCAGGTCTGGCGGCACGGCGAAGGACGGCGCTGGCGCGCTGTGGCGGACCTCACCAAGGGAACGGTACCTCTGCCCGTCGGTGGAGACCTCCCCCTTCAGCCGCAAACTGCTTGGCTCGTGGAACCAGACCCCAGGGTTGACGGCCGCCGTCACCAGCCTGCGTCCGGCGACGGCGTGTCTGTAGACCACGTACTGGCCGTCCGCCATGAACCGCCACCGGTTGTCGTGGAAGACCGCCGTGAAGCCGGCCAACGGACGGCTGACCGTGCGCCAAGTGTCCAACGGAGCGGCGAAGAGGTAGTTGGGTCCAGTCACGCTCTCCCCCTCGCCCAAGACGCCACCGCCATACCCCCGGTGACTGAGTTTCACGGGGTACAGCTCCACCTGATCGAAGTCCGACGCGCCTTTCAGTTGCCATTGGCCGAGAGTGAGGCGGACCGGAGCAGTCGCTGCGTTGTCGGGCGCGACGAAGTGCAGCCGCTCTTCACGCCAACGTGGGTCGCCCTCCTCCGCGTCCAGCCGGGATACGCGGATGCCGAAGTCCGGCCCGATGACCGCATGGGCAGTGCCTGCGTCTTCGGCAGGCCGGTAGCGGTAGTGCACGCGCAACTCATACGCCCCGGCGGGCTGTAGCGCTATACCCGCGAAGGTTGGGAACACACCGAAGTCCCGGTGCGACTTCGGCTCCGTCTGGGAGAATAGCCTCTGTCCTACGTCTGCTGCACGCCTGCCGGGGAAGTTCCGCGAACTTCCACTTCGGTGTGTTCTTAACCTTCGCGGGTATAACTACGTGGCGTCGAATACAAGGGCGGCGTATCGAGACGCAGAGATAGCGTCTGTAGACCCACACGTAGCCGGGCGCGCGGAACACGGGCTTGGATCCCAACCAACTCAAACCCAACGTAGTCGTCACCGGCCCGGTTCTCCCCGCGCCGGTCCAGGTCATTGTCGCCGCGCCTCTGGGAGACTCGATCAAGCTGGTCGGCAAGGGACTGCAGACCGGGCGGGTCCACGAGCCCATCCTCGATGCAGAACAGCTTGCAGCGTTGACTGCCACCGAGGACGCGGAGCCCTTCGAGGGCGACCCGGAACGGTTCCGGTTGGGCATCGAGGCCATGCGGTTGGCGTTGGCGTATGAGTACGACCCCTACTTCAGCCTGTCCATTGCTCGGGTCGATCCGCTGCCGCATCAGTTGGAGGCGGTGTACGACTACTTCCTGCGGTTGCCCCGGATTCGGTTCCTGCTTGCCGATGACCCGGGCGCCGGAAAGACCATCATGGCGGGGCTGCTCCTCAAGGAGCTGAAGGTTCGCGGGCTGATTCGGCGCGTGCTCATCGTCACGCCGGCGAACCTGTCGTTTCAGTGGCAACGCGAGCTGAAAGACAAGTTCCGGGAGCACTTCCAGGTCCTCCGCAGCGACGTGCTCCGCGCGAACTACGGCGCCAATCCGTGGCAGGATATCGACCAGTGCATTACCTCCGTCTCCTGGGTGTCTCGCGTCGACGACGCGCGAGACAGCCTCCTGCGGAGCCACTGGGACCTGATCATTGTGGACGAGGCGCACAAGATGAGTGCGCGCAAAGCCGGCGAGGAAGGCGAAGAGAAGAAGACGCTGGCCTACCAACTCGGCGAGTCGCTCTCGCAGATGACCGACCACTTCCTGTTGATGACTGCGACGCCGCATAAGGGCGACCCCGACCACTTCAGCCTGTTCCTTCGGCTCTTGGACGCCGACGTGTACGGCGATGTGAAGAGCCTCGAACGGGCGATGGACGCCCGAAGCGCGCCCTTCTACCTGCGCCGCGTCAAGGAAGCCCTGGTCACCTTCCCCGATCCCGACACCGGCCAGGCGAAGAGCCTGTTCACTCGGCGGACCGTGCAGACGTGCCGCTTCGAGATCGACGACGAGGAGCTGGACTTCTACGACAGCCTCACCCGCTACGTCGAAGACCAGTCCATCAAGGCATCGCAAGACGACTCCGCCCGGGGGCGTGCCCTCGGGTTCACCAGGGCCATGCTCCAGCGGCGGTTCGCGTCCAGCGTCTACGCCGTGCGCCGGACGCTTGAGCGCATGAAGGCCAAGCGCGAGAAGATCCTGGAAGACCCGGAAGCCTATCGTCAGGAGCAGATCAAGAAGCGCGTGCCGGACGACTTCGACGACCTCCCGGACGACGAGCAGCAGGAGATCCTCGCGGCGCTGGAAGACGTGGTCGCCTCCATCGACCCCGACGACCTCCGCGAGGAGATCGGGGACGCGCATCTACGCCGAACGCGAGTTCCGGGAAGACTGCCAAGTGCTGGTGGCCACCGAAGCGGCCGGCGAGGGCATCAACCTGCAATTCTGCTGGTACATGATCAACTACGACATCCCGTGGAACCCCAACCGGCTTGAGCAGCGGAGGGGGCGCATCCACCGCTACGGACAGGAGAAGGACTGCCTGATCTCCAACTTCGTCAGCGTCAACACCCGGGAAGGGCGGGTGTTGGAGAAGTTGTTCGACCGCATCGAGCAGATCGAGAACGACCTCGACCCCAACCGCACGGGCAAGGTGTTCAACGTCTTGGGCGACGTGTTCCCGGCAAACCAGTTGGAGCGGATGCTCCGGGAGATGTACGCCCGGAACCTCACCGAAGCCGTCATCAAGGACCGCATCGTCAAGGAAGTCGATACCGACCGACTCCGGCGCATCACGGAGTCCACGCTGGAAGGCTTGGCCAAGCGCGACCTCAACCTCTCCGCCATCGTGGGCAAGTCGGAAGAGGCGAAGGAGCGGCGCTTGGTGCCGGAGGTCATCGAGGACTTCTTCGTGCATGCCTCGCCGCTCGCTGGCTTGACGCCTCGCCCCGACCGGACCAACGAGCACATCTACCGGGTGGGCAGGTTGCCCCGGACGGTGCTGCCCTACGGTGACCGCCTGGAGCCGCAGTTCGGCAAGCTCGGCCGCGAGTACCGGCAGATCGTCTTCGACAAGGAACTGCTGACCCGCGACCCCACGCTGGAATGGGTGACGCCCGGGCATCCGTTGTTCGAGTGCGTCCGTGAGTTCGTCCAGGACCAGGCGCAGGGCGACCTCCAGCGCGGCACCGTCTTCTACGACCTGCACCGGACAGACCCGGCAAAGCTCGACGTGTTCTCCGCGGAAATCCGCGACGGGCTGGGGCACGTGCTCCACAAGCGGCTGTTCGTGACCCACACCAGCCAGGACGGAACCATCGACGTGCGGCAGCCGACGATCTTCCTGGATCTTTCGTTGGCGCCGAAGGGCACCGACGGATCCGACCGATCCGACCGATCGGACCGATCACACCGCGAAGCCGCCGAAGCGGTACTGCACCGCCAGGCGCTCCTGCCTCTGCTCGACGACGTGCGCCGCGAGCGCGAGCGCGAAGTCCGCACCCTCTCGGAGCACCTGGAGATCAGCCTCAACACCATCGTCGACCGGGCACAGGTGCAGTTCGCCGAGTTGCTGAACCAGAAGGAGGCGCGCTCCCAGGAGACCGGCTTGGACGGCAGGATCAAGATCCTGGAAGACAAGCTGGACGAGCTGAACACTCGACTGGAGCAGCGCCGTGCCGACCTGGAGAAGGAACAGCAGTGCACCATCAGCAACATCCAGCACCTGGGCGCCGCCTGGGTGTTGCCCCACCCCGAGCGCGACACGCCCTCGGGCAGGTTGATGGTGAGCGACCCCGAGATCGAATGGATTGCCGTCGAAGCCGTCCGCGAGCACGAAGAAGCTTGCGGCTGGCGCGTCGAGAGCGTCGAGCAGGAGAACCGGGGCTTCGACCTCATCTCCCGGCGTCCGCACCCCGAAGACCCCGACACCGCCGTCGAAGTGCGCTTCATCAGAGGTCAAGGGCCGCGCGCATGTGGGCGAGGTGGCGCTGACCACCAACGAGTACAAGACGGCACAGCGCCTGAAGAAGGACTTCTGGCTCTACGTGGTGTTCAACTGCGCCGACGTGCCGGAAGTCCACCCCCTCCAGGACCCGGTGCGATTGGGCTGGGAGTCCGTCGTCACCGTGGAGCACTACCATGTCGGTGCGAATGAGATCCTGAAGTCACAGCCACCCGTAGCGTAAAGCTCCAGCTTTGCGGCCGTTGACCTGCCCTTTAACCTCGACTTTGACCGTCGCCGTTCTGCCATCCTCCACTGAAGGTCAAGGGCGGCAAAGCTGGAGCTTTACCCTACGACGGGCAGGTGAGGCTGACACTCGTGGCGCCCAGGTTGTATCATGGAGAGCACAGTGACGGACTCGACGGAGTAGCACCATGCTCACACGTCTCAAGGTCAACGGTTTCAAGAACCTCATCGGTGTAGACGTACGGTTCGGACCCTTCACGTGCATCGCCGGCGCCAATGCTACTGGCAAGTCGAACCTGTTCGACGCGATTGGCTTCCTGAGCGCACTGGCCGACCACACCCTGATTGATGCCGCGTCGTCTGTTCGAGGCGAGTCGGGCCGCACAGCAGACGTTCGGAGCCTCTTCCACCACGTCGGCGACAAACATGCCCAGGAGATGTCGTTTGAGGCGGAGATGATCGTGCCCCGGACAGGCGTCGATGACCTGGGACAAGAAGCCAAAGCCAGCATCACCTTCCTCCGGTACTCGCTGACCATCGCGCGTCGTGACGGCAATGGCGGTCGCGCGGCCGATCCCCTCGAGATCCGCAAGGAAGAGCTGGTGCACATCAACCAGAAGGAGGCAACGGCGCACCTTTTGTTCCCGCACGCGGCAAAGTGGCGAGGGTCTGCGGTCGCGGGGCGGCGGACGGCCTCGCCTTTCATCTCAACCGTCATTGAGGGCAGCCGGCCGGTCATCAAGCTCCATCAGGACGGGCGGCAGGGCAGACCCCTGTTACGCTCGGCAGGCGAGCTGCCGCGGAGCGTGCTGTCGGCTGCCACCGCGGCGGAGAGCCCCACGGTCCTCATGGCGCGGCGCGAGATGCAGTCGTGGCGACTCCTCCAACTGGAACCGGCGGCGCTTCGAGGTCCCGACGACTTCCGCGCGCCCGCAGTTCTGGGGCCCGATGGTTCCCACCTCGCCGCAGCGCTCTTCCACCTGGCCCATCAGGGAAGGCCGCGACCGCTCTCTTCACCCGACACCCTCGACTTCGGAGAGGAGGAGATGCAAGTCTATGCGCAAGTGGCGAACCGGTTGTCGGGGCTCATCGACGACGTGAGGGACATCACCGTTGACGAAGACCCGAAGCGGGAGTTGTTCACGCTCATCGCTACCGACCACAACAACACACTTCACCCAGCCCGGGTCCTGTCAGACGGCACGCTCCGGTTCTTGGCCCTGGCAGTTCTCGAGCTTGACCCGAAGGCGGAAGGACTGATCTGCCTCGAGGAGCCCGAGAACGGCATCCACCCGGAGCGCATCCCTGCAATGCTGCAACTGCTCCAGGACATCGCGGTCGACCCGAGGGGACCAATCGGCCCCGACAATCCACTGCGGCAAGTCATCGTGAACACCCACTCGCCGGCGGTGGTCGGCCAGGTTCCCGAGGATAGCCTTCTCGTCGCCGAGACGCTGAAGACGGTTGGCGAGACTGACCGATTCGGCCGCGTCTCGTTCGCCTGCCTGCCCGGCACCTGGCGTGAGGAGGGGGCGGAGCCCGTCGAGATCGTGCCCCGAGGGAAGCTCCTTGCCTACCTGAACCCAATCGGGCCGCCCGAAGAGGAGCCCGAGAGCGGGGACGAGGGGCCTTCGAAGGCGCGCGCGCTAGTCCCACCCAAGCGCCGCGTCGCCGACCGACCTGACCTCCAGGCCCTGCTTCCGTTCGCCGAGGTGACAGGCGACTGATGTCTGACCTTCGCTACACCCTAGTCTCCGATGGCAGTTCAGATGAAGCCCTGCTCCCCCTCCTGAACTGGCTCCTGCGCCAGAACCGGGTGAGCCGCGCGATCCAGGCAGAGTGGGCCGATCTTCGCCGACTCCAGAGGCCGCCGAAGTCGCTGCCAGCTCGCATTCAGTGGAGCATCGAGCTGTATCCCTGCGACTTGGTGTTCGTGCATCGGGATGCCGAACGGGAGCCCCCTGCCATCCGCGTCGCGGAGATTGAGGACGCGTTGACCGCCGCCGTGAAGTCAACAGCAGTTCCGCCGGCCGTCTGTGTCGTGCCGGTTCGGATGCAGGAGGCGTGGCTGCTGTTCGATGAAGCGGCTCTGCGGCGGGCGGCAGCCAACCCAAACGGTCGGATGCCGATGGCCCTTCCGCCTCTCGCCGACGTTGAGCAGAGGCCCGACCCCAAGGGAGACCTGCACGAGCTCTTGCGGGAGGCCAGCGGACTCACGGGGCGGCGGCGCCGCCGACTCCGCGTGCGGGCCTGCGCGAAGCTTGTCACGCAGTTCATCGCGGACTTCTCGCCGTTGCGGACACTGCCGGCGTTCAGTGCGCTCGAGGCGGACATCCGGGAGCGGGTGGCCGAACACAACTGGGCCGAGGCCTGAGGCAACGCAACACCCCCCGTAGGGTAAAGCTCCAGCTTTGCCGCCGTTGACTTTGACGTTGACTTTGACCTTGACGTGACGTCAGGGCAAGAGCAGGTCAAGGTCAAGGGCGGCAAAGCTGGAGCTTTACCCTACGAAGGACTCGACGGACCAACCCCATGACCACCCCCTACCCCAAACGCCTCATCGAAGTCGACCTCCCGATCAAGAAGATCTCTGCCCACGCGCGGCGGGAGAAGAGCATTCGGCATGGGCCCATCTCGACCCTGCACATCTGATGGGCGCGGCGGCCGTTGGCGGCGTGCCGGGCGGTGGTTTGTGCGGCGCTGTGGCCCGATCCGGCCGA
The DNA here is from genome assembly GCA_002779825.1 of Armatimonadetes bacterium CG06_land_8_20_14_3_00_66_21. Classification (GTDB taxonomy): domain Bacteria; phylum Armatimonadota; class Abditibacteriia; order CG2-30-66-41; family CG2-30-66-41; genus CG2-30-66-41. Next base: position 6,581 of record PEVN01000454.1, on the reverse strand, counting down.
TGCCCACTGCCCGGTGGCGTTCCGGGAGCGGGCGGTTGAGATCAGCACCGACTTCGCCGGGAAGTGCGTGTCCGACAAGGGTTTGGCGGCGGCCTGCTCCGAAGATACCTGGGCACGCTGGCAGCAGTTGGCGAAGCTGAAGGACGGGCTGCGGGCCGACAACCCGGAGCACCTCAACTCGGTCCGCTCCCTCCTGCTGGACTTCATCGCCGATTTCGCCAACTGGGACAACTCGACCGTGCCTGCCTATCTGGAGACGAGCCGCGCGCTGACCCAGGCGGCGCACGAGGCGCTGGGCGGAGAAGGAACTCGCCGAGTTCTACCCCAAGGACCCCGATGGCGCGACGCCCATCGCCTACCTCTGGGCGCGGACGATCCTGTCCGAGGCGCCGGGAGAGGGCGACGCGCCGACGACAGTGCCATGCTGCGCCAGCCAGCGGGCGCACACGAAGAGCTTCTCGCCGTCGCTCGACAACCCCACCCGGCCTTGCCGCAAGACCAGCGACCCGGTGCTGAGGTTGGCGAAGCCCGTGAGCCAGGTTGCGTGCTCCCATTCGCCCGGGGTCTCGACACCGTCTATGGTCGGGGCCTCTTCAACACTGGGCAGGCTCAACTCCGAGGGGGCGCCGGCGGGTTCCACGTCCAGCGCCGTCAGTCGAACATCATCCACGAAGACGCTCCGGCCTTCCAGCTCGACCGTGATTTCGTGCATGCCGCGCCCGTACTGGAGGAAGACGACATCGCTCTAGGTGCGCCACCGCTCTTCTGTATCGGCGTTGAGGAGCTCGGTCTGATAGAATAGGGGCTCCGTTGGCGGCCAACCGTAGGCCCGCACGGCCGCCCGCACATGCCCGCCGGCGCCGCCGGCGCGTACTGTCAGCAGCACCGTGCGGTTGAGCGACGTCGGCAGCGGAGCACACAGCTTGGCGGAGGCGATCTGACCGTCGAGGTACAGACACCGCTGCCCGCGTTCGCCCACGTCTTCCGGTGCGTTGAGCGCCGGTCGAGCGAGGCTGGGCCGGCCCGTGTAGCTCTCCGGCGTCCAGCCCGTCGGGAACGAGCGGTCGCGCAGGTCCCACAGCGGCTCCTCCTGCGGGAGCGCCGCCCACTCCTCGAAGCTGGCGTTGGGGAAGATCAGCGGCACGTCAGCGCCGCCCGCGGAAACGCCGGCCAATAACAGCCCGACAGAAAGCAGAAGGCCCAAGAGAGGATTCATACTGACACCCATTTTAGCCGAGTACCCTACCCGCGCCGACGTCCGCCGCGATCATTGCCGACGGAGACACCGTGGACAAACACCCCTTCTTCCACACCCGCGGCGTGGTGTTGGTGACCCGCGACCTCGAGACGCTGGATTGGCCCTCGCGGGCCACGGCACCGGTCTCGTCAGCTTGACGCCCGACCACCCGGACTCCTACTGCGGCCGGTTCACGCCGGACGGCAGCACCGTCGTCTTCTTCCGTCGCGACGGCGACGTGTACAGCGTGCAGCCCGACGGGCGCAACCTGCGGCGATTGACCGAGGGCAACCAGTGCGTCGAGTGCCGGCTGAGCAAAGACGATCTCCACGGCTCGTCCGACCCGCCAGCCCTCTCGCCCGACGGCGAGAAGATCGCCTACTGCGCCCGCGTCGACGGGGTGCCGCAAGTCCACGTGATGCAGCTCGACGGCAGCGACAAGCGGCAGTTAACGCACTTGGCGGGGGCGTGCGGCCGAGTCAAGTGGAGTCCCGACGGAAGCCGGATTGCGTTCGGGTCGTTCGTCGGGAAGTACCCGCAGTTGCACCTCATCCCCGCCGAAGGTGGCGAACCGCGCCAACGAACACACCTCGAAGGCGCCGTCTACATGCTGGACTGGCGGCCGTGAACCGTCCCAGCAGCCCTGCCCTTGCCCCGTCAATCCGTTGCCGCCCCGAATCCGTTGGGACACGCCCCTGATAGTCCCAGCGGATTCAGGTCGGCAACGGATAGGAAGTCGAGAACGGTGCGCGAGGAGCGGCGGGCTCTGTAGTCACCGGGTCACGGCTAGCGCGTAGAGCTGCTTCATTGTGGCGACATACAGCACGCCGTTGGCGGCGGTTGGGGTGCCGTGGATCGTGGAGTCCAGCTTGACTGTGGCGAGCACCTTCTTCTCCTTGCTCGCAGCCAAGGTGCACAGTTCGCCCCCGTGGGTGCCCACGTAGACCTTGCCGTCGGCGACAAGGGTCGAGCCCCAGATTTCGGCACCCGCCTCGTGCACCCAACACGGCTGCCCTGTGTCGGCATCCAGGCAGTGCACTCGGCCGCCGCAGTCGGCGAGGAAGACGAGCCCGTTGTAGACGGCAGGAGTAGAGCATGTGCGTTCGTCGAGGGCGTACGACCACAGCTCCTTGGGGCCGGCGTCGCCCACTGCCGAGGCCACGTCGAGGCACTTGAGCGTCGCGTGGGTCTTGCCCCACCACACATCGCCGCCGGCGGCCACGTACAGCCGGCCGTCGTGGTAGACGGGCATCGAGTTGATGGTGCTCGGCCCTTCGCGGCGGTTCCCGACGTATTGGTGGATGTGCTCCTTGGGCGCGGTGGGGTCGCAGTCGAATCGCCAGAGCCTCGTCAGTTTGCCGACGGTGTCCGTCGCTGCAGACTGCCAGGCGTCGAAGGCATAGCACACGCCGTCGGCGCCGCCGTAGAAGACCGCCCTGTGTCCGGCCACCTCGGCCAGTGCCGGTGACGACCACGTGCAGTGAAAGGTGCGCGGGCCGATACCCTCGCCGTCGCGGGCGACGAGCCGGCCGGTTCCCTTGTCCAGCACGATGAGGCTCGGCGCCTCCGGCGCGCGGATTGCGCGGTGTGTGTTGTCCACGCCGTTGCCGGTGTTGGCGTAGAGGCACTGCCCGTCGATCAGGATCGACGTGTGCGCCGAGTCGTGCGTGTAGACGCCGACCTCTTTCACCATGTCAAACACCCACAGCACGTCGGCGTCGGTGGCGCTTACATCGAGCGGCTCGGAATCGGGCGGCACCAGGAAGTGTCGCTCGTCCTGGAAGCCCTGGTTGCCGTTGGCCTGGCCGTTCAGGTCGAGGCACAGCACTTCACCGCGCGTGCTCACCACGTACACGCGGTCACCGTCAACCGTCGGCGGCGAGCAGATGCCGACATTCGGCCAGTCCAAGTACGGGTCGCCTCCTCGCTTCAGCGCGACGAGCTGCCAGCACGAGCTGCCGTCTGCCTCATTGAGGCACAGCAGGACGGTGCGGTCTCCCTTGCGCCGCGCGTCTCGCGGAGGCTCGTTGTTGGTGCCGATGAGCACCTTGCCGCCAGCGACGATCGGCGTGCTGTACGTCTGCGCCCCCAGCGGCACTGTCCACTTGACGTTCGCGCCGGTCCCCGGGTCGCAGGAGTCCGGCAGCCCGATCTCGGTTGAGACCATGTTCCGCGAGTAGTGCTCGCCCCACTGCGGCTGGTCTGCAGCGCTGGAGTGGCGAGACACGATGGCGAGGAAGGCGAGAGCAGAGACCGGGAGCAGCAGGGGGCGTTTGGGTGATGAAAGCACGGATCGGTTCCTCCGGTGCGGGTCGATGCAACGCCGCTCCATTGTACCTGCCCGGGCCGACGGCCCCCGCGCCGCGCTTGCTGGTTTGGCGGTACAATCAGCGCACTCGCCCAGAGCAAGATGGGAGGCAACGCGCGGTGTCTGAGATCGACGGCAAGGTCTTCCCCGACGACGAACTGACTTCCCGGCAGCGCCTGCTGGCCGCGTACCGTGGCGAAGAGGTGGACCGCTTGCCGTACTGGGCGAAGGTCACCAACCCGACGTGGCGAGCGGGCCAGCCGGAGCCTGTGCGCAACTGGTCCAACGAAGAGCTGCTGGACTACCTCCACGCCGACGGGCTGGTTGGCGTGGGACACGGCGTCAGCGTTGTCCGCCCGCACGTGCGCACGGAGCGCAGTACCGAGGGCAACGTCGAGACGCGCGTCACCCACACTCCCGACGGCGACCTGATTGAGCAGTGGACGTGGGATCCCGACTCCGCGAGTTGGCACCCGACCGAGTTCCCGGTGAAGACCCTCGCCGACCTTGCCTGCTTCCGCTGGGTCTACACCGACTTGGAGTGTCCGGCCAATGAGCAAGCCGTCGCTCGGAGTCGGGCCCACTGCCAGCAGGTCGGTGAGCGCGGGATGACGCTGTGCGGGTGGGGCACCAGCCCGCTGATGCACCTTGTGGAGCACGTGATCGGCCCCATCAACGTGCACCTGATGCTGCTGGACCACCCCGACGAGATGGCCGAGCTGCTCGCCCTGATGCACGCCGCCAACGTCGCCTTGGTCCGCACGGTGGCGCGGAACACCGCCGCGGACATCGTCTGCTCTGTCGAGAACACCTCGACCACGCTCATCAGCCCAACGCAGTTCCGGGAGTACTCGTACCAGCACCTGTGCGACTACGGGCGCGAGATCAAGGCCGCCGGCAAGCTGCACGAGCTGCACATGTGCGGACATACGCGGGTGCTCCTGCGGGAGATCAACACGATCCCCGCGGCGAGCATCGAGGCCTACACCTCGCCCACCCTCGGCAACACGCGCCTCGTCGACGGGCGCACCGACGCTCCCAGCAAGACGCTGGTCGGCGGGACCAACGTCAACGTCTGGCTGTGGCCGCTGGAGAAGCTCCAGCAGTACCTCGCCGCCGAGTTGGAAGCCTGCCCCGATAACCGCCGAACCGTCCTCACCACCGCCGGCGTTGCCCCGCCCGGTTGTCCGGCCGAGAAGTTCCGCGCCGTGGGCGAGTGGCTCCGCACCGTGCCTGTTCGCCAGTAGCACTACGGAGGTGAGTCGAGATGCCGAAACGGATCGCCGCGATCACGGGAATCAGCCTTTCCGGTCTGGTGTCACTGCTGGCCTGGCTTTGGGCAGGTGCTCGTGGTGGCGTTCTTCGTGGTGCGCGTGTGGGTGTTGCCCAATGAGGAGATGAACCGCCGCCGCCGGCAGATCCTGGTGGACCGCAACCCGACGGCCACGCAGCACATCTACCTGTTCGCCCCGTCGGGCGCGGTCCACCTGCACGACGAGGTGCAGGGCAAGGTAACCCGCGCTTGGTCCGAGCAGGACAAGTTCCTCGAGCGCAATCCCGACACCGGCAGCTTCATCTACTACTTCACCCGCCACGGCGAGTTCCGCCAGACCAACGCCCTCTACCTCCTGTCCAGCCACTCACTGAAGCTCGACCCGGTGCTGCGGGTGGAGCAGTCCGAGCGCGTGGCGCCGAAGACCGAGGCGGGTGACTCAGAGGGAGCGGAGCAGTGAGGGACGCACGGCCGCCGTTCGTCCATGATGATTCACCACTCAGTGGTGGATTATCCTCATGTGGGCGAGCCCGATACGACGGAGCCGCGTTGACCCTCTTGAGGTAACCAACATGCAACCCTACCCCGACCTCCCTGCCGACCTGCAGGCGGTCATCAAGTTCCACGGGCATTTGTGTCCGGGAATCGTGATCGGTTAGCGCGCAGCCAACGAAGCCTTGGCGCGACTCAGAACCGGTCGCGCGGAGGACGAAGAACTCGTCACCCTCGTCGAGCACGACGCCTGCGGTGTGGACGCCGTCCAAGTGCTGACCGGCTGCACCTTTGGCAAGGGCAACTTCTTCTTCCGCGACTACGGCAAGCACGTGTACACTGTCGCCCGCCGCAGCGATGGGAAGGCGGGCATTTCGGCAAAGCCGAAACGACGAGGGGAGGGCGAGCCGGCGTCGAAGGACGAACGCTCGCGGAGGATGCTGGTCGCGCCCCTCGACGAGCTGTTCGACATCCAGGAAGTCCCCCTCGAACTGCCTGAGCGCGCCAGCATCCACGACTCGGTCCAGTGCGACACTTGCGGGGAGCCGACAATGGCGACGCGGGTTCGTGACGCAGGCGGCAAGCGGCTTTGTGTTCCGTGCAGCGAGACGGGTCTGAAGTAGGTCAGCCCGAAGCCATCGGGGGGCAGCAGCAGCCGAGTTACGGTACGGAGATCGCTGTCCTCGCCGAATCCACCTTGATCCCCAGCGACTGGAACCACGGGAACAGGTTGCGTCCCATCGCCACGCTCAGCACGGCCACGGAGTCGTCGGCGGGGTACCGCTTGACCTTCGCCGGGTCGACGAGCTTGCGCTTTGCCTGGAAGTAGCGCGCGACAACGTCGGGCTTCTCGTTGCGGAGCTGCTCGAAGATCCACATGGGTTTCGCCATCGCCACGACGTGAGGCACGGCCTTGCCGGTGGCGAGGTCGAGCTTGGTCATCTCGGGGTCATGCTTCTTGGCGCCGTCGATCCAGTTCGCCAGCGTCTTGTCGGCCTCGTCGTTGAGCCCCAGGTCACGTCCGAGCAGGATGCCCACGTACGTGGCGAGACCCTCGTTCCACATCGGTTCGGGGAACGGCAGCACCCACGAATGGGTGCCTTCGTGGCCGAGCAACTCGACCATGCCGTACTTGCGGTTGGGGAAGTCGCCCCACCAGATGCCCAACCCGGGTGCTGGCCAGTAGACCCGAACGCGCCCGGCGGCATTCCGACAATGTGCCTAGGATACCCGCGAAGGTTAAGAACACACCGAAGTGGAAGTTCGCGGAA
>PEVN01000438.1 GCA_002779825.1 Armatimonadetes bacterium CG06_land_8_20_14_3_00_66_21 | reverse complement strand
ACGGCATGGACGGCTGGGTATGGGCGAATGAGGAGGCGGCGCTCAACTTCGATGTGCGCGGCGCGTTCGTGCAAGTGGGAGCGACGACGACTGCGAAGCGAGAGGGCGCGCAGCTCGCGCTGCTCAGTGACGGCGAGACGGTCTGGAGCCAGGGCCTCGACCTCGACCCGGCAGTGCCGTTCGTCTTCCAGGTTCCGCTCCCGCTGGAGCCCGGTTGGAAGGGCGAGTTGGTGCTGACCCAACGCGACGCCGAGATCCTGCGCTACGTCCACCCGCCGCGGCACACGACGCAACCCAAGGTCGCCGAGACCGGCGAGAATGTCGTGCCGAAGCCGAAGCCCGAGGAGGAGTGCACTGCCGAGGAGCTGTGCGAGCGGGCGGACCAAGCGATGCTGCGGCTGGAGCATCGGGAGGCGCGGCGGGTGTACGAGTTGGCGTTGGGGCAGGACAGCGACTGCGCCGCCACGCATGTGCGCTTCGGTCAACTGGAGTTGCGCAGTGGCCAGTACGAATCTGCCGCCAGCCACTTCGAGGCTGCCCTAAAGGCCGCACCTAGCAGCGCCTCGATTGGGTACACCGCTCTGTACTGCTTGGGCGTGGCGCGGTGTCTTGCAGGTGACGGAAGAACGGCCGAGGATGCCCTCCGCCAGGCCCGCGACATGGAGGGCGGGCGGATCGGTCCCGCCACGAAGCTGCTCACTTGGCTGAATCTCACCGAGGGAATTGAGGACGCCGGGTACACCGGGCTCCCGCCCGCAGCCCACACAGTAGAGTTTGGACCGTGGCGTCGGGCATTGCTGGGCCAAGCAGAAGGGACCGTTCCGTGGGAAGCCACCGCGCACTTGGTCCACTGGACACGCAGCGATCCACAGATGTGGGTCGAGTTCGCATTGCAGCGGGACGACGCAGCGCTGCCAAGCCGGCCCGTGAGCACGCTTGAGGCGTGCGTGCAGCGCTGGTTGCCGTGCAGACCCGATCCAATGCTCTACTGCACACTGGCCTACTGGCAGAACCGACTCGGGCGCCAGGACCAGGCCGGGCAAGCCCTCTTGCGCGCACAACAGTGCCCTCCCTACCTCTGCTTCCCCTCCCGCCTCGAGGAACTCCCAATCCTCGAATGGGCCGTTGAGAAAGACCCGTCCGACTGGAAGGCCATGCTCTACCTCGGCAACCTGTTAGCCTCGTTCGACCGGTACGACGAAGCGATGGCGCAGTGGCGGGCGGCGGTCGAGATCGACGGCAGCTATGCGGTGCTGCACCGCAACCTCGGCTTCGGCGCGCTCCATTGGGAGGAGAATGCGAAGGCGGCGGCGGAGCACTACCGGCGGGCCATCGAGCGCAACCCGGACGACCATCGGTACTACCTCGACCTGGTCGGCATCTTCGCCAAGCACCTGGACAAGACGCCCGCGCAGCGCCTGACGTTGCTGCGGAGCGCCCCGGAGGCGGTGCAGCAGAAGTGGCAGGTGGCGGCGCACGTTGCGGAACTGCTGGTTGAGACCGGGGAGCACGACGAGGCGTTAGCCATGCTGCGCGCCCACCGGTTCTTCCCGTGGGAGGGCGCTCGGGACATGCGGAGGATCTGGGTGCGCTGCCGGACGGAGCGTGGCGCGGCGGCGAGCGCGTGCGGCGACCACGCGCAGGCGCTTGCCGACCTCGAAGCGGCGATGCAGTACCCCCGCAACCTGGGCGTCGGCAAGCCGGCTCATCCGCAGGACGCGTGGATCTACTGGCTGGCCGCGCTGGAGGCGAAGGCGCTTGGTCTGGACGAGAAGCGGCAGCGGTACCTCACCGTCGCCGCGGAGGAGCCGCACCGCGGCCCGTGCGACGCCGACACCTACAAGGCGCGGGCGCTGCGCGCGCTGGGGCGAAACGACGAGGCTGCCGCGCTCGAACAGCAGATCCGGGACCGGGCTGCAGCCGGGGCGCCCGGGAAGGAGTGACGCCATGGAGGCTCCCAGCGCCGGCGCCCAGTGTCCCTGCGGCAGGCAGTCAGGGAGGTGTGAGGGCCGCCACCGCGTTGTGATCGTCGGCGGCGGCTTCGGGGGGCTGTACGCCGCGCTGTCCCTCCGCCGGGAGCCGGTTCACGTGACGATGATCGACCAGCGGAACTTCCATCTCTTCCAGCCGCTGCTCTACCAGGTGGCGACCGGTGGACTGTCGCCGGCGAACATCGCGGCGCCTCTACGCGCGATTCTGAGCCGGCAGGACAACGCCTGTGTGCTGCTCGCCGAGGCGACGGGCATCGACGCCGAGAAGCGGCAGGTCATCCTGAGCGATGGCGCGGTGAGCTACGACACGCTCATCGTGGCGGCGGGCGCCTCTCACCACTACTTCGGCAACGAGCACTGGCAGCCTCTGGCGCCGGGGCTGAAGACCGTCGAAGACGCCACCGAGATCCGGCGGCGGATTCTGCTGGCGTTTGAGGCGGCCGAGCGCACCTTCGACGCCGACAAGCGCCGCGCCTGGCTGACGTTCGTCATCGTCGGCGCCGGGCCGACCGGGTTGGAGCTGGCGGGGACGCTGAGCGAGATCGCCCACGACACGCTCAAGCGCGACTTCCGCCACATCAACCCGGCGGATGCGCAGATCCTCCTGCTGGAGGGCGCCGACCGCGTGTTGCCGCCCTTCCCCTCGGACCTGTCGGCTGCGGCCGCGGCTGCCCTGTCGCGGCTGGGTGTCACCGTGCGCACCGGCGCCATGGTCACCGACGTGCGGCTGGACGCCGTGACTATTCGCGCGGGCGAGGCCACCGAGACGATCTCGACTCACACCGTCATCTGGGCAGCCGGCGTGAAGGCTTCGCCGCTGGGGCAGGTGCTGGCGGACGCACGGCGTCCGTGCGCGGAGGCACGGCGTCCGTGCGCGGAGGCACGGCGTCCGTGCGCGGAGGCACGGCGTCCGTGCGCGGAGGCAACCGGTGCGGAACTGGACCGGACCGGACGGGTGCTGGTGGAGGGCGACTGCAGCGTGCCCGGCCACCCGGACATCCTGGTCATCGGCGACCTCGCCCACCACGCGGGAGCGGATGGCAAGCCGCTTCCCGCCGTCGCGCCGGTCGCCATGCAGCAGGGGCGGTACGTCGCCCGGCTGATCCGGGCGCGTCTGCGGGGGAAGTCGCTGCCGCCCTTCCGCTACCGTGATCGGGGCATGATGGCCACCATCGGCCGCGCCGCGGCAGTTGCCGACATCAAGGGGCTGCGCGTCACCGGGTACCCGGCCTGGCTGGCGTGGCTCTTCGTCCACCTGATGTACTTGGTCCAGTTCGAGAACCGGCAACTGGTGTTCCTGCAGTGGGGCTGGAGCTACTTTACTCGGAACCGGGCCGCGCGGCTGATCACCGGCGAGAGCCCGCTGCCGCTGGATCTCTGAGCGCTCCGGTGCGGCGGGGGAGACCAAGGACACAAAGGACGGAAGGGACGGACAGGGACTCGTGACGCGCGGGGATGCAGAAGGTCAGTGGCGCTCGCGGCTACGGACGCATCGACACCGGCGCCTGCCCCGCCCACCGCTCTACTTCCGGCAGGTGGACCATGGCGAAGGAAGTCTGGATCGGGTAGTTGCAGATGCACTGGACCGAGAAGCAGGGCGCGTTGAGCAAGCCACCGGCGGCGACGAGGCTGTTGCTGCACCCGGAGCGGATGTTGCGGAGGTAGTGCTTGGCGCGGCTATCCAGCTCGACGTAGGATACGCAGCGGTCGCGCACGAACAGCAGGTGCTCGCCGGCGACGGCGTAGTTGCAGCCGCCGCGGACGAACAGGGCGCTGCCGCTGACCAACTCGCCCGTGCGGACGTTGTAGGTGTGCCCCGCCTGGTTGATGAACGTGTCGTGCCGCAGCAGCAGCGGCTGCCCACCGCCGATCCGCTTCTGCCATGCGTCTTTGCCGGTCATCGCGTCGAAGGCGCGCACTTGGTCGTTCTTGCCGGCGAGCAGCAGTCCGGTCTCGGCGGAGTAAGCCAGCCAGTCGTCGTTGCCGCGGAGGCTCAGCCAGCCGTCGGCGTTGTAGGTGCGGTAGGCGTTGGTGGTGGTCGCCGTCCACTTGGTCTCGCCGGTGCGGGCGTCGAGCGCCATGATCGCGGACGGCGCCTCCTTGGGCAACTCGCCCTTTCGCACGGCAGCCGCCCCCTCGCCGGCGGCGGGTGAGTCGGCGCAGAAGACCAGCCCGGCGCCGAGGGCGAAGGCGTTGTTGTTGAACCGCTCCTGCGCCTCCCGCGCCCAGAGCTGCTTGCCCGTCTGCCGCTCGAGCGCCACCAGCACCTTGCTGTCCCACAGCCCCTTCTCGATGGCGCGGACCTTCTGGAAGTCGGCGGCGATGACGATCACGTCGTCGCCGACGCGAATGTCAGACACGAACGACTTGGCGCCCGGCTTCGCCTCGAACGGGAACGTCTTCAGCGGCTTGCCGGTGGCGGGGTCGTACACAACGCACTTGTCGCCGCCGGCGACGTAGATACCGTCCTCCATCGAGGCGTAGCGGGTGAAGTGCTCGACCGGCTGCTTCCAGAGCAGCCGGCCCGTGTAGACATCGAGGGCGTGCAGCGAGTTGGTGTGAATCTGGAAGGCGAACAGCCTGCCGCCAACGACCTGCGGCTTCACGCCTACGCCGTAGTCCTTGGTCTTGAAGAAGCCGTAGTCGGCCCCGTCGCCGTACCACAGGACGCCCAGCGGCGCCTGCACGAGTTGGTCCTTGGAGAAGTAGGAGCGGGCGGCGTCGGCCGTCTCGTGGGTCCAGTCAGCCGAACCGGGAAGGGCGCCTTCGCGCCGCAGCAGGAGGAATCGCCCTGACTCCTCAACCTTCGCGTTCCGCGGATGATTGGCTTCGACGGCCTTCGCCAGGACGACGGTGCCGGCCGCCGGCAAATCCTGGCAGAGCACGCCGCCATACGGGCGCAGCATGGCGAACAACCTCGGCGCCTGTTCGACCGCCCGTAGCGCGCCGCTCGGGCGTTCCGTGAGCAGCAGGCTCGCGAGGTACGGCGGCAGGCGGAACTCGTTTGGGTCGCCGTGGTCGGCGGCCGACACGACGAACACCTCGGCCCGCGTGCCGTAGAGGCCTGCGGCGACAAGCCGGTCGCGCAGCGCGTTGACCTTGCCCGAATCGGCGTCCACACCGAGGAGCCGCAGCTTGGACTGACGGAGCAGTTCGGTGACGAGACCGCCATCGGTCAGCCCGAGCACGACGCAGAAGCCCTCCGAGACACCCGTTCGCTGGAGGATCTCGGCGGCGCGCTCCGACCACGCGTCTTCCTCGGGGAGCGGAGCCTCAGCGCGCGGGTACGTGTAGGGCTCGCCCGCGTTGCCGCCGAAGCAAAGCAGCCCGCCCTCCACCGTCGCCACGAATAGCTTGCCGTCGGCTGCCGCCAGGCTCGTCGGCGTGCCCTCGAGCTGTTGCTGCCAGACGACCTGCGGCTGCCCGTTGTCCGGCGGTAGCTCGACGGCGAGGAGCGTCTTCCCGGCGTGACTGTAGAGCCGGCTGCCGGCCTTGATGATTGCCACGCTGGGCGGGGTGCCCTTCGCCTGCTCGGTGGGCAGCTTCCACAGCTCGGGCAAATCCCAGCGCCACGGCTTGAGCGTGCGCGCGCCGGCCTTCTTCTCGAACTCGCTGATCTTGGGTTGCGTCAGGTCGTGGGCGTAGAACGTGCCCTTGCTCGCCCCGTAGACGGCGGCGGGCGTAAGCACCGACCGGGCGTCGCAGGCGGGGAAGAACTTGTAGTCGTCGATGGGCCCCTCGAACAGGTCGAACTTGCTGCCGTCGAACACATTGGGCGCGTCGGCGCCGGCAGCCGCCCAGCGGCTGCCAACCTCACGGCCATCCTCGACGCTCATCACGCCGGCGTCGCCCACAAACGCATATTTGCCGAGCGTGGTCACGCGGCAGTCGCCGTGTCGGTAGCCTTGGACGTAGTAGAGCAGCTTGCCCGTCTGCCGATCCAGCCGCGCCGGGAAGGAGCGGCCGTTGGGCACCAGCAGCTTGTCGCCGCTCACCAGCAGGTAGCCCTGTGGCGACAAACCGGCTTCGAAGAGCGTGTTGTGGTCGATGCGCACCTGCGCGAGGTAGTTGCTGTCGCTGTTGACCCACAGCACCTTGCCGGTCTGCGCGTCGACGGCCAGCACGAACACGCCGAACGTGGGCCAGATCCCCGCCGCGAAGTACACCACGCCGTCCGCCAGCACCGGCCCGCCGCGGACCGGCCAGAACGAGACGAGCCGGTTGTTGCCCAGGTGGCGGTAGTCGGGCCGGTCCTGCGGCGCCCCGCGAAGCTTCCACAGCAGCTTGCCGTCGGCGGCGTTGAGGCAGTACAGGTAGCCATCGTCCGAACCGAAGTACAGCTTCCCCTGCCACATCACCGGGGCGAAGCGCACGGGGCCTTCCGCGTAGAAGCGCCACTGCTGCTGACCGGTCTCCGTGTCGTACGCGGTGACGCTGCTCTCGTTGGGCGACCCGAGAAACAGCGTCTTCCCTGCGACGACCGGTTCGTACGACGTGTCGAAGTGCAGCCGCGATTCGTTCGGCCACGCGCACTGCACCCGTGGCAGTTCGCGGGTCCACTGGAGATGCAGCTCGGCCGGGAGGCTTTCGGGGGAGGCGGCCGTCCGGCCGACATCGCAGCGCCACATCGGCCAGTCTGCGGCGGCTGCGAGGGAGAGGGTCAGCAGGACCCCGAGGCAGGCGAGGACGAGTGGGGCGTGCCGGTTCATCGTGGGCTCCCTTCGAGGGGAAAGCGGGGCGGCAGGAACGGGCGGAAAGCTGAGCGGCGCCGTCAGGCGGGGGCGTCGCTGCTTCCCAGTTCGCCCTTCACGCGCTCGACGGCTTGCCGGATCTCCATGACGCCGAAGGGCTTCTTCATGCAGGCTTCGGCGCCCTTGGCGAGTGCATCGTTGAGGATGTCCTCGGTGGCGTACCCGGTGATCACGATGATCCGGATGTCGGGCTGAAGCTGAAGCACTTCCTCGATGGTCTGGAGCCCATTCAGGCCGGGCATCATGATGTCCGTGAAGAGCAGATCGAAGGGCTCCTCATTCACCCGGGTCATGGCGCGGAAGCCGCTGCGCTCGCTGATCACGTCCACGTCGGGGAGGCTCTCCAGGGCATCTTTGAACAACTGGCGGATCATGGATTCGTCGTCGACGACAAGGATCTTCACGAACATTCGCCTCCTCTGGTGTGTCAGCACTCTCGCGCGGTTCCGGTGCAGCGATGCAAGCATCGTACCCCAGAACGAGAGCAGAGGTCTTGCCCCGCCCCAGCGCCAACGGCGACAGGGCGCGCCCTCCTGTCACGGATACCCGCCGCAGAGGGTCAGCGTCCCTCGTTTTTGAACAGCTCGGCGTGCACGACTTTCAGGCACTCCTGGACGCGGTCCTCTTTGACGACGAATGAAATGTTGATCTCGGAGCCGCCCTGACAGATCATCTCCACGTTGATCGGAGGCTCCGCCGTCCCCACGGCCTTGAACACCCGCCAGTTGATCCCGGGAGTGCCTCGCATACCGGTCCCAACCACGCCGACCAGGGCCATTCCATCGTTGTGGTACCACTCGCGGACGAGTTCTTGCTCCATCTTCTCCAGCGCTTCGCACGCCCGGGGGAGATGGCTGGCGTTGATGGTGAAAGAGATGTCGGTCTGCGAGGTGGCAATGGCGTCGATGCTCACATGGGCATCGGCCATGGTCTGGAACACGTCCGCCGCAAAGCCGGGCGCGTCGGCCGGCCGCTGACCGCGGACAGTGATCAGGGCAATGCCTCGCTTCACGGCGATTGACTTGATCACCAGCGCGTACTGATCGGCCTCCTCGCTGATCACGGTGCCGCTAGCTTCGGGGTGGCGGATGTCTTTGACGACGCAGTGGATTTGCTGCTGCCGGAGGGGGTCGATGGTACGCGGATGCAGGATCTCCGCGCCGAAGTAGCTCAGCTCCTCGGCCTCGTCATACGTCAGGCGGTCGATCTTGCGGGCCTTGTCTTCGCCGACCGCCTTGGGGTTCGCAGTCATGAAGCCCTCGACATCCTTCCAGACCTCAAGGACATCGGCGTCGAGGCACGCCGCCAGGATCGCCGCGGAGTAATCGGAGCCGCCTCGGCCGAATGTGGTCACTTCGCCGCGGACGTTTGTCCCGTAGTAGCCGGTGATCACCGGGATGAGGCCGTCCTCGACTCCAGGTTCGACAAGCTCCTCCAGGTTGCGCCGAACCTGCGGGAGGATGGGAAGCGCATTGCCGAACCTGCCGTTGGTGACCATGCCGATGTCTTCGGCATCCAGCGCTTCGCTCTTCAGGTCGCGGTCGCGGAGGTAGGCGCACAAGACCACGTTGGACAGCCGCTCGCCATAGCTATCGACAAAGTCCTCATCGGCCGGCGACATCTGCCCAGCGTCGGCGATCTCGGTCATGGCGTGCAGCACCCGCTCGAACTTGCGGTTGAGCTGTTCCTCTGCGGTGGCCCGGTGCTCGGCGGACTGGACCAGAGAGAGCATCTCCCGGTGCTCCGCCTCGAGCTGCTCCAGGAACGGAGCGATGCCGCCCTTGTTCTTGCACGCGTCCTTGGCCGCAGCGATGAGCCGGTCCGTCACGCCCTTGGCCGCCGACACAACGGCGACGAACTCGTCGCCGCCCCAGGGCTCGGTTACCTTCTGTTTCACCACGTCGGCCACCCGCGCATAGCAGGCCGCATCGGCGAGAATCCCGCCTCCGAACTTCATGACGACGCGCATGTGAAACACCGTCCTTTGGAAGTGTGCTGAGCCTAATACTACAACCGTACTTAGCTCGGGGCAGGTCTCCGACCGCCCCGAAACGCTTGACCGGAAGG
>PEVN01000466.1:1312-3958 GCA_002779825.1 Armatimonadetes bacterium CG06_land_8_20_14_3_00_66_21 | reverse complement strand
CGTCCCAAAGTGCTCGTGGAGGAACTGCCAAGAACTGCGGTGGGTGGTGAGGGTGCCGTCGAGGTCGAAAAATGCAGCGTGGCCCGTGCCGGCCTCCGAAAACGGAAAGACCCCCGCTCGCGACGGGGGTCTCTGGAATCCGGCTTGACCATGGCGAATCACGGCTCGCGCCGGCGTCGACGGCGCCTCGCCCCCCACACAACACCCAGTCCGGTTCCCAACAGGAGCAGGCTGTCAGGCTCAGGGATGTGGGGGACCACTGCAGACCCGTTCAAAGCGACTGCATCCCCGTTGTCGTCCCCACCTAAGAGGTCCATCCACCAGCCCGCCGACGCGTTCGACTTGGCGGTTCCAGTAGCCCCGTAAGTCAGGATCTTACCCGGGTTCCCCCCAAACTCGCCGCCGATGCCGCTGTCGAACGCGTAGCGAATCTGGACCCTGTCGTGCCCCTCCGATGCGTCGCCGGTGTACTTGTACTCAACGACGCCGTAGCCGTGCGTGAACGGGTTGCTGCCATGTCCCACCGGGTAGAAGTTCTTCGTCCAGAAGGCACTCGCGAATTCATCCGAAGTGTTGTAGTTGTAGAGCTTCAGGTTGCTGATGTCCGTGATCCCCGGGTGGATGTTGATGTAGAAGGCGCTGATGGATCCCGTCGGAGAGGTCACCCGCACGTCGCCGAAGTAAGTATACGTGCTGCCGCTTTGAGTGACACCGGCGTTTTCGAAGTAGAATGTCGGGGCGCCGTAGCAAGCCGACATTGCCACACCGGTTGCTATAGCGACGATCAGAGCTGCTTTGTTGCGCCTTACCTGCAGGTTCATTTCTTCTGGGTCCTCACTGGCTTTGCGAGCAGTGCAATCATACCTGCTTCGACGGGTTGTGTCAACCTGTGTGTCCCCCTGGCAACGCGGCAATCTTGTGCAGCCTTGTCGCACACACACCATCCCCACGCGCCGATATGGGGCCACGCAACGGTAGATACGCGAGTCACACGACGAGTCATGGAGCTGGCCGGAGGACGTAAGGTGAGTCGCTCCACGGTCGGTTAGTCGTCGGTCGGCCTACTCCTGCTCGATGGACCACTGGCAATCGCCGCTGGCGCACTGCACGCCTGTAGCTTTCAAGAACTTCGCATGGCCGTCGTAGAAGCCATAGTTGGCACCCTCGTTGTGGCGAGTGCGCGCTGCGTCGGTGCGTGTGAACGTGTGGTTGTTACTCCCGAAGCCCAGGGCAGGTGTACTCGTTGTCACGTTGACGTCAGTGAAGGTGATCACGTTCGAGGAGTCCGCCACACGTGAGTCAGAAACGCCGGGCGGCGGATTAGGGGCCGAGGTATCGCCTGTGAACACGTGCGCGCGGTTGATGCCGTACCCGCTCGCCTCGCCGAAGTCGCCTGCGGTGCCAGAGAATAGCGTCCCGCCCGGTCTGTAGCTTGTGCACTGCTGGAGTTGGGCGTTCTTCACGTAGGGGTGTAGTGCGGAGCGCCACGTCATGTCCCCCGCGTCCCAAGCCTCGCTTGTGTTCAGATCCGTTGCGGTCAGTACGAAGGTCTCGTCGTAGTCCTGACCATACATCATGGCTGCCGTGCCTAACTGCTTCAGATTGCTCGTGCAGCTCGCTTGCCTGGCCTTCTCCCGGGCGCGGGCGAACACGGGGAACAGGATGGCTGCCAGAATGGCGATGATCGCGATGACCACCAGTAGCTCGATCAAAGTGAACCCCTGGCGCTGCTTCCTCATCTCGGAACACTCCTCAGACATTGGATGTGGCGATTAGGTCTACCCCAATTCTACAGGATTTCCGCTCTGGGATCAACCCGGAGCCGACAATTCTTTGCGGGGAGGTGAATCCGTCCGGCACCGGCGTTGGGTGGCGGTCGTCACTTCAGCCGGTACAACACGCCCCCGGAGGGCAGGTTCACTGGCGCTTGCAGACTGCCGCGGGGCTCGCGCTGGAAGTACGCCGCCGCCCACGGCGCGACTTCGCTGGAGGGGTAAGTCGGGAACATCCGCGACAAGTAGAGCCACCGATCGCCTCCCGCCCTCGGGGCGTCTTTCTCAAGCGTCTCGGGGTCCACCGGCATCCACAGCGCCGTCCGCTGCGCGTACCACGCCACGCTCCAGGGCACGTCGGTGACGATCAGGTCGCCCTTGCCGCAGTGCGTGCCGATCAGGGCGAAGTCCGGCTTCGAGGGGTTGGGCTCCGGCGGGACGCCGACGAAGACGGCGACCAGGGAGGGGGCTGCAGCGAGCAGCAGGATGGCAAGGGTGACTGCCGCCCCTTGGTGCGCCTGGGGGATCGGCCAGCGGCCGAGGCTCGTCCCGCTGAGCACGCTGGCGCAGAGGTCACGGAGGAACTGCACCGCGCCGACGATGACGACAGGCACGAAGAGGACGAATAGCTGTGGGTTCGCGTGGACAGCGCACACGGTCAGACACATGAGCGCGAAGGTCCAACACACGAACTGGCGGACTGCTCGGTAGGAGCGCTGCCCTTCTTCCCGGTAGAAGAGGCTCACGAGGAAGAGCCCGAACAGCGTCGCCGTCGGCAACGCCGGGACCCGGTCGTAGAGGCTGAGTCCCTCGCGGATCAGCTTGCGGACCACGGCCTTTGGGTGCTCGACGACGAAGCCTACTCCCGTGCTTC
>PEVN01000466.1:0-1301 GCA_002779825.1 Armatimonadetes bacterium CG06_land_8_20_14_3_00_66_21 | reverse complement strand
AACTGGCGATGCCGCGTGTACTCCGGCGCGTACTCGGTGAACATCGAGAGCTCCATCGGGGCAACGCCCAGCCCGACCGCGCCCGTGGCACGCCAGTTGCGGGCGAGCAGCGGACCGAAGCACAGCAGGAACCCGCACAGGAAGAGCGCCGTGGGAACGAGGCGGCGGCGCTTGGGGTGGAGGACGGCTATGTAGACAAGTGCGACAGGGACGGCGGCGAGGAAGACGTAGTAGGTCAGGCAGCACAGGCCGAGCAGCACCCCGGTCCAAAACGCGTGCCGGGCTCGTTCACTCGCCCGAGGCTGCGCGAGGTCGGGGTCTTGCCGCTCGCAGAACCGCTCATGGTGCTTCCAGAGCCCGTGGCACAGCAGCACAAACAGCCAGGACGCCAGCGTGAGCGGCATGCCGGAGATGGCGGCGCCAAGTAGACTCTGGTTCAGCGCCAGCGCAAGCGTTCCGAGACATGCCGTCTGCCACCCGAACACCGCGACTGCGAAGCGCCAGGTAGACAACAGCGTGAGCAGAAAGAAGCAGCAGGAGTAGTACGACGCCACCCGGTCTGTGGGTTTGCGGGACAGGAAGAAGAACGCTTCCGTTAGCGGGCCGAGCGGAGGCCGTCGAAGCTCAGGAGGGCGGTCCAGCTTTGGGTTGAGTGACAGACTGGACGGCCGCAGGGAACTCGTGGTGAAGCCTCGCCCTTCGGCGAGGTTCCGCGCGATCTGCGCGTTGTCTACCGCGTCCGCGTAGACCAGCATGTTGAACTGGGAGCGCTGGTAGGCGACCAGACCTGCCGCCGAAAGCACAAACACCAGAAGGGTCGCGGAAACGGGCAGGAGCCGTTGTCCTTGCGTGGGCAACCGGCGGAGGAAGCCGACAACCGCATCGTCCAGCGACAGGAGCCGGTTCACGACGGATTTTGTCGAAGGTTTGGGCATGAGAGGGGTCTCTGATGTTTCCTGGGTCGGGTGCGTTTGACGAGCGTTGGCGCCCATCGGCGCGTTCGCTGAACGCGATGGGCAATGCCGTTGAGTTGGGCTATTATACGCCCTATCCGAACTCGTTTCGACGGTTCCGCCGAAGCGAAGGGAGAGGGGCGGAGTCAGTCCGAGAGGATGGACGAAGTTTGGCGCTCAACATCGACACGCATGTACTGGGTCCGTTGGAGAACAATGTCTATGTGGTGTCGGAACCCGCGTCCGGCGCTCTGGCCGTCGTCGACCCGGCGCTTGGCGGGGAGGCACTGCTGGAGGAGCTACTGCCGCAGGCCGAGCGAGTGGCGGCGATCCTGCTGACCCATGCTC
>PEVN01000221.1 GCA_002779825.1 Armatimonadetes bacterium CG06_land_8_20_14_3_00_66_21 | reverse complement strand
CAGCGGTCCGCAGAGCGATCCTCATGGGCATGGCCCTGCTCGTCGTGATCGCCATCCCGTTGAGCCTCGTCTGGTCGGAGCGGCTCTCCACGCCTCTTCAGGACATGAGCGTGATGGCAGCCAAGATTGCCGGCGGCGATTTCGGCGAACGGGTCGAGGTTCTTGGTGAAGATGAAGTCGGGCAGTTGGGGCGCAGCCTGAACACCATGGCCGCCGAGTTGGAGCGGCTGTTCGGGCAGCTCGAGGCGGCTGCCGCCCGCGAGCGGGACTTCTCCGGCGATGTGTCGCACGAGCTGCGAACGCCCCTGGCAACGGTGCGCGCCTCCGCCGAGACATTGCTTTTTGCGGCCCGCGACGACCGGGAGGCGCAGCGCGAGTTCCTGGGCGACATCATCCTGGAAGCGGCGCGCATGGAGCGCCTGGTGGACGACCTCCTCCAGCTTGCGCGTATCGAGTCGGGGACGCCCCTGAAACTGCGACCCGTGTCGGTGGCAGAAGTCGTTGAGGCGGCGGTTGCCGAGCTGCGGGACCGGGCACAGACCGGTTCCCTTCGGCTGGACGTGGCTCTGACGCCGGCCTTGGCGGTGCTGGCCGATCCCGACTCGCTGCGGCGCGTGCTGACGAACCTGCTGGAGAACGCCGTCGCGCACACGCCCGCCGGCGGTCGGGTGTCGGTGGTGGCGCGCGAGGTCGCCGAGGGGGTTGAGCTCGCGGTAGAAGACACCGGCTGCGGCATTGCACCCGAGCACTTACCGCACCTGTTCGAGCGGTTCTACCGGGCCGACACGCACCGTTCCCGGCAGTCCGGCGGCACCGGCCTTGGGCTGGCCATCGTCAAGCGGGTGATCGCCGGCCACGGCAGCCGGATCACCGTGCAAAGCGAACCGGGGAAGGGGAGTCGGTTCGCGTTCGTGTTGCCCGCAGCCGCGTAGCCCGGGCGCCCCGAGGTCTACTTGCGTATCTCGAGCCACCAGCCCACGTCCGGCTCCGTGAGGAACCGGAACCTGGGGAGGCCCGCCTGCTCGGCCTTCTTGTCGAGGTCGTCGAGGTCCTGCCACCCGTCTGGTTTCTTCTTCCAGTTCTGGTGATCCCTTACCAGTTTCGCCCGGATCTCTGGGTCGAGCAGCCTGCCGAAGCCGCCGCCGACGTACGCTACCCCGCCCGGCTTCAGGATTCGGTAGCACTCCTTCAGCCCCTGCACTTGGTCCGGCCAGAACGGAATGGAGCCGCGACTGAAGACGAAGTCGGCGAAGTTGTCTTTGAACGGCAGGTCCAGGGCATCGCCCTCGATCGGCACCACGCGCCCGGTCATTGTGCGGTAGTACGGCACCTTCTCCTTCAGTTCGTCCAGGTAGTCGCCGTTGACCGCGTGTAGCAGGGACACGCAGCCGAGGAGGGCGGCGCAGAGCGTACGCTGGGGCATGACGGGTCTCCCTTTCGTTCCCCACCGGTGCGGGGGGGATCATGAACCGCAAACATGATAGCCTTCCGCTGTGCAAGCCTCACTCAAGGGAAGCTCAAGGTTTGCTCAAATCGAGGCGCTGAGGCGCCCCGGGGCTTGCCCGTGCCTGGCCGTTGGCTACAGTGAACCGGTGCACTCCCCGCCCCGGGGAGCCCTCATTCCAGTTCGTCGCTATAGGCGCCCACTGCCGTTGACGCCGCCGCCCGCCGCACCACAGTCACCATGGCCCCTGGAAAGATGCTGGGAGAGATCGTCAACGTCTTCTCCTGCTGTATTTTCACCTGGAATGCACTGACGACGATGTTGCCTGCCTTCCTGCTGGCGGGCGCCATCGCCGCGTTCATCTCCAGCGCTTCAGTCGTCAAGTACTTCGGTCCGCAGGCCCGGCGCCCGGTTGCCTACAGCGTCGCAGCAGTGTCGGGGATGCTGCTCTCTCTGTGCTCCTGCAACATCGTCCCGCTCTTCGTCAGCATCTACCTCCGGGGCGCGGGTTTGGGTCCGGCGATCACTTTCCTGTACGCTGGCCCGGCTGTCAACGTGCTGAGCCTGATCTGGGTCATCCGGGTGATCGGCTGGCGGATCGGCATCTGGCGCGCTGTGGCGGTGCCGGTACTCGCGATTGTGGTCGGGCTGCTAATGTCCTGGCTGTTCGCCCGGGCGGAGAAGGCGCGCGCGGCCGAGGAGCTGTACTACGGAGACGAGAAGGAACGCGCGCCGGGCCCGCTCGTTGCGCTGGTCGGGCTGTTGCTGGGTCTGGTGACTGTGGGTGGCATGAACAACCTGACGGTCCCCTGCCGCTCGGGGGCGAGCGCTCTCCTGGCCGTAGGGCTGGTGCTGTTGCTCCGCTGCTGTTTCACTCGCGCCGAAGTGCGGGAGTGGCTCACCGAGACGTGGCGGTTGGTGAAGCTCGTCCTTCCCATCCTCATTCCAGCGGTGCTGCTCATCGGGCTGATCGCCCGGTATGTGCCGATCAAGTGGATCTACGATCTCGTGGGACAGAACTCCCCGTTGTCGGTTCTCGGCGCGTCTTTGTTTGGGGCGCTGATGTACTTCCCGATTCTCAGCGAAGTGCCGTTCGTGAAGACATTTCTACGGCTGGGCATGCATGTCGGGCCCGCTCTGGCGGTTCTGTTGCTCGCGCCCGGCCTGAGCTTGCCCGGGATGATCATCGTGCGGAAGGTGCTGGGGAACCGCCGCCTGTCTGCCTACGTGGGGCTACTGGTGCTGCTGGTCGCACTGACCAGTTGGCTCTTCGGCCTGTACCTGGGCGACTACGTCTGCCCCTGCATGCTGCCGGATTTGTAGGTGGGCAGCGCCCTGCCGGTTGGCGGCACAGAGCAAGTACCTGAAGAGGCAGGACCTGCGTATGCTGCGCGGATTGACAAGTTTGGGCTTGGTGATGGTGATGGTGTTGGCAGCGCTGGCCGGCTGCGGCAAGGAGTCGGCGCCCACTGAGACGGCGACTGTGGCTCCGGGCGACCGAGCGGAGACGGCGACGCCCAAGTCGGAGACCGCGTCCGGGAAGGCGGCGCCTTCGGTGAGCGGGACCCTCGAACTATTCGTGCCCTGCGCCTTCAACCCGCCTTCGGTGAAGATCATCCAGGCGTTCAAGGTGAAGTACCCCGACATCGAGGTCGCCAAGCAGGTCGAGAACGTCGAGGTTCTGGCGCCCCGAATCGGGCTTCACCCGGCTCGACGAGTCCAAGTGCTTCAAATGACCGCTCTCCAGGGCAGGGTCGTAGAGCCCCTCGCAAACTGGAGGCAAGACATGATTTGCACACACCTTATCGCAGCAGGACTTACCCTCTCGGCGCTGCTGATCCCGGTCTGCATCGCGCGCGCCGAGGGAGGGCCGGAGGCTGGGGCGACTGCGAAGCTCGTGGTCTCGCTGCCCCACGTGTTGGGCAAGGTCTTCGGCGATCTCAAGGCCGCCTTCGAGCGGAGCAATGCGGGCGTCACCGTGGTGGGTGACGCAGGACTCGTTGACGAGGTTGTCGACCAGGTTGCGGCCAAGGAGTCCAGCCCGGACCTCTTCCTCTCCATCGGCATCCGGGAGCTGGAGACGCTGCGCAAGCGCGGGCGGCTGGTCGTCGGCAGCCTGCGGGAGTGGGCGGTGACCACAGTGTCGGTGCTG
>PEVN01000423.1 GCA_002779825.1 Armatimonadetes bacterium CG06_land_8_20_14_3_00_66_21 | reverse complement strand
TCATCCCGCTTGATCTGCCCCCAGGTTCGATCAAGCGTCGGCGGGTGAAAGGCAAGCTCATAGGCTCGTTGCAGTTTCTCGCGCGGGGTCATGGCGCTGGCTCCCAGGACTTCAGATCACTTCGGAGATTCTCCAGGTTGTCGCGCACGACGGGATCGCTTCGGAATCGGGGAGGAAGCTGTTCGACCGCTGCCGCAACTTCGTCGTAGGTGAGGCGGCTTTGCGAGCACAGGAATCGCACGTCGCTTTGGTCGATCTCGTCGTACCGGATGAGCTTGCTGGCGACGAGTTGCGCGGGAGACACCGTCTTGACCGTCAGACGCGCGCCTTGCCAGAGCACCACCGAGGAGGCATCGTCCGGCTCAGGAAGCGCAAGCAGTAGGGGCGAAACCCATTCGAGGTGATCGCCGGCGAAGTCCTCGCTCGGGTTAACGGGCACCCCGATCGCTGCTGCTGCGCAACTCAACTGGCCGTAGTCCGCCGACGAATAGGGCCCGGCGATGTCAATGTCGAGGCTCGTCCGATCTGTCTCGCCCAACAGCATGACCGCTGCGCTGCCATACACAACCAACGTCGCCGGCCGCTCCAAGCGCTCGTCCAACGCAGCGAGATAGGTTTCGAGGTCCTGTCGGTTCATCCCGGAACCACCGTGGCTCAACGGCTGAAAGCTGACTGCTGACAGCTTGCCCTACGCCGGCGTCAACACCTGCAACACCACGCCCTTCGCGAGGTCCTTCGTCGCTTCCTTGTACTCCGCCATGTGCGGCTGACCGAGGTGGGTCTCCAGCGCCTCGACGCTCTCCCACTTCTCGACGATGGTGACGGCGTTGTCGCGGAGCGGGACCTGCGGGGGCAGGCCGGTGGGCACGTCGACGGTGGGGCCGTACTCCAGGCAGCCTACTTCGGCGTGGACTTTGGGGACGAGCTTGTGGAACTCATCCAGGAAGGCGTCACGCTTGCCTTCGACGACTTCGATGGTGGCGATTACATAGATCATTGAGGTCTCCTTCCGGGTGTTGCCGCGAAGAGGCGCAAGAGGCACAAAGAGGGCGTTTCCCCTCTGCGCGGCTTGCGCCTCTTTGCGGCTCACATCTCCATGGTCATTCCGTCGTCGGCGAGGAAGACGCTGTCACCGAAGAGGGCTCGGGCTTTCTTCAGCTCACCCTCCGGGTCGTCCAAGATGTCGCGACCGTGGTGGAGGAAGCCTAGCCGGCGGACGGTCTTCGCGCTGCTTCTCAAGTAGCTGCAGATGTCCTCAACCTGGTGGTGGCCGGTCTCCATCAGGAGCAGGTCGCAGTCGTCGAGGAGGCTCTCCAGCTCCCTGATGTCCTCCACGTCGCCGGAGAATACAACGCTCTTGTCGTCCGCCTCGATCCGGAAGGAGTAGGACTGCCATTGGTTCGGGCGCGGCGGCGGGCCGAGGTGGTTGTTGTGGAGGGCGGTGACCTCAAAGCCGTCGTCGCTGAAGATCAGCCCGTCGCGGAAGTCGGAAGCGGCGAGCTTGTAGTCGAGGCTGAAACCGCCTTCGGTCCCGGCGAGCAACTGCTGAATGCCCATCCACGTGACGAGGTTGGGAAGGTAGACCTGCACTGTTTTCCCGGACAGCGGCTTGTCCCTGGAGATGCCGTTCAGCTTCCGCATGTTCCACAACAGGTTTGGCAGCCCGCCGACGTGGTCCATGTGGCAGTGGGTGATGAAGATCGCACGGACGGCGAGTAGGTCGATGCCGAGCAAGTGCGCCGTATACGAGCAGCCCTCGCCGGCGTCGAACCAGTAGACCGTGCCGTTTCGCTCGATGGTGAACGACACGTGTCTGCGGCCGGGCATAGGCTCGGTGCCGGAGCAAGTTCCGAGGAAGGTGAGGGTCATGGTAGGTCGTCGCTGGCAGTGATAGGACTGATTGGACTGATAAGTCGGATGGGTCCTATGCCGCGTAACCGAGTCCCACCCCTATCTCGGCCGCCACCCGTCGCACTTGGGCTGCGGCTGCCGCGTACTCCTCAGCGGTCTTCAAATGCTCCAGCATCAACGGCACGTCGCGACCGCGGGCGTCAAGCCCGCGGAGGAAGGTGGCGTAGTCCATCCGGCCGGTGCCGATTGGCGTTTCGTTGAGGTGGATTGGGAAGACGCTCTCGTCCTGCACCACGTCTTTGGCGTGGCAGGCAACAATATGGGGGCCGAGCTTCTCGAAGCACTCGCGGAGCACGGCGCCGGTGTCATAGTAGCGCCGCGGGCAGTTGATCAGGTTCACCGGGTCGAGGTGGACGCCGAACGCGGGCCGGTCCACCGCGGCGATCAGCTCGAGGGTGTTCTCCACGCTGTCAGGCACCGCCCACGGAAGCATCTCCATGGTCAGCTTCGTGTGCCGCGGCTGGACCTCATCGAGGATGCCCTGGACGATTCTGACGCCCTCCTCGACGAACCGCGGCTCGAAGTTGTCGGGATGCGGGCCGCTGTGCCGTTGCGGGTGCTGGGCGCCGAAGATGGCGACAACACACTGGGCGCCGATCAGCTCGGCGAGACGAAGCCCACGCACGACGCCCGCCCGTGCCGCGCCGCGCTTCTCGGGGTCGGGCACGTTCAGCCCAGTCCACACGCCGACCTCGGCAACCATCAGGTTGGCGCCAAGGAGTGCTTCGCCGTACTCCTGACACAAGGCTTCGTTCTCGGGGTCCAGTCGCGGCGCGTAGACCGCGCCGTAGCCCAGTTCGCGGGCTGCAGTAATGAGCTTCTCTGGCGTGCTTTGGTCGCCGAACAGGGGACCGCCGAATCGGATCATGGGAACACCTCGGACTGGAACAGGGTCGCGCCTCTCAGTTCGGTGCTCGTTGGGCGGTTCCTTTGTCGGCACGTCCTTACGCCCGCTCACCCCCCCTGCATAGATCCTCACATTGTCAAACTCCCCCTCCGACCACGCGATCAATCCGGGCATGTCGGCGTTGGTTACTGGCTTGGGGTCGACGTATTCCAAGGCCAGCTTGCCGTCGACGATGAGTTGCACCTTCGCGGCGAACACCTGAGCGATCACGTGGCGCCATTCCCCGGGCGTGGCGACGCCGCCCTGGCCAGTCATCCCGTAGAGGGTCGAGTCCGACAGCGTCAAGTCCCCGCGGGGGCCACTCCCGTCCGAGGCGCCGCCGGCGAACTCATGCAGCAGCGTCACGTCCGCGCCTGCTGTATAGATCCCGGCTGACACCAGGCCCAGTCCGAACAGTCCTGCCCAACACCTTCTTCTGTTCCGCTTCGCAGATGCACCTCCATGCAATCTGAACACCACGTCCCCAAAGCTCAGGGGCTACGCGTCGCGGGTGCCAATGGTCGTGGCTGCGAGCCGTCGTGCGTTTCACCGCAGAGGCGCAGAGAGGACCGGAGTGTCTGACGGCCCGGCCTGGCAAGTCAGACAGGTTTCCTAACCTGTGAACGCGCCTATCGTCGCGTGCAGCCCTGCGGGGGCAGGTACACAGGTTAGGAAACCTGTGCCACGAGGCTTGGCCTTCGCGAGGGTGATCCGGCCGGCATCGGTCCATCCTTGCGGGCCAGCGAATCCGTTGTGGACGAACACGTGCCGCACGCCTTCCGGGCTCGCCACAGGAAGGCGGACCGTGAGGGACCACGGGCTGGCTCGCTCCGCCTCCAAAATAACGTCCTTGCCTTTCTCCGGACGGAGCAACACCTGCGGCTTCCTCGCGTCCCCCTGCAGGCACCGGCCGAAGATGCGAACCCAGCCGCCCGGCGCCGCTGTCGTTCCAGTGTCCCCCTGCACCCAGTAGACCGTCGGGCAATTCAACCGCACAGGCTTCGAGACGCCGCCTGCCCCGCCACCCGGAACAGGTACCCGCCCTTGCCGAGCGACTTCGGCACGACGAACTTCACTGAAGTGTCACTCGGCTGCAGGCACTCCACCTGCCTGCCGGCCGCCTTCCACGCCACCCCAGGCGAAGGCGTCCCGAGTTGACCGTCCGGGAGCTTCTGCAACTCCACCTTCGGCGATTCCCCAAACCCGTCTCCCGACACGAGCACCGTCTCATCGGGTTCCACCGGGTCGGAAGCCCAGAACACCACCGGCTCCCCGTGAAGTGTGGCAGCAAACAGCAGCAGTAGACAAGCCGAATCACAGAATCTCACCGACTACGCCTCCCTATTGACGACAGCCGCGCAGAACCCGGCCGCAAGTCAGCTCGAGCCATTGTTCGTCCTCCTCCCCCGCCCTTCCTCCGCACCGGAGCACAACGGCTGCACCCACCGAAAACAAGTCAGACCGGTCACCCCACTCCCCTCGGAAACCTGGCACCGCCTCACCTGTCTCTACAGGTCATCCGACCTGGGGAGGTTTCCCATGGGACCTGCAACATCCCGCTGCACGATTGCGTTCCTGTCCGTCGCCCTCCACGGAACCCGCGCCGACCGAATCTACTTCAACCTCACCGGCTCCTCCCATAGCTCCAACTGCGGTTCCTCCTCGTATCAGAGCTTCACCCTCGGGAATGCTCCCCAGGTCGTCCACGTGACGCGCCCCACGACCGTGATCGTCACGCAGCAACCGACGACCATCCTCGTGACCGGCAACTCGCGGGTCGTCATCCAGCAGTGGCAGCGGCCCTACGCGTGCCGCCCGTACATGAACTCAGACTACCTCTATCATGGCAGCGCTCCGGCGGGTTGGTACATCGGTGTTCCGAACGCCAACCGCTATCCGGGCTTCCCATACTCGTACCCCGACTCGTCGTGGGGAGGGCGCAACCCGCCCGGCGTGGCAAGTGTGGCAAATGGGCTGCCCAACTGGCCGAACTCCTCGACCACGCAGAGCTTTCGCTCGGCGTGGAGCCTGACAGGAAGGTAGCAGGACTGGTCCCGCTGCGCGCTCCTTCTCCGGGCAGGACACGGCGGCTTGTGGCGGAGGTCAATCGTCGCCGCTGCTGACCGCAGTCTCGGCTCCCTGCCCCCAGTCGCCGTTGTGCATATTCGTCGGCTGGATCGAGTTCCAGTACCTGCCGCAGGCAGTCCTGGGCTTCCGCGACGTCGCCCTGCTCTTCCAGCAAGTCGGCAAGTACAAGCAACTGCTGGATGGCCGCCGCTTTGTCTTGACCGTCGAGGTACGCCTGGATGAGCTGCCTGCGCAGTGTCACGTCGTCCGGTCGCGACTGGATTCGGGCGATCAACTGGAGGGTGCGGCGGCGGGCAACGCGCTGCCCCTCGTCCGCAAGCTCGCTGCGGTCACCCACGTGCTCCAATGCAGTCCGCCGGACTGCTCTCCGGTCCGCGGGATCGAAGGGCTCCTCAGGCTCGCGCTGAGATTCACCGCCGCCCAGACGCGCACCCACAGGCAGCTCGCCCTCCTCGGTCGACGGTGTTTTACGCCACTTCGTCGCCAGCAAGAAAAGTAGCGCCGCGGCCGTCCACAGACCAAACAGGAAGGCGAGTTCGTAGAGTTCAGCCAAGTCAACCATGGTGCTGCGCTGTCCTCGCTTCCGTCGGCGGTGCCCGGTGGTAGGTGGCTCCGGCCTTGCCTGAAGCCGTGAGCCTTCTGGACACCGTGGCGCCGGCATTGTACACTGACCCCACTCGACGGGTCAAGCATTCCGTGCCACCCGCCGGCCTGCTTCGGACGCGGAGTACCTCGTTGCCGGGATGTGCCTGGAGAAGGGCGACCTGGCAGCGGCTGCAAAGCACGCCAGGGGGGTCGTCAACGAGTGCCCGACCAGCAAGTGGGCACCCAGATGCCAGCTCATGGTCGGCGACATCCTCAGCCAGAAGGAAGCCTGGGACCGCGCCAGCGAGGCATACGA
>PEVN01000128.1 GCA_002779825.1 Armatimonadetes bacterium CG06_land_8_20_14_3_00_66_21 | reverse complement strand
GCGATGGGGAAGCTCACCCGGGCGTCGAAACCTCCTCCGCCGTAGCCGAAGCTGCTGGGTCGCCAGTCGCGCTGCGTGTCACCCAGAATGCCCACGCTGATCACGCACTGACGGTGACGGGCGAACAGCATGGTGTTGCAGATGAACATGCGCTGCTCGAAGTCCGGATCGACCTGGTTCTGCACCTCCACATGCAGGAAGATCCAGGCTTGCGGACCGTCCTTGAGCCAGACTCTGGCAAGCACGTCCACGGTGCGCTTGCCGCGGCCGGCCCGGCGAACCGCGTACTGCAGTTCCTTGTCCTCGAAGGTGACCTCGCGACGCCAGTCCACGATCTCGTGGACCTGAGGGAAGAAGAAAGCCATGGCAGCCTCGAAATACCGCTGCAACAGCTCCTTCCATGCCGTGTCGAAATCGCTTCTGGGTGCGCGCTTCGGCAAGCGGGTCTCCTTGAGGTCCTGGTCAGGCCAGTATACAGGCGAGGCACCGGTTGTTCAAGACGGCTGGCGGGGGCGCCGCTGCCCGCCGCCACGGCGTCTTGGGAGGCCGCCCGCCCGGCCCGGTGAACCCTCGCGCCTATGGCTCGCCGGGCCATCGTCGCTGCAGCCCCCACCGCGCGACGAGGAACGCCGGCACCAGTACAAGCGGGCAGGTGAGTACGCCGGTCCACCCGGTCACCGTCAACAACCGGGCGCATGACTCCCCCGGCATGCTGACGCCCAAGTGGGGAGCGCCGTAGACAAGCTGGTGGGAAGCAAGCAGCACGGCGAACGAAACGCCCCAGCACAGGACGTAGGCCAGCACCACGGCGAGACCGCTGTGCCGACAGAGCGCTGAAGCGCATAGGCCCAGCATGGCCGTGAGCAACAGGAGGCAGACCGACGAGGCGGCGAAGAGGGCGAGGGCGTCGCGGTGCCCGGTCTGTGGACTCACCCACGTCCACTGCGCGGCGGTTAGCGCGAGCCACAGAACGACGAACGGCGTCAGCGCTCCGAGCCACTTCCCGACGAGCAGCCCGGTAGGCTGGACGCCGCCGTGCCGGAGCACGTCGACCCGCCACTGCTCCTCTCGGGCGGCGAGGGAGAGAGCGGCGATGCCCGGCAGCAGGTAGTGCCGCAGGGCGCGGAAGACGCAGGTGCACAGGTAGCTGACGGTGGCAACGTCGTGGCGCCGGCCGTGATCGTCCAGCAGGCAGAACAGCGCGTAGACCGGGCCGCTCCGCGGGCGGTCCGGGAAGACGGTCTCAGTGACGACGGCCCACATCGCCGGCGTGCCCTGGGTCCCGACCCGGGCGCGCACCAGCGAGACCCAGTCATCCCCCAACGCCGCCACCATCGCCGCCACGGCGCCGGCCACGACAAGGCCCAGCACCTGCCGACCACTCCACAGCCGCCGGACTTCCAGCCGCCAGACGACGGCGACGCTGTGCCAGAAGGAAGCTGTCGGTTGGGTCTGGTCCATCACTCCCCCGGGGCGTCCACATCGTGTTCGTGCTGCCGCTCCTGCCGGCGCGCGGGCGCACTACCCAGCAGGGCACCCAGCCGCTCCGCGAACCCCCGGTCAAACCCGAGCAGGAACTCCTGCTCTCTCCGCGCCCCGTCACGATTGCCGAGGTGGAAGAGCGCCACGCCCAGGTGATAGTGGGCAGCCGCCAGCTTGCTGTCCGCCGCGATCGCGCGCTTCGCCTCCGCAGCGGCCTCCTCGTAGCGCTCCACTTTGACAAGGGCTTCAGCGAGGGTGCCGTGGGCGAGGGTGTAGTCCGGCTTGAGCCGGACGGCGGCGGAGAGTGCTTCGACCGCGTCGGCGGTCCTTCCCTGCTGGAGGTACACGACGCCCAGATTGTTGCACGCCACCGCCAGGTTTGGATCGAGCTCGAGCGCTTGCTTGTACGCCGCCACGGCCTTGTCGGCCTCGCCGCATTTCTCGTGGCAAAGCCCCAGCCGGAACCAAGCGTCCGCCTCGTTCGGAGTCCGTTTGACGGCGTCCTGGAAGAAGGCGGTGGCTGCCTGGAAGTCGTCTCTGGTGAGAAACCGCAGTCCAGCGCGGTCCACGCCCCCGAGCAGCGGCGGCTGCCAACCGGCCGGGACCTCCTGGGCGCACTCGGCAAGCGCCCTCAGGTTCCCCGGTTTCAGCGCGACCAGCCGGTCGCACGGAACGGCGAAGTTGAGTTGCTGCCCGGCCGAGAGGACCTTCTCGCCGGTCGTGACCGCGGCCTGCATCCCGACGACCTCCCCGTGCAGGTTGAGCAGTGGACACCCGCTGCTGCCAAGTGAGACGGCTGCCGTGTGCTGGAGCAGGACGCCGGTCTCGGGCAGCTCGCGGAGGGCCGAAACGAGTCCCTCGCTCACACTCCACTCGAACCCGAAGGGACAGCCGAGCGTGACGACCCGCTCGCCCTCCGCCGGAAGTGCCGTCGCCAGCGGGAGCACCTCGCCGCTCGGCGCCGGTGTCGTCACGGCCACCAGCGCGAGGTCCCATGCCAGCTCCTCCGCCAGGAGACCAGCCACGGGGAGCGTCTCCCCGCCGACTGTTCGGACTTCCGCCCGCGTCGCACCTGCGAACAGATGGCGGACCGACAGCAGGCGGCCGGGCGCCACGAAAAAGCCCGTCCCGAGGCTCGGCAGTGCCTTGTCGGGGTCATACGCAAGCACGGTCACCACCGCGGGCTTGGCGCGCGCGACCAAGGCGGGGAGGGAGTAGGTGGGCTCCGCTTGGACGGGCACAGCCGGCAGCACTGCGGCTAACACGAAGGCAGCGAGGGGGATTTGCATCTGAGCGTTCTCCAGAGAGGGACGGCTCGGGGGATTGGCGGGCTTGCGAACACTCGCCGCCGATAGCTCGAGAACGACTTCCTGCCGTGTCAGCTTCGCTGCCAAAAGGGTGACCGGCTTCCGTCTACCCTCCCGAAGGCTGACACGTGGACACACGTAACACGGGCGGCGAACTGCGCTGGAGGCGCCCAGGCTGGTCCAAACCGGCGCCTTCAGCGCTAAGAGTCACCACGCAACCGGCGGTGTCAAGTGTGTCGGAGAGTCGGTCCCGAAGGCGGGGGCGTCCTCATGGGTCGAAGTGTTCAGGCAATAGCGCCAACAGGGGGAATCCCCTGCGCAATTTCCACCGCCCGGCCTGCCTCCGCGCTCTCAATCGCCCCGAACACCATCGCCAAGCTCTTGATGTTGTCCGAGCAGATCGTCTCCGGGGTGTCTCCGGTCTGAACGCAGTGGACAAATTCGCGGATCAGGCCTTCGTGCCCGCCGGTCTTCTCGGCTGGCTCAGCGGGCGGGATCTCGACTTCTTCCATCTCCGACATGAAGCCGCCGGTCTGCCTCACCACCTGGGCGGTCATGGTGTCGCCGCCGTCCCACTTTGCGCTGCCGCGCTCGCAGAGGATCCGCCAGTCGCACTCCCAACTTGTGTTGAGCCCTTCGGCGCACCAGCTTCCGCGGTAGTTGTAGACGAGGCCGTCGGTCATGTCGAAGAGCGCCATGGCGGAGGCGTCGTGGTCGTACCACGAGCCGGCGGGGTTCCACTCTTTGCAGTAGACGCCAACCGGGTCGGCGCCGGTGAGCAGGCGCGCCTGGTCGAAGGTGTGGATGGCCATGTCGAGCAGCAGCACATGCTCCATCCGGTCGCGGAACCCGCCGAAGTGGGCGCCGAGGTAGAAGTCGCTGTTGATGGTGGTGATCCTGCCGAGGGCGCCGGAAGCGAGGAACTTGCTCAGTCGCCGGATCCGCGGGTCGTAGCGGCGGTTCTGGATGACGGCATACAGCTTGCCGGCTTCCTGCGCGGCGGCGACCATCTTTCGGGCGTTCTCCATGCTGTCCGCCAGCGGCTTCTCGCCCATGACGTGGCACCCGTGCTTGAGCGCCTCAAGGGTCACGTGGACGTGGGCTTCCGGGACGGTGCAGTCGAAGACGAGGTCGGGGGCGGTGCTGTCCAGCACGGCCGCCAAGTCTGTCCCGAGGGCGGCGTCCGGGAGGCCGAAGTCAGCGGCCTTGCCCTTCGCGGCTTCTTCGTTGAGGTCGACCAGCCCGACCACTTCGAGGCAGTCAAGCTGGGCGGCGACTTCGAGCCAACGCCGACTCATGCCACCACAGCCGGCCAACACGACCGTCAGGTTCTTCTCCAAGGCACTCTCCTCCGGAATTCACTCAGGACGCCCCGACTTGTCGGGGTATTGCCCGCCCTCAGGCCCCGAACGTGTTCGCCAGCGGCCTCCGGTGTCCTGTCGGCAGAGCGTCCGGTCGCCTATTCCAGCGTCTCGCCTTGCACCGCCTCGCCCTCTTTCGCCTTGCCGGCGCCTTTGTCTTCCTCCAGCACTTCGCCCTCAATCGCCTGGAACGTCGTACTGGCAGTCAGCGTGACGAAGCCGTATTGCGCGCCGGGCTTGCCCTTGGGTCCCTCGAAGTACCGGATCGCCTTCTGCCCGGTCTTGTCGACATCGTTGACTGTCAAGGCGAGCGGCACCAAGCTTCGGTCGGTGACTTTGGTGAGGCCCAAGGTGGTGAAGGGGATCGCCACCTCGTAGGTCACGCCGATCTCCGTCTGCTTGGCAGCGAACTCGATTCCCCGGGTCAGGTCACCGCCGGTGACGGGCTTTCCGTCGGCCAGTGCCAGCAAGAGGGCGCGCCCGGTTTGCGTGCCCTTCCCCGAGCCGGCGGTCGCGATCGACACGTAGTCGCCGCGGGCGGCTTGCGCGCCGTCCTGCAAATGCTCGTTGTCGGTTACGTCAATGCCGACGTACAGATTCTGCCGGTCCCAACGGAAGCGCGCCGTTGCGAGGAGGTCGGAATCGCCGTTCAGGTCTGCTCGCCCGAGGACCCTCCACTGGTCTCTCAGCTTCAGCGTCCCCCGCTCGCCCCAGTCGCTGAGGTCGCCGTCGATGGTCGGCGGCGCGGCAACGCAGAAGCCGGGGGTGAAGTTGAGGGGGCCGTTGACGACAACGCTGCCGTCGCCCTCGATGGTCACGCGCGCCTCAGCCTCGTACAGCCGGACAGGATCGACTTGACCAGCCGGCTCCAGCGGCAACGTGACTGCACCGCGAGCCCTGAGTGCGACAGGCGCCTGCGTCGGCAGTCGGAAGGTCGGGCCGTCGGTGCAGCGGACCTGAGCGGTCAACCGGAGGGCCAGCGACAGGTTATTTTTCAGGGAAAGGGCGACCAGCGGATTCCCGCCGGCATCGAACGCGGGCAGCACGCTCACAATCTCGACGGGCTTCAGCACCGCTACCGGCAGGTCAACCACATCGCCCACCCGAGACCCTCTGGCAACCGCGCGGAAGGAGACAATGACAGGGCTGTAGTCGGTTACGTCCGGCACGTCGATCAGGACAGCAATCTGCGCCGACTGGTACGGCTGCACGATGAACTGCTGCTGCTCGAACTGCACCCGCCAGCCGGGGGGCGCTGTGGCACTGAGGCTGACGTTGCCGTTTGAGGCCGACATGTTGCGCACCTGCAGAACAACCTGCGCAACCTGTTTGGGCACGACCTCCAGCGCGGTCGGACTGATGGCGAGCTCCACCGCGGCGCCAGCCGACCGGCGCCCGCGACGCTGCGCTGCAGACCACTGGCAAGTGCAGCAGAGCACCAGAAAAGCAACGACAAGGGGAGTGGTACGTCGCATGGTGCTACCTCCGAGAGGGTGAACGGGCAAGCGGCGAAGCTGACCGCCGACTGTCGCACGTGTAGACGGTCGCGCGAGCTGCGAAGTTTCACCCCCTTCGCCGGCCATAGCGGCCGATCGCTTCATACATCGAGACGATGTTGTCCGGCGGCACGTTGGCCATGATGTTGTGCACCTGGGTGAAAACGAACCCGCCGCCGGGCGCGAAGGTGTCAACGCGCTCCTTCACGTGGTCGGCGATTTCCCGAGCGTCGCCGTTGGGGAGGACGTGCCGGGTATCGCAGCCGCCGCCCCAGAATGTCAGGTGCTGACCAAACTCGCGCTTCAGGAACGCCGGCTCCATCCCCGCCGCATTGGTTTGGACCGGGTTGAGAACCTCCACTCCGATGTCCACCAGATCCGGCAGCAAGGCGGCGACGGAGCCGCACGAGTGCAGGAACAGGTGCGCACCCGTCTTCTCCTTGACGGCGTCGTACAGCACCCGGTGTCGCTCCTTGAAGAACCGTCGGTACATCGCGGGGGAGAGCTGCGGGCCGGCTTGCCCGCCCAGGTCGTCGCCCATCTGGACGAGGTCGACGATCCCGTTGACGGCTTTCGCGAACGGCTCCAGGTTCGCGAGGTGCAGTTCGACGAGGCGGTCCAGCAGCTTCTCCACCTTCGCGGGGTTCGCGGCGAGGTCGCACAGGAAGTTCTCGCTGCCGCAGAGGAACTGCCCCCACTCTAACAGGTTGCCGCCAAAGGCGGCCATGATTGCGTAGTCGGTGGAGTCGCGGAGCACCTGCCCGCGGCGGCGGACTTCGGCTACGTGTTCGGGCGTCATCGGCAGGTGCGAGGGCGGCGTGGGCAGGGCCGCCCAAGTCACGTTCTTCAGCAGGTTGGGCAGGTTGGCGAGATCGCCCGAACCATCCCAATCGGCCAACGGCCAGTAGCGCTGACTGAGGTAGAGCGCGCCCGTGGGCATTGCGCCGAGGACGGTCCCGTCTTCGGCGTCGAGGTATTGGCCCTCCGGCTCGCAGCGGAGCTTCGCGGTAGCCGGTAGCTTGGCCCCGGAGCCGTCGGGCAGCGGCCAGTCCTGCCAGTCCTCGGGCTCGGTCCAGAACGCTCGGCCCAAGTCCACCACATCGGCCTGCGCGAATTGGAGGACGGCTTCCTCCGGCTGCGCCAACTGTTGGACCACGTCGTACACGTGGGCGGTGTCGCCGCCCATTTCGAGCCGCTCTTTCAGCCGGTTGTAGGCAATGGCCATGATGCCCGTAGACCGCATGCCGCCCAAGTCGATAGGCACCCGATCAGGCTCCTGATGGTTGATCGCTGCGAGGACTCGCTCTCGGCTGGTCATGACGCACCTCGGTTGGGGCGGCTGGCGGTTGGTTGGGAGGTTCATTCGGCCCGGAGGGAGCGAGTTCCTGCGCGAGGCGCAGCGCCCCTGAGTGTTACCGGTGGTCCGGTTGCATCGGGTGCCGTTGCCGCACGAAGGCATTTCCGCCGCGAACGACCTCGGGCCGTCCCCGACTTCCGCCGAGACGCCGTCTTTGGGCAGCGGCGCGCCGCCACGGCTGTGGTGGTTCGGCGCGCTGAAGGCGTTCGTCCTGTCGGGCACCTCGGCGCTGGTCTACCAGGTGCTGTGGGTCCGTCTCCTGGGGTTGCTGTTCGGGACGAGTGCGTTCTCCATCACTACCGTGCTCTCGGTGTTCTTCGGTGGGTTGGCGCTGGGGTCCGGTCTCGTCGGCCGCCGGGTAGACCGGTCCAGCCGGGCACGGAATGAGACCGCAAACCTCCCCGCTGGGAACAAGGCAGGCACGGCCCGCGCCCCCAACCTCGAGTCCGTGCTCACCCGCGACGCGGCGGCTGTGGGTAGCCGCAAAGGAACGCAAGAAGGCACGTACCGGTTGTCCCTTGGAACGGCGCGACGCCGGCTTCACATGCAGCGAGTTCATGCAGGTGGAGTTACCTCCAGGGCGAGGCGGCGCGTGGGCAGACCGCAACTGCCGAGTGAGTTCCACGCCCCACCGCCTCACCCGCCTTCCCCCTTCCACCGGAACATCAACACCTTCGCCTTCCAGTCCTCCTCCAGGAACACGAGGTATTCCCCGTCCGCCCGCCGGTGCGCTCTCAGGCATTCGCGGATGTCCTGGAGGCCGATTTCGCCAATCTCTTCTGAGGGCTCGAAGTGGCCGACGGAGGTGCCGTCGGCTGTGCGGAAGACCTCGGTGTGGCCGGTGCTGAAGCCGATTTCCTGGGAGGCGCCGGTGTAGGGGGCGAAAAGGTAGTCGCGGCTATGTCGAAGCCCATGGGTTCGCAGGAGGTGTGTCCGGTGGAGCCTTCGGCGGAGGGCGCAACGAGTTGCCAACGGAGGGTGCGGTTGCCGGTCCAGTCGTCGTAGCGGCAGAGGACTGGACCCATCGGCTTCCAGTGCTGGTTCTTGTGCTCGGGGGTAGTCCCGCCGAGGTACATCGCGTCGGTGTCGGGGTAGTAGCGGAGGCGCTTGACTTGCTCGAACTGGGGTGGCTTGGGGTAGGCGACGGAGGTCGCGAAGGACCAGGTTGGGCAGCCGGCTTGGGTGACGGCGTCGAGGGGGAACTTGCGGATGCCGTTGGTCTCTGAGGCTTGCCACACGTTGCCGGCGCCATCGACCCACCAGCCCTGGTAGCCGGGAGCGTTGTTGCCTTCGTTGGTGCGGTACTCGCCGGCGTCGAAGGCGCCGTTGGCGTTGGCGTCTCGCCAGAGCCACTCGCCCTTGTCGGGTTGGTGCGGCGGCCAGCCGGTGTCTTGGTCAATATGGCGGCCGGTGAACAGGGCGCAGGGGATTGCCGTCTCGCCGTCGGTCCGGGGACTGAACCGGTAGACTTGCAGCCACTGGGCGTTCATGTCGGTCACGAACAGGAACCGCTGGCCAGCCAGCCGCCGGATCCACGCGCCGGCCGACCAGAGGTGGAGCCGGGGGTCTTCGGGGTACTTGTGCGGGTTGACTGTGTAGCCGACGTACGACCACTCGCTGCCGGCGGGCTTGGCGTCGTCCATGCGGAAGTGCTCTCCCTTGGTGAACACGTCTGCATCGGACTGCGGGTCGATGTCGGCCACATCCACGAACTCCAGGCCGAACAGCCGCCAGTTGAGCTTGCCCGCCGGCGTGTAGCTCTCCAGCACCGTGCCGCCCCCGCCGCTGTTCCCGTCGTTGGCCACGTAGACGTTGCCGGTCGCGTCGCAGCCGACGGCCGTCGGGGCGTTCAGCCGCAGGTCGCCGACTTTCCCGATGATCGGGCCGGCGAAGAGGCCGCCCGTAACTCCGAACGCCTTCCCCTCCGTCGGCTTGGTGGTCACGTTGTCGTACGCCAGCACTTGGCTGCGCGGGCCGCGGTCGGCGACCAGCAACCGACCCGCGACGTCGAAGCAGATTGTGCCGGGGACGGTGTCCGCGGGTAGGATGATCTTCTGCGGCAGCGCCTTGCCTTCGACCGAGCGCCGGATGAGCCGCGCTGGTTCCTCCTGCAGCCCTGCCTGCACGATCCAGAGCGCCCCCGCTCGATCCACCGCCATCTGGCCGGGCCGCTCGACCTGCCAGGTTGTCACCGGTGCCATGGACTCGGCATCGTACACGCGCACCTCGCTGGCGTAGGGGTTGCTCACGTAGAGGCGTTCGTCCGTCGCCCACAAGCCGGCAATGCCGGCTGGCGTCTTGTTGGGAACCTCGTTGACCATGAGGAAGCCGCCCGCCAACGTATCGCCCTTTCCGCCTTTGCTGCCCGCAAAAGGCGCCGTCTGGGTCAGGTCCGCTCGCAGCCGCCGGCCGACACCATCCCAGTCGGAGCCCTTGGGCGGCCACGTGCTCAGGTCGTTGAGCTCGCCGCCCTCGTTCTCGACGTGCTGCGCGAAGTAGACGTACTTGCTGTTGACGGCAACGGCCTTACCACCGTGGTAGCCCCAGCCATGGGTGTGCCGAGCGACCGCGAGCACCTCGCCACCCCGGTACATCGTCACCTCCGCTCCGGCTTCGTCCCAGTAGACATTGGTGTAGACCGCGCCATCGGGCGTGACGAACAGGCCGCGGATGTCTTGCTGCACCCACTTCTGCGCGCCGGGGAAGCTGTTGCCGAGCCAGGAGACTGTGCAAGGGAGTCGCGGCGAGGCGGGCTGTTGGGCGCGAAGGGCGGTGGTGGCGATCAGAGTCAGGAGGGTGGGCATGCGTGATTGGCTTCTTCGGAGACACCGTACCGCCGGCGGCAGCGACGAACGCGCCCAGGCCCGACACTGCGTCCGCACGCTGGTGCTGCTTCAGTCCACCGGCGTTGTTGAGAAGGTGCACTGGTACGACTTCAAGGACGACGGCCTGCAGCGCGAGTACAACCAGCACAACTTCGGCCTGGTCCGCCACCAGCAGTACCACTGCGCGCCCAAGTCCGGCGTGGTGGCGAGGAGCACATTCAGCCGCCTGACCGGCGGAGCGACGTTCGTTGAACTGAAGCAGACGGATGCCCTGTATGTCGCCCACTACCATCGCCCCGACAACAGCGACCTGCTGATTGTGTGGACGACCAGCGACGAACAATCGGTGCGCGTGGGTGGTACGCTCCGGTCAGCCACCAACCTGGTCGGCGGCGGCGCGCCCGTCGCAGCGACCGTGACAGTGAGTCCGGCCCCAGTACCTGATTGGCAGTGGACTGGACGCTTCGCCGACGCAGTGACCTCCGCCCGCGCCCCGATTGCGTCCCGCGCGTCCTGTGCCATACCCCTTGGACAACGCTCGTCCCGCCGCCGCGATCTTGACCGGGTCTTTGAATCGCCCAGCTTGTATTCTCGCCTCCACCTTCTTCTGTCTCTCGGCGACCCGCTCCAGGAAGCACGGCCGCAACCCGTCGCTCCGCCCCCAAGTAACCTCCGGCACCACTCCGTCCGCAACGATGGCGCCGCGCGTTGCTTCAGCAACGTCATCACGTCGATGCCAAGGTTCAGGTGCTGTTCGGCGTAGGTGGTCAGCACGCTTTGACCGGACTCCTTCGTCTTGATGCCGCCTTTGCGTAGGGGCAAGTCGGACACGAGCATCAGCGCGCCGGTGGGCACTGCTTTGGCGTAACCAACGGCGAAGAGGGTGGCGATCTCCATGTCGATGGCGATAACCCGTTCGTCGCGCAGTTCCGCCTTGAACGCTTCGTCGAACTCCCACATCCGGTAGTCTGTCGTCTTCATGATCCCCGAGCGGTGCGGGATGCTGCTGTTGTCCAGCGCCTGGCAGATGGTCGCGTTCAGGGCGAGGCTGGGCAGCGCGGGCACGGTGGGAGGCAGGTAGTGGGCCGAGGGGCCCTCGTCGCGGATGCTGGCCGTGGGGACCACGCACTCGCCGACCTCCAGGTCGTCGTCGGTCCCGCCGCACAGGCCCAACATGAGCACGGCGCTGGGGTCGGTGTGGGAGATCACGTCCATCACCAGTCCCGCCATCGGTGAACCGATCCCGAAGTCGATGAGGCTGAGGTTCTCGCCGGGCGCGTGTGCGTTCGCCCAAGTCCCGCCCTGCACCTCTACGCCAAACCGCGCTGCGAAGGCATTGGCGTACTGGCGGAAGTTGGTCCGCAGCAGGAAGCTCCCGAACTGCTCGAGAGGGGTGTTGGTGTACCGTTCCAGCGTGTTGTGGGCGATGCTGTCGGGCCGCTGTAGCATGGTGGGGACCTCCGTGGGCGGGTGTCAGGTGTCAGGTGAGGTCATCAGTTCCACCAGCGTCTTGCCGAACTGCTGGGCTGCCAGGGCACCGTCGCCGGTGACGAGGTTGCCGTCGCGCTCGACGAGCTTGCCGGTGTATCGGGCGCCCTTCTTCTTCAGGTTGGCGGCCTGCGAGGGGTAGCAGGTTGCGGCTTTGCCGTCGAGGAGGCCGGCGTTGGCCAGGATGACGGGCGCGAAGCAAATGGCGCCGACGGGCTTGCCGGTGCTGGCTGCCGACTGGGCGAGCCTGTGAGCGGCGGGGCAGTGGAAGTACTCGGTGCTGCCCAAGCCGCCGACGAAGACGACGGCAGCGAACTGGCCGGGGTCCACGTCGTCCAGCAGCACGTCGGGCGTCACCTTCATGCCGAGCATCCCGGTGACCTCGCGCGTGGTTGACGACGCAACCGTCACCCGAGCGCCCGCCTGCTCGAATTCCTGCCGCGGTTGGACGTACTCCTCGTCGCGGAAGTCCTTGCTGGCGAGGAGCATCAGAACAGATTGCCCAGTCGGGTCTGCCATGGGCGTCAACCTCCTGGTTGGGTGTCATTGTGGCAATCGCCGCCGCCCTATTCGTCGTGTCAGCTCCGCGTTCCTCCCACTGCTGCGTTCGGCTACGCAAGGCATTCCACTCCCGGTGTCGAATTGTGACTCAGAGGAGTCTCCACCCAGAGAGGTTGCACGACCGATATGTACGGCGGACGAGGCAGATGGCGCGGCGGCTCGGCTCGGTGGGAGCGGCCCGCGAAGGAAGGCGAGCAGCGGCCCCGGCCGCCGGTCAAGCGAGTCCTGACGCGGTTCTGGCCGTTCATCCGACCCTACCTCCGGGCAATCGTCTTTGGCACCGCCTGCGTCATCCTCGCCGAGGGACTGCGGAAGGTGCAGCCCCTCATCACCCGTTACTTGGTCGACCAAGTGCTGACTCCGGTCGTCCGCGGCCCGTGGTCGACGCCGCTGTACGAGCGGTCCCTTCGTCTCCTGGGGTACGCCGTCGGGTACATGCTGGCGGTAGCTGCGGGGAGCGCGCTGATCTCTCGCTTCCGGATGTACATCATGCACCGGGCCGGAGCGGCGATGGTGCTCGACATCCGCGTCTACCTCTACAACCACCTCCAGAAGCTGTCGCTCAACTACTACGAGTCGCGGCAGACGGGCGAGATCATGTCGCGGGTGACGGGCGATGTGGACGCCATGGAGAACCTCATCACCCAGGTCGGCGACAGCCTGCTGACCGATGTGCTGAGCATCGTCATTACCTTGGTCATCCTGTTCTCGCTCTCCTGGAAACTGGCGCTGGTCTGCCTGATCCCGGTGCCGTTGCTGCTGGTGCTGATGCGGCGCTTTTCCAGAGTCATCCGGCCCATCTACCGCAAGGTTCGCGACCGCATGGGTGAGATCACGGCGAAGCTGCAGGACAACCTCGCCGGTATCCGCGTCGTCAAGGCGTTCCACATGGAAGCCGCCGAAGCGGCGCGGTTCGACCGCGAGAACCGCGAGTACTTCGCCATGCAGATGAACGGCGTCCGCCTGTGGACCAGCGCCTTCCCGCTCATCCGGCTCGTGCAGGGGACGGGCGGAATCCTGGTGACTGCCGTCGGCGGCTACATGCTGCTTCAGCCTCATCCGCAGATCACGCTGGGCGATCTGTTCGCCTTCACGGCATACGTGGGGCAGTTCTACGAGCCGATCAGCAGCTTGTTCCGCACCTATGACGTGGTGCTCCGCTCGGCGGCGTCGGGCGAGCGCGTTGTGGAAGTGATGGACGAGCAACCTGAGGTGGCCGACGAACCGGGCGCTGTGGACCTGCCGCCGACGACCGGACACGTGCGCTTCGAGAACGTCTCGTTCCAGTACCAGACCGGCGAGCAGGTGCTGAGCAACGTCGCCCTGGAAGCGCGACCCGGCGAGGTGGTTGCCCTGGTCGGCCGAAGCGGCGCCGGCAAGACCAGCATCATCAACCTGATCCCCCGGTTCTACGACCCGCGCGAGGGCAAGGTGACCATCGACGGCTACGACGTCCGGCACGTGACCCAACGGTCGCTCCGCAACCAGATCGCCATCGTGCTGCAAGACGCGTTCCTGTTCAACGGCACCGTCCGGGAGAACCTCTGCTACGGCAAACCGGAGGCTACCGACGACGAGGTCGTCGCCGCGGCAAGGGCCGCCTACGCCGAGGAGTTCATCGAGAAGCTCCCCGAGGGCTACGAAACCGAGATCGGCGAGCGCGGGTTCAAGCTCTCAGGCGGGCAGAAACAGCGGCTCTCCATCGCGCGGGCACTGCTGGCGGACCGCCGCATTCTCATTCTCGACGAAGCGACCTCGATGATGGACTCCGAGGCCGAGTACTACATTCAGAAGGCGCTGGAAAAGCTCATGGAAGGGCGCACGTGCTTCGTCATCGCCCACCGACTGTCGACTGTGCGCAGTGCCGACAAGATTGCCGCCTTGGAGGACGGGCAGATCGTGGAGGTCGGCGACCACGCCACGCTGCTGGCAAAGAACGGCACCTACGCGCAGATGTACCAGGTGCAGTTCCGGCTGGCATTGGAGGGGGAGGCGGCAGACAATGCAGCTCTGGCAAGCGGACGCGCGCCCGAGGTGGAGGAGCCATCGCTGGGGGAGGGCACAGTGTGACTGGCGTCTTCACCGGCATTCGGACCTCGCCGCTGCGCCGTGGGAGCCGCGTCCCGTTTCGGCTATCATGGACTATACCCGCGAAGGTTGGGAACACCCCGAAGTGGAAGTTCGCGGAACTTCCCCGGCAGGCGTGCAGCAGACGTAGGACAGAGGGTATTCGCCCAGACGGAGCCGAAGTCGCACCGGGACTTCGGTGTGTTCCCAACCTTCGCGGGTATATCACAGTACACACGCTGCAGTCGTCTCGGCGGCAAGGGTGGGCGCTCCAGAGCGCACCCGGGCAGCGTAGCAACACGGGAGAGCCTCTCAGTGACTGACGACTTGGCGCCCTTCCTCGAGGGCTGGGATTTCACGCCAAACGACCTCGACGCCCGGAAGATCATTGGGCTGGACGGGAAGCCCAAGCTCCAGATGCGTCTGGAGCTGGGGCTGATCCAGATGGAGTGGGACGGCCGCCCCGACGGGAAACGGCCTCACGGGAGCGAATCCGTCCTGGACTACCTGCTGCAGCAGGCGCGCGTGCACGAGTTGACCCACCGGCCCGAGGAGCCGTTCCATCTCGATGACAGCGACTGCGCTGCCCTCCAGCATGAGGGGATTCAGTACTACTACCGATACCTCTGCATGTTCCACTTGGGCGAGAACCACGAGGCGGAGCGCGACACCGGCCGGAATCTCCAGCTCTTCGAGGTCGTCCGCAAGTACGCCGCAGACCAGCAATGGGTGTGGGCGTTCGAGCAGTACCGCCCCTATGTCCTCATGATGAACACGCGGGCCAAGGTCTCGATCTGCCTGGAGTCCCACGACTATCCGGCGGCGCTCAGGCACCTCGACACAGGCATCCGGGCGGTGCTGCGATTTCTGGAGGCGCACCCCTCGCTGGCGGAGGATGAATGCTCCGAGCTGGCGTACCTGCGCGGGTGGCACGAGGAGGTCGAGCAACTCCGCCGGATCCCGCC
Organism: Armatimonadetes bacterium CG06_land_8_20_14_3_00_66_21; assembly: GCA_002779825.1. GTDB lineage: Bacteria > Armatimonadota > Abditibacteriia > CG2-30-66-41 > CG2-30-66-41 > CG2-30-66-41. The sequence continues at coordinate 16,059 of PEVN01000128.1, read as the reverse complement.
CCTCGGCGAGCGCACCGAGGAGGGACGGCTGGAATCCGAACTCGAGGAGGCAGTCGCCACGGAGAACTTCGAGCAGGCGGCTCGCATCCGCGACGCGCTGAAGCGGCTGCACGGTGAGTAGCCGCGCAGCCGGGGTTTGCCCCGCTCCAGGCGATGTGATAGAATCAGGGCCTCGGTCGCCGACCGTTGCCGGGACGAGCCCTCAAGCAGACCGGGGGCTTCCGTAACAGCGTTCTCGGCCCTGCGGTGTTCGTGATCGTTCCTTGAAGGCCTGAGCCAACACTCAAACCAAGGGAGTCCTCGCTGCCTCGGTGGTGCGCCACTAGCCGCTCGCGGCTTGCGCGCAAAAACCGAAGCGCTGGCACCCACCTGCTTAGGCGGGTTCAATGCCTCAGGACACACGGCATCTGCGGGGCCACTGCAGTCCTCTCATGGAAGGGAAGACGGTCCTCTCGACCGCCTTCCCTTTTTTCTTATCCCCGCGCAGGTCGCCCCATGAGAAGCCTCTTCGACCAATCTACGGAAGCGGCCAGCTCTGCGGTCATGCCGCTGGCCGCGCGCATGCGACCGCGCGACCTGACGGAGTTCGTGGGTCAAGAGCACCTCGTCGGCGAAGGAACAGCACTGCGGCGCGCCCTCGAAGAGGACCGCGTCCCTTCCTTGATTCTCTTCGGTCCGCCCGGCAGCGGGAAGAGCACCCTGGCGGCCCTGGTCGCCCGCCAGACGCGCAGCCACTTCGTGAACTTCAGCGCCGTCACCTCAGGAGTGGCAGACGTTCGGCGGGTGGTCGCGGAGGCGGCCCAGCGGCTATCGATCGACGGGCGGAAGACGATCCTCTTCGTTGACGAGATCCACCGGTTCAACAAGGCCCAGCAGGACGCGTTCCTGCCGCATGTGGAGAACGGCACGGTCACGCTCATCGGCGCGACGACGGAGAATCCGTTCTTCAGTCTGAACACGCCGCTACTTTCACGAGCGCGGTTGTATCGCTTCGAGGCGCTGACGACGGAGCAGGTCCGACATGTGCTGGACCGCGCCCTGGCCGACCCGGAATTCGGGCTGGGCGGTCAGCGCTTCCGCGTGGACGCGGCAGCCCTCGAGCACTTGGCAGACACTGCCAACGGCGACTGCCGGATGGCGCTCAATGCCTTGGACGTGGCGGCCCAGGCAGCGCGGCTGGACGGTTCCGGGGAGCGCGTTGTGGACCTGGCGGCTGCCGAGGAGGCCGTGCAGCGCCGATCCCTTAGCTACGACCGCGACGGCGACAACCACCATGACGTCATCTCAGCGTACATCAAGAGTATGCGCGGCTCCGATCCGGACGCAGCGGTCTACTGGCTGGCGCGGATGCTCGAAGCCGGCGAGGACCCGCGGTTCGTCGCCCGGCGGCTGGTGATCCAGGCCGCCGAAGACGTGGGCAACGCCGACCCGCAGGCGCTGGTGCTGGCGACGGCCGCGGCCCACGCAGTAGAATACGTGGGAATGCCCGAAGCCCAGATCCCGCTGGCGCAGGCGACGGTCTACCTGGCAACGGCGCCCAAGAGCAACTCGGCCTACGTAGCCATTGACCGAGCGCGGCAGGATGTTCGCGAGCGCCCGCCGGCGCCGGTTCCGCCGGCCCTCCGTTCGGCGGCGTATCCGGGCGCCGCTCAATTCGGCCACGGCGAAGGCTACAAATACCCGCACGACTACCCCGCGCACATCGTTCAACAGGAGTACCTGCCTCCGGGCGCGAAGAGCCAGCCGTACTACGAGCCCTCCGGGCTCGGGTTCGAGGCAGAGATTCAGCGACGCATGGAGAAGCTGCGCAAGGTGCTGGCAGCGGAAGGGCGCGCCGAAGAAGAAGCGCAGCCCGCCGGGGCCGCATAGAGCACCACACTACGAGGTGAACGCTTTTGGCGGACGAGCTATCCGTTGAGGTTCAGCAACTTGGTCCCGGAACGGCCTTGATGGTTCTCGCCGGTGAGTTGGAGTTGGCCAACTGCAGCCGGGTTCGGGACGCGGCGATCAGCCTGCTGGCGCAGTCCACCACGCGGATCGTCATGGATCTGTCCGGGCTGTCCTTCATCGACAGCAGCGGCGTGGGAGTCGTGATCGGCACCCTCAAGCGGGCCCGTGAACGACAAGGAGCCGTCGCGCTGGTCTGCACCGACCCGACCATTCTCCGGGTCTTTGAGATCACCGGTCTCGCACAGGTGCTCTCGCTTCACGCGACGCAGGAAGAAGCAAACCAGGCGTTGAGGGAGGAAGAGCCGTCATGAGTGCGCCGCCCGACACGACCGTGGAGATTCGCATCCCCAGCGACGCTGAGTACATCCGGATCGTGCGCCTGGCCCTCGCCGGCCTGGGCGCCCGATTGAAGTTCCCCTACGATGACATCGAGGATATCAAACTGGCCGTGTCGGAAGCATGCAACAACGCGGTCCTGCATGCGACCGGCGCTGGCGGGGTCGTTGTGCGCTGCACGCAGACCCCGGACTCCCTGGAGATCGAGGTGCGGGACCAGGGGGCAGGCCTCTCCGCAGCGCTGGGGGCGCGGCCGCCGGCGGAGGAACTGTCCGAGAACGGGCTCGGGCTCTTCCTGATGCAGGCGCTCATGGACGAAGTCGCCCTGGAGCCCACCGAGGGCGGGGGCACTCGTGTAAACTTGAGGAAGCGGTTGCCGAGGTGCCTGTAGTGTTGGGTCCCGAACCGGAGGTTCCCGAGTTCGCCGAGGACGAGGCGCTCCCGGAGCCGGCCGAGCCGCTGGAGCCGGTGGTCGGGTCGGCGGTCCCCGAAGTCGACCTGGAAGGGTTTGACGAACTCTTCGAGGAGTGGCAACGGACCGGCCGACCCGAGCTGCGCGACCGTCTCATCGGCATGCACATGAACCTCGTGCGGTATCTCGCGCGCAAGTTCCGGGACCGGGGCGAGCCCCTCGAGGATCTCATCCAGCAGGGCAGTTTGGGGCTGATCAACGCTGTCGACCGCTTCGACCTCAGCCGAGGAGTCAAGTTCTCCACCTACGCCACGCCTACCATCCTGGGTGAGATCAGGCGGTACTTCCGGGACAAGGGCTGGAGCATGAAGGTGCCCAGGAAGCTCCAGGAACTAAACCTGCTGGCGGGCAAGGCCATCGACGAATTGACCCATGGGCTGGACCGGTCGCCCACCATCGCGGAGATTGCCTCCACCGTTGGGGCCAGCCAGGAGGAGGTCATCGAGGCGTTGGAGATGGCGCAGGCGTACGCGCTGGTCTCCTTGGACGCCGAGGTCGGCCGGACCCAGGAAGACAGCGGCACCGCGCTGCACGAGTACCTGGGCGCGCCGGATGAAGAGTTGCTGCAGGTGTACGACCGCCAGGAGTTGGTGGCGGCGATGTCGGTGCTGGACGATCGCGAGCGGCGGGTCGTCGACTGCGCCTACCGCGAGCAGATGTCCCAGACGGAGATTGCGAAGATTCTCGGCATCTCGCAGATGCACGTGTCCCGCATTCAGCGGAAGGCCCTCACCAAGATGCGGGAGCGCCTGCACGCACAGGAAGGTCTCTGAGCGGGCCTCGCCCCGCCAGTGGACTTCTGTCCGGCTCTGCCGGCAGGTGAACCAGTTTGAGGACGACGAAACCGAACGGTCTTTTCTGCGACCAGACTGGTTCACCTGCCGGACGAGCCGGACAGGGGGAACTGCATTCCCGAAGGAAGACTCAATGAGCAACCAGCGAACCCAGGACGGGCCCGCTGCCGAACCTCTCCTCACCCGGCGTCAGGTGCGCCTGCTCGGGTACGCGGTGTTGGCCGGCGGGCTGTTGTGGGCGCTGTACCGTTGCCGGTCGGTCTTCCCGGTCTTCCTCTTGGGCTTCTTGCTTGCCTATATCTTCGACCCGGTGCTAGACTGGCTCCAAACCAAAGGGTCGTCGAGGTCGAGAGCCACGCTGCTCGTGTTCGGCGTGCTGACGGTTCTGGGGCTTGCGGCGGCGGCCGTGCTGGTGCCAATCATCGTCTCCCAAGTGCAGAGCTTGGTGACGGACTACGGCGCCTACAAGGCGACCCTCGGCGAGCTGGCGTCGCGGGTCGAAGGTTGGGCGGGTCGATTCGACCCCTCCGGGCAGACGCTTGACGCGGTGCGGGAAGCGTGGACCAAACTGGGAACGTACGCAGTCAAGCTGGCTCCCCGCGTCGGCGCTTGGATAGCCGGTTCCGTCTCCAGTCTGTTCCTGCTGCTGGTCCTGCCGCTCATCACCTACTACTTCATGCAGGAGATCGACCCGCTCCGCGCGCGGATTCGGCGGCTCTTGCCGGCCGACTACGCAGCCGAGATCGTAAAGATCTCCGGCGAGATCAACCAGATGCTCGGCCGGTACATCCGTGGGCAGGCCACCGTGTGCCTACTGGTCGGGGCGAGCACCACGGCGGTGCTGCTGATCCAGACGGCGGCCTTCGGGATGCGGTATGCACTCCTGTGCGGGCTGCTTGCCGGCGCGACCAGCGTGGTGCCTTTCCTCGGCGCCAGCATCTCCGCTTCGGTGGCGGGCCTCATTGGCTACGTCACCACTAGCAATTCCTGGCTCTGCGCGGGACTGGCTTTAGGCTCCGTCGTGGGAGTGAACCAGCTCTTCGACAACGTCATCACGCCGCGAATCGTGGGCAAGTCCATCGGGCTCCACCCGCTGACGGTCATGTTTGCGCTGATGGCGGGTGGGGCGCTGTCCGGAATCCTAGGCATGATCATCGCTGTGCCAGCGGCGGCGAGCCTCAAAGCACTCCTGGTGCATGTGTTCCCACAGCTCCAAGAGGGACGTCTCACCGAGAAGCCTGAGCGCAACACCCGAGACACCGGAGCGCGTAAGGCGCCCCCCAAGCGCCGTCCCGGCCAGAAAGCTGCCCGCGGCAGACCGGACAAGCCGACGCGCGGACAACGCTGAGGCGGTCCGGCTTGCTGGCGAGGGGGTTGCAAGGCGGGGCGCTGAGCGGGCACAGGTGGGGAGTACCCAACCGGCGGGCAGCGCCCACAGCGTCGGCGTACCCCGCCGAGACCTACGGCACGTCGGCTCGGCATCCACAGACGCACGGCAGTCCCGCCTCCGGCAAGCCGCGAGACCAAGCTACCGAAAGGTAAGCGCCACGCCATGAGCAACGCAGACCGCCCCACCGACCGGCAGCTTCGCCGAGAATCGAGTTCCGGTTCGGACCTCCTCATTCTGCCGGGTCCCCAGGTCCACGAGTTCGACCTCACTGCCCGGCCGCTCCCGAGCGAGAGCCCCGAGGACACAGTCCGGCGCTGCTTTGCGCTGCTCGCGGCTCGCGAGGCCGCGCCAGTTCAGGTCACCGTGTTCGGCCGGGTAGACGCCTCCGAGGCCGGCAGCCAGGCATTGGCGGCCGCCGCCGGCGCGCAGCGCTGGCCGGTCACTTGGGTCGAGGGGCTGCCCTTTGACGACGCCCCCCTTGCAGGCATCCACGTGCACGCCGTCTCCGGCGCCGTGCCCGAGACGCTCTTGGTCGACGGCAGACCGGTCGGCCGGGTGTTCAGCGACGGAGCCGCCACCCACTGCTACCTCGGCGACCTGGGGCCGATGGCGCCCTCGCTGCCTCCCGCCGAGCAGGCAACTGAGGTATTCGAGTCCCTGGAAGCCACGCTCGGGCAGGTCGGCATGGACCTCTCGCACGTCGCGCGCACCTGGCTCTACCTGGATGACATTCTGTCGTGGTACGACGACCTCAACAGGGCCCGCACCCGGTTCTTCCACGACCGACATGTCTTCGACGGGATCGTGCCGGCGAGCACGGGCATCGCCGGCCGCAACCCGGCAGGCACGGCGATCCGCGCCCAAGCGCTGGCGCTCAAGTCTGCCGGTGGCGCTCTCAGCGTCCAGGCGCTCCCGTCGCCCCTCCAGTGTCCGGCGCTGCAGTATGGCAGCTCATTCAGTCGGGCGGTCGAAGTCGGCCTTCCCGGCTCGCGCCGCGTGCTGGTCTCGGGCACTGCGAGCATCGCGCCCTCCGGTGAGAGTGTCTGCCTGGGCGACGTCGACCGGCAAGTCGCTCGCACTGTGGAAGTGGTCGAAGCCATCCTCGCTTCCCGCGGGATGACACTGGACAACACCACCCGTGCCTACGCCTACTTCAAGTACGCCAAGGACGCCTCGGCGTTCCAGCGCTACTGCGACGGCCGTGGCCTCGCCCTGCCGGCTATCGTCGCCGCCATGGACGTGTGCCGTGACGATCTGCTCTTCGAGATCGAGTTGGATGCCGCGATCGGCGCGTGAGGCAGAATCCCCCCACAGCCTCGCCCGTAGGACCCCGGAACAGCTCGAGAGGCGTCCCCCAGCCGACGGGCCAACGCCTCACTGCTTCCGCAACACAACCTCCCCCAGGTTGATCGCCTTCCAGGTCTCCGCAGTGCGCGGGCGAATCGCCACCTTCACTTCGCCGGGCTGCTTGAGGTCCACTGTGCCGAGCGCGAAGCTGCGGAACTGCTCCCACGCGCCCGTGCTGGTGACTTTCCCTGTCAGCACCTGGTCGCCCACCTTGACGGTGAACTCGGAAACGGCGTGCGGGGTCGCCGTTAGGACGGAGACCTCGTAGGTGCCGGGCTCGCGGACCTCCACCTTGCTCCACGACGCCCAGTCGGCGGCGTTGTCCCAGGAGCCGATGTTGCCCTCGGGACGCTTGGTCTCGGTGCGGAGGCTGCCATGCACTTCGGCCAGGGCGGCTTCCAGCTTCAGGGAGCCGTCGGGGCGGGGGGCGATGCGGGTGTCCAACCACGGCAGGTCGCTGGTGTCGGCCTGCCAGTTGGTCTTCAGCCCGGTGATCTTGAAGGCGACGGCATGGTCGCACGGCGGCGCGGCGGGGAGCTTGATCTTCAGCCCGTCGTCGTCCCGCGTCCACGGGAGCACGCCGTCGTGGCCGAGCAGCCGAACCTCGAGCCGGTCCCCCGTCGCGAAACCCAGTGACTTGCCCAACGCGCGGATGACCGCCTGCTCACCGGGCCACGCCAGCACGATGGCGTAGAGGCTGCCGCCTTTGGTCGTGAAGCGAATGTCTTCCGGGGTGTACGGCCGCGCGCTGCCTTCGTTGAAGTTGCCGCCGCCCTTCACGTCCGGCCGGCCCTCGCCGTAGACCACCCACGGTCGCGTGCCGAAGAGGCACTCGCCGTTGACGGCCATCCACTTGGCCATCTCTTCAAGGAAGGCAACCTCGTCATCGTCGATAGTCCCGTCTCCGCGGACGGGGATGTTGAGTAGCAGGTTGCCGTTCTTGCTGACGATATCGACCAGTGTCGGGAGGACCTGTGCGGCGGTCTTGTACTTGCAGTCGCGGAGGTAGTGCCACTGGCCGATGCACGTGTCAGTCTGCCACGGGTAGGGTTCCAGCTTGTCTGTCCGGCCGCGCTCGATGTCCCAAACCAGCGCTTTCCGCTGGTCGGGCGACAGCCCCTTGGTGTTCATCACGGCCTGAGTTGCCCCAACCGGGGCGTAGTTGTAGTGCGTGGCGTAGAGGGTCGCCAGTCCCCTGGGCACCGACTTCGGCCTCCCGCGACTGGCGTTGTAGTACTGAGCCGCGATCCGCAAGCCGGCGTCGCTGACGCCGTTCAGGGGTAACACGCCGTCGTCGAAATAGAGCAGGTCGGGTCGGTAGTTGTCCACTAAGTCAATGACCCGACTGTAGAACTTGTCGATGTATGCCTGGTCCGGCGTCGCGCCCGGCTTATGGTTCTGCGCGTACAAGTCCTGCGGGTCGTAGCCTTCCCACCACTGCCCCTTGCCGGCGGCTTTGGTGAGCGTGCCATCGTAGGGCACGCCGGCCAGCGGACCGGTCTTGTCGCTGCCCTGAGCCACCTCGAACCAGCTCCACGCCCGGGCGGCATGGACCGTGACCCCGAAGCGCAGGCCGTTCCTGCGCGCCGCCTGGGCCCACCCGCCGACGAGATCCTTCTTGGGGCCGATGTTGACGGAGTTCCACTGCTGGTACTTCGAGTTCCAGCAGTCGAAGTTGTCATGGTGGTTCCCCAGCGCCACGAAGTACTTGGCGCCGGCCCGCTTGTACAGCGCCATCAGCCGTTCCGGATCCCAGTTCTCGGCGTGCCAGAGGTGGTCGATGTCTTTGAACCCGAGCTTCGACGGGTGCCCATAGTGCTCCACGTGGTACTTGTACTGCCCGCTCCCTTGCTGGTACATGTTCCTCGCATACCAGTCGCCCTCCTCGGGCTGGCACTGCGCGCTCCAATGCGCCCAGATGCCGAACTTGGCATCGCGGAACCAGTCGGGGCACTGGTACTGCTCAAGCGACTCCCAGGTTGGCTGAAAGGACGCGGCCGCGTCGTCAGCTCGGGCGTGGCGCGACATACCGAGGAGGGAGATTGCCGCCAGTACGGCTACTGCTGTGCATCCTCGAACTGCCAATCCGCTTCTCATCTTTGTCCTCTCACGAGCGCGATCGGGGCACAGCGACGCCCGTCCTTTCCGGTGCTTCCCTCAAGCGAATGTTGCGAAGGCGCGTCGCCACTCCCGCGAGCCTTCAACGGAGCAAGCCGCTGAGTCGACCGCGGATTGCCCGCAGCAGGTCGCCGGGACGGGTGACACGCGGACGCTCGGTCGCAAGCGAGTAGTGCCGGATGTTGAATGTCACCAGGAAGTGCGCCCCATTCTCTACTGCCGCCGCCAGAATGGGTAGGTCCTTGCTATCCGCCTGTCCCGCCAGTTGTGCCTCTGCCGCTACGGACGGATCGCCGGCTACAGTAACGCAAGCGGAGAGAAGTTGCTCGAAAGCACACACTGCTCCGGGGAGCTTGGCCTCCAGGTTCCGCCGCGCTTCCGCGACCGCCTGCGCAGAGGTGATCCCGGTCACGAGTCCCAGCTCCGCGGCTTTGAGCAGGAGGCGACCGGCTCCTGACCTGGACGCCGCGCCAGCGATCAGTACAGCGGCATCGAAGAACACCCGAGGAATCTCAATGGTCTGGTCCTGTTCCACGCCGCTCCTCGTTGTAGCGGATCCGCTGCTCGTCCAGCCCCTCGAGCAGGTCTGCGACCGCAAGGCCGGCAGACTTCCGCGCTGCCTCGATCCGGTCCCCCGACGCGTCCACGCGGGAAGGCGCCGCGCGCAACACCAGTGCGTTGCCGAAGTCCTCGATCAGCAGTCGGTCTCCCGGGAGCAGACCGTACTTCCGGCGCACCCTGGCCGGCAGGATCACCGCCCCGCTCTGGCTTATCTGGAGCGACACCGCCATGGTCATTCAGCTCCGCACTGAGTGTACCCTCAGCCGCCGCCTGGCTCAACCAGAAGGAGCGCACCCTCACAAGCGGCAACTTGTCCTCACCGCGCGCGGCGACGGAACTGGCGCGTGCAATCCCCGCGCGCGCCGGCACGGAACCTTCCAGCCCCCAAGACTGTCATACTGCCTGTATCAACAGCCCCCACCCCCTGAGACCTGCCCCGGGTGACAACCATGCGTCCCAGACAACTTGCAGCCGTCGTTGCGCCCCTGTGTGTGCTTTGCTGCGCCCTGCAGTCAGTGGTCCCTGCGGCCGAAGAGGGCAAGGAAGCCAGCGCCTACGCCGACCTGACCTTTGATTCCTACTCATTCCGCGGGAGATCGCACCGGGGACCGTACCTCCTCCCTCACGAGAAGATCGCGCCGCAGAGCGAGATGATCATCGTGAACTGGGTGCCGTACACGCGGAACAAAGACTACACCCTCGACTACGGCCTGGCGGCAATCCACTTCGTCAAGCCGCTTGGCCCGGACGACGAAATCACGGTTCGGTATGCCCACGCAAAGGGCGCGCCAGCCCGCAAGCCCACCCCCATCACCGGCGACACTGAACTCTATAGGAGCGAGACCAGCCAGGTCAAGCTGCTTACCGGCTACCAGGAGGACCCTAAGGGCAAGACCGAGGCACTGGGGAACTACGGGCTGGACATGAACACCCGCTGGATCCCCAAACTGCAGGTCTCGTCCACCTTCCTCGTCAGTGATCGCGTGGAGCGAGCGCCCGGCACAGGGCTGTTCGCGGCAGACAGCACGCGCTCAGCGGGGCAGTCGGCGGCAGGCTCCGCCCCCGACAACACAGCGATGCAGACGATCGCGACCCTCGACGGCGGCCGGTCGCGGATGGTTGCGGAGTTCACGCGTGCCGGTGAGGAGTACCAGGGCGTCGGCGCCGACAAAAAGCGCTTCAAGCCCGGCACGCAGAACCTCAACCTGAGCGCCACGCACACTGTCTCCGACAACGTCGCGCTCCGCGCGGCGCACACTGCCGTCGCGCAGGAGAAGCAAGGCGCAAAGATCGCCGACACCACGACCACCTCAGGCGGGGTCAACGTCAAGTTGGGCGCCAAGTCGGACGTGGATCTTTCTACCACGCGCGTTGACGCACAAGGACGGCCAACCACCGAGCAGCACCAGTTGACGTCCAAGGTGCAGGCGACGGACGAGGTCGCCGTGAGGCTCGCAGCCACGCGGACTCAGGTGGACGGTGGGAAGACCACCGACGCGCGCGAGGTCAGCAGCCAGGTCCGCCCGAACGACAGAGTAGCCGTGGATGTCTCTGCCGGTGAGACCCTGGTCGACGGAGAGAAGGCCACCGAGACGCGGCAGGTCAAGAGCCAGTTCAAGCCGACGGACAATGTCAACGTCGTCGCCACCTACGGGGAGACGGAGCACGTCCAGAGCCAAACGGACACCCGCAACGTCGCCGTCCAGGCAGCCGCAGGAGAGGCGCTCAAGGTGAAGGGGACCTTCAGCCAGACCGACCCGGCGCAGGGAGACGCTACCAAGGCCCACACCGCCGATGTCGAGTACCAGCCGCTCCAGGGCTTGAAGATGACCGGCACCGTGGCCGAGCAGACTGTCGGCGAAGCCAGCCGCAGTGCCACCGGTGGCGCACTCGTCGCCAGCCTGCGGCATGACCTGCAGGTCCGGGGGGCCTACACGAATCGCGAGTCGGACGGGCTGCCCGATCTCGGCGACACCCGCGACTTCCGCCTGAGCTTCACGCCCTTCGACAAGCTGCAACTCCAGGCCCAGCTCACGCAGCGCCCGGCAAAGGAGCTGTGGAAGCCGGAGGACGTCGAGCAGCAAAGTGTCCGGATCGGGTCGCAGCTCTCGCCGTCGTTGAACGTCTCCGGCGGCTACAGCTCGAAGGCATGGCTGACAGCCGACCGCACCATGGAGATCACCGACGTGCGCCTGCAGGTGGACTTCTTCCGCCGGCACTCGGTCTACGCCGGGCTCAGCCTTTCCGACGACGCGGCAGGCACCAGCGCGCTCCGCGAGAAGCTCTACTCCCTGGGGTACGCCTACCGCCTCGGCTCTGCGCTGAGTCTGTCGGTGGATGGCACGCTCACCGAGCGGGACGGTCCGTCTGCCGACTCCCAGTTGAACGACCGACCCGAGTACAACGTCGAGGGCAAGTTGAGCGCGCACTTTTAGTGCGGGGTCGTGTCGTTGGTCGTGCGGAGGGGGCTCAGATCCCGGCCAGCGGGCGCCCGCTGCGGGAATCCATGGGCTGCTTGATGATCTCCACCTGCACTGTCGCCAGCTTGCCGGCCCGATAGCGCGTCAGCGAGGCCTTGGAGCCGAGGCGCGCGTCGGAGACCAGCTTGCGGAGGGCGGACGGCGTCTCAACCTTAATCCCGTTGAACTCCGTGATCGCATCGCCCGGCAAGAGACCAGCGGCTTCTGCTGGAGAGTTGCGGTAGAGGTTGGAGACCAAGACCCCCGCAGCCCGCGGCAACCCCAGCCGCGCTGCCAATCGGTCGGTGATGGTCCGCACCAGAATCCCCACAAACCCCCGCGTGACTTGCCCGTCGCGGATCAGGTCCTCCGCAATCCGCTTGGCGAGGCCGGCGGGGATGGCGAAGCCGATGCCGTCGTAGCCGCCGCTCTCTGAGAAGATGGCGGTGTTGATCCCGATCAGCTCGCCGGCCACGTTGACCAGCGCGCCCCCGCTGTTTCCCGGGTTGATGGCGGCGTCGGTCTGGATGAAGTCCTCATAGCCCGAGATGCCCACATCGGCGCGCCCCTTCGCGCTGACAATGCCGGCGGTCACCGTTTGGCTGAGCCCGAAGGGGCTGCCGATGGCGACGACCCACTCGCCTACGCGGAGCCGGTCGGAGTCACCCCACTCCACGGAAGGCAGGTTCTTCCCGTCGATCCGAACGACTGCAACGTCGGTCGCGGTGTCGCTGCCCAGCAGTTTGGCGGGATACTCGCCCTTGCCCGGCACCACGACAGTGATCTCGTTGGCGCCCTCCACGACGTGGCCGGTTGTCACCACGCGCCCCGCCTTGGAGATCAGTACGCCCGACCCCAGGCTCTGCGGCCGGCGCTCCTCTTCCCTTGGCTCAAGCATCCCCGAGCCGCCGAAGAAGTGCTCAAAGAACGGGTCGTTGAACAGACCCTGCCGGCGGATGATCCGGGTCGTGTTGATGTTGACGACCGCCGGCGTAACGGCCTCGGCGACTTTGGCGAAGGCATCGCTGAGGCTGCCGAGAGACTGCGGCGGCATTACCGGCCCCGCCTCGACTTCCATCCCTCCTGATCCCGAGTTGCCGCGCCGCAGTGGACCCACCCACATGCCGACCAGCAGACCGACCAACACCGCCGCCACGACGCCGACGACTCGATTCTCAGACCTACGGAACATGCTGGCTTCTCCCTCGGGAATGCGTTTGCCCCTCTCCGGCTGGTCCGGCAGGTGAATCGGTTCCGGTGTGGGAGGGACGGCGCGGCCTCCTCACCCCCCAACTGATTCACCTGCCGGACGAGCCGGACAGGAGTCTGTTATTATTGTACTGGCGCGCTCCGCTCCGAACAACAAACTCCCACGGGCGCTAAACTGGCGCCCTATGCATCAGCCGCCACTCGTCGCCCCCCCCACGCCTCCCCCCGCCCGCGTTGTCCTCGTGCAGCCTCGCGGCTTTTGCGCGGGAGTGGTCCGCGCCGTCGATATCGTGGAGAAGGCACTGGCGCTGTATGAGGAGCCGGTCTACGTCAGGAAGGAGATCGTCCACAACCGCCGCGTCGTCGAAGACCTGCGCGCCGGGGGGGCGCTGTTCGTCGAGGAACTGACAGAAGTGCCCGACGGTGCCGTCGTCATCTTCAGCGCCCACGGCGTCGCGCCCGCCGTCCGTGACGAAGCTGCCCGCAAGAACCTGCGCGTGATCGACGCCACCTGTCCACTGGTGACCAAAGTTCACAGCGAGGCGCTCCGCTACGCCCGCGCCGGCCGCACCATCGTGCTCATCGGGCACAAGGGGCACGACGAGGTGATCGGCACCATGGGCGAAGCGCCGGCAGCCATGCGGGTGGTCACCACCCCGGACGAGGTCGCCTCGCTGGACATGCCGGATCCGGCCAAGGTGGCCTACCTGACGCAGACGACGCTCAGCGTCGACGACGCGAGGGAGATCGTGGGCGCTCTCCGCTCGCGGTTCCCCGACCTGCGCGGCCCCAAGAAGGACGACATCTGCTACGCCACGCAGAACCGCCAATCGGCGGTGAAGCGCCTGGCCGAGCAGGTCGACCTGGTCCTTGTCATCGGCGCCTACAACAGCTCCAACTCCTTGCGCCTGACCGAGGTCGCCCGGAGCTGCGGAGTGGAGGCGCACCTCATTGAGGACGCTGCCGACATCGAGGCCGACTGGGTCGCCGGCGGGCGGGCCGTCGGCATCACCGCGGGCGCCTCGACTCCGGAAGTGCTCGTGGAGGAGGTCGTCAGCTACTTCCGCTCGCTTGGCGTCAGTCAGGTCGACACGCTGGAGGCGGCGCAGGAGGAAGTGCGATTCTCGCTGCCTGCGGCGCTGAAGCAGGAATCGCGGTAGCCCGCGCGCAATGGGCTCACTGCGGCGGCGCGCCGCCCTTGCTGAATGCCTTGCCCAGCGCCTTGTCCAGGAGGTTCTGCAGGGCCGGCGGCACCAGCTTCCTCACAGTGGCGACGAAGGCCTTACTCGCCTCTTCCTGAGTCCTTTGGAGGCTCACTTTCCACTGCAGGCCTTCCTTGCTCAGAATGACTGGCAATTCAAGCTCAAGCGGCCGAGCGGGCTGCCCGAACATCGAGGGCAACTCCAAGGTCACCTTTGCCTGAACCGTAGCCTCGCTCCCCTGCTTGGTGGCTGCGCCGACCTCGAACTTGGTGAGTTTGGGCTGGCGCTGCGCCGAGGACTTGAGCCCGTCGATCAGTGACTGCGAGTCCTTGGTGCAGAGCGGCGCCAGGTCGGCGTACTTCTGCGCCTGCATGGCGGTGAGGTACTGTGTCGCCGTCTTGGTCGGCGTCGAGGCGAAGAGGAGGAGATAGGCTGCCGCGGCGCCGCCCAGTACCACCACGGCCGCCAGCGGCACCAACAGCTTCGCGCGCGACCCGGACTTCGCCGCCGCGCGCGCCGGCTTGGGTTTGGCCTTGGGCTTCTCCGCTTTGGGCGGCGGCGCGGCCGCTGCAGGCTGCGCCGGGGCCGGTTCCGCTGGCTGCAGCGCCCCGGCGGCCAACCGCGACTGCGCGCGCTCACGGGCCTGCTGTGCCTTCGCGTGGGCGGGGTCGAGGCGGACCGCTTCGTCAAACGCGTCCGCAGCGCCGGTGTCGTCGCCTGCCCGCTCGAGGGCGCAGCCGAGGTTGTAGCGCGCTACCGCGCTCTCCGGCTTGAGGCTCACTGCTTGCAGCAGTGACTCGGCGCCGGCCGCCGCCTGCCCAGTTTGCGCCAGTGCCATCCCCAGGTACATGTGCGCCTCGAAACAGCTCGGGTCGGCACCGGTCGCCGCCCTCAGCGCCTCGATTGCTTCCGCCGTCTTGCCCTGCTTCAGTAGTTGTACGCCTGCCTGCCAGTCTGTCGTATTCCCGGCCATGTGAACGACCTCCTACGAGGGTCAAGCTCTGCGCTGCGGGCTGCTCCGCGGGACGGCCCCGCCTGCTGACGAGCCGGCAAGCGTTTGGACAGGCCGTAGCATATCCGGGCCGCGGCGAGAACTCAATAGGGAGGCACAAAGCTCCCGGCGCCCGACTCGCTGCCCTCCGCGCGCAGGACCCACGTGGAGAGCGGAGAATAGGAGGCGCCGGAGGTCTCGCCCCAGCCGACACCATGAACCTGCTCCTCACCGCCACCGCCCGTTTCTCTGGTGACAGGCCGCCTGAAGCCAAGTCCGACCTGAAGGCCTTCTTGCGGATGCCGGACGGCACCACGCTGCTCTCTCGTGCCCTCGAGGCCGCCGCGGATTTCGCGGGCAGCGGGCGGAAGGTCGTCGTGGGGCCGCAGGAGGTGGCTGCCGCTGTTGCCGAGCGCCAGGGGCTGACGTATCTGGAAGAGGGCGCCGGCGACTTCGACTCGTTGCTCCGCGGGTTCCTGGCCTGTGCGGAGTCGCCGCGGATCACCGTGTGCGCAGCGCATCTCCCGCTCCTGGACGCAGCCGCGCTGGCGAACCTGGTGGCCAATGCGCCCGAAGACGCAGCCGTGAGTCTGCCCGTCTACACCCGGGACGAGTTCAAACGCCACTACCCAACCGTCCGCACCGCGTTCCTCAAGTTGGCCGACGGCGAACTGACCGGTGCCTCGGCTGCCGTCGTGCACGGGCCCACGATGCTGCGCGCAGAGCCACTCATCCGTCGCCTGTTCGAGGCCCGCACCAACCCGCTGGGTCTCGCCGGCATGTTGGGTCTGGGAATCGTGGGGAAGTTCCTGTCCGGAAAACTCACCAGCGAAGACGTGCGGGTCAAGGCGGAGTCACTCCTGAAGTGCCGCTGCACGCTGCTACGCTCCTGTTCCCCCAAGCTCGCGTTGAGCGTGACCACGCCGCTGTCGTGGGAGGACATCCGGGCTCTGCCGACGGGCGAGTAGCCGACGCGACTGCCAACCGCAAGCTGCCAGGGCGGTGGCAGACGAGGGGAGCGCCTATGGTTGGGGGCAAGTCGTGTCGGCGGCATCCGCGCCCTCGGCGTCACCCACGTGGGCGCCCGCCGGACCGCAGGGCCTCCTGGTGTTCGGGGGACCGCGCCGCCCCCCGTAGCCGTCCCCGCCAAGGCGACGGACCGCCCGCCCCCTTGCACCACCCGCTGACCTGGGGTAGACTTGGCTATCCCCCGTCAGCCGGGACCTCGGC
>PEVN01000313.1 GCA_002779825.1 Armatimonadetes bacterium CG06_land_8_20_14_3_00_66_21 | reverse complement strand
CGGGGCGACGCAGCAACAGGCTGTCCACCCGCAGCCCGGCCGCCAACGCCTCGCTGGCCGCCTTGCGGACAGTCTCCGCTGTGCCGTACAGATTGGCTCCGCCGGTCTCCGTCCGGGCGAACCGGTGCAGGTGGAAGTCATCAGCCTCTTGCCAGATCGGCACGGCCCGACCGACGAGCGCCAACCTCTCCGCCAGTCGCTTGGTCACGTGGGCGTGACGGTTCAGCCAGCGCAACTGCTCCGACTCGAGCCGACAGCGCTGGCACTTCACTCGACAACGGTGGACGCACAGCCACGTGGCACTACGCAATCCCGGTAGGCGTTCCGCGAGGTCGCGGACTCCCATGGCCTCTGCTCCGCAGCCGCTGCAACGGCCAGCACGCTCCCGCTGCCTCACCAGTTCGAGTCAGATCTCCGGGTCTTTCCGCCCCACCTCTGCCTCCGATGCCAGCCGTCCTGCCGCTTCCAGTCCATAGCGTTGCCAGCCGCCCAGTGGCGTGCTATGCTCTTCGGTCGTGGACGGCAGAGCCCCGGTGCTTCTGCTCGGTTCCCGCCCGCCAAGCGCACTGCCGCTGGGATGAACCGTCCACACGTGTCCCCGTGAATCCGTGAAAGGCCCAGGTTCTGCCACCGGGGATTCCTGCGAGGAGAATGCGACGTGGAACACCCTACGCGGCTTGTCACACGCTATGTCAACCGGCAGGTCGCCTTGCCCTACGAACTCACAGTTGATGAGATTGAGCAGGCCGTGGCGGAGACCTATCGGCTCTACCACGGCATCAATGACTTCCTGGTCCGGGGCGGCTTCCGACCCATGGAGGAACTCGTGCTCGGGAACTCGCTATCGGGACTTCTATCCGAATTCCTGGTGAAGAACATCGCCACCGCCTCAACGCACTTGGAGGCCAACCTAAAGGTCGGCGGACACCCTGATCTGCTGCCGAAAGGATACTACTCGTCAAACCTGGTTCTGAAGGGAGACGAGGGCATTGAAGTGAAGTCGTCCATACAGAAAGGCGGCTGGCAGGGCCATAACCCGGAGGACTGCTGGGTGATGATCTTCCGCTATGCGGTCGGTGAACAGGAGGGCGGCGAACGCATGCCGCTCACCTTCGTTGAGATTCTCTGCGCCAAGCTCACCAAGGCGGATTGGTCCTACTCGGGCAGGAAAGGTGACTCGCGACGGACCCCAACCGCGTCTATCACCATGTCCGGGGTCGAGAAGCTGCGGAGGAACTTCCTGTACCGGGTGCCGGGTGCCGGCGTCCGCGGGCACCGAGCGCTCACTGAGCAGTAGCCTGACCGTCGAAGAGCCCCATCTGCCGTCGGGGCGAGGAGTTGGTGTGGCCGTTGCTGGCGCCATTGGGCAGAAGCGCAGCAAGTTCCGGAACCCCTTTCACCGCCATGTCATAGAACTCAGGATCAGACTCGATGCCAATGCTGTGGTAGCCGATGGCGCAGGCCGCGGCAATGGTGGAACCAGCGCCCATGAATGGGTCCAGAACAACCCCTTCCCCCAGCGGCAGGGCGGCGCGCACGATCTCGCGCATGAAGCCCTGCGGTTTGAGGGAGGGGTGCGGCGCTATCTGCCTCTCCTGGCCGCGGGTAGGGGCGCTCTTCACAATGTCGCAGAACGGATGGTCCGGCGAGGTCCTGCGTAGACCGCCTGTCCCCCACTTGCGCAGGTTGTCCTGGACTCGGTTCTCACAGGGCTTGCGGAAGAGTCCCCACGGCTCCCAGCAGGACCGAGGCATGACAGTCACGTCCTCGAACTCCCGGTGCGCATTCTTGGGTCTGTCTCCGCCGCGCAATGTCTGCACCAGCCGGATGATCTCGCCGCGTTTCTCTAACCCCACCTGTTCCAGTGCCATGTACACGAGGTGGGACACAAGGGGATTGCTGGCGATGAAGACGTGCCCACCCGGCACAAGGACTCGCGCCGCCTTCTCTGCCCAGGCGTGGAAGAAGTCGCTCAGGTTCGCCCGGTCCTGCGCGGTCAGTACCGTGAAGCGGGGAAGGGGCATGCGCTGGCATCCGTCATACGACGGAGGAATGCGCCACACCCCACCTCGGCCGCCGCGCAGCTTCATCTTCTCCGTCGCCGAGTACTCTCTCAGACCATACGGTGGGTCTGTCACGATGGCATGGATGCTGTTGGGTTCCCGCCCATCCATCCAATCGAAGCAGTCGGCAAGGACAAGCTCGTAGAAGAAATGCCCTGCAGGAGGCACTGGCGGCCGTGGCGTCATCGAAGCCTGGGGGATCTCCGTCGAGCCGATGGCTTGTGCGGGGCTGCGCTCCACTACGTACTCGGCGAATGCCTCCCGCAACACCTCTGGGGCAGTCACGGGGTGATCGTACAATATCCTCCGCACGTCACTGGGCAGATGACCCGCGAGTATGCGGAGCGGACCCGGCTCCATGCCCATGACCGCTGCGATCCGGTCAATCATCGTGCCGGAGGGCGTGGCCTTCCCGTGCTCAAGACGCGAGAGATACCCCTTCGTCACGGCCAGCTTCGCTGCCAGTCCCGCAAGCGACAATCCGGCGGACAGGCGGGCCTGGCGCAGACGGGAGCCAAACTCGATGAGGGAGCTGGAAGACAGCCCTCCTTCCTTGCTGCGGGGCTTACTCATGTCGCCGATCATAACATGGTTTACTAATCAAGTCAACCGTCCTGACCACAAGCCCGGTCACGACTGCTACCCAGGCAAGCCAGTCCACTACGCAACATCGCCAGAAGAAGCGGCCTCCAATCGACCTGCCGCGACTGGTGGGCCCACCCGCACCCAGGTGTACGTACGGTCGGCAGTTCTTCAACGGAGACCCGTTCCCTGCGGCGGGCCGTCGAAGAAGGGATCCAGGAACTCGTCCAGCACTTGGTCGCTGCCGCGCTCGCCATCGGCGGCAGAGCCGTCCAGATTGGCCCTCACAACGAGCCCCGACTCCAGCGTCGCGGTCCATTCACGCTTGCCGCGCGTCTCGACGGGGTCAACGCCCAGCTCTTCCGCGAGCCGCTGCAGAAACGCCGTCTTGCCGTCGCCGGGATTGCCGCTGAGGAGAACCAAGTGGAGCTTGCCATCCGGAATGTCGGCCTTCACCTCGCGGTCCAGCCGAGTGGGAACGTAGGTGTCACGCGCAAAGCGGGTGTCCAACCCCCGTGTCTCCGCAGCGCCGAGCGTGCAGGCCGGGTACACCTTGAGCACGTCGTCGAGGTAGGGCACCTCGTTCCCGCCGGTCGGTTCAAGCGCCGCCGCGGCCGGTTGCTCTGCTTCGGCTTCCGACGCGGCTTGCTGCTGTGGCTGAGCCCGTGCCGCCGACAAAGCCTGCCGGAACTCAGCGGCTTTGGCGAAGCGGCAACCGGGGTCGGGGGCGATG
>PEVN01000567.1 GCA_002779825.1 Armatimonadetes bacterium CG06_land_8_20_14_3_00_66_21 | reverse complement strand
CTTCTTGGGCACCGCACCTTTGCGGGCAGCCAACAGAGCGAGGTTGAGCAGTGACGGGAGGTGGTTTTCGTCCCGGAGCACTGCCTCCGCCCACTTGCGCCGCGCTTCCTCCTCCCGCCCCAAGTCCAGCAGCGACAGCGCCTGGTTGTTCAGCTCGTCGGGACCGGGCTCTACCGCGCTGGGCGCCTGCCGGCTGTACGGCTCGCGGACGACCTTGCCGTAGCGCCGCCGTAAGTCGGTGCCCAGCGCCGCCGCAGCGGGACGGTTCCATGTGGGCAGCCGAAGGCACCGCCCAACAGCCTTGACGACCGGTCGCGGCGGGCGCCCATTGCGGCGCTGTTCCTTCAGGTGGCTCTTGAGGAACTGCACCGCCAGGCCGCCGTGCTGCGGTCGGGCGCCAGTCAGCATCTCATACAGCATCACTGCGAACGACCACAGGTCGCTGGCGCTGCCCACTTCGACGTTGGCCCCGCCCATCCGCTGGCTCTGCTCCGGCGACATGTACTCCAACGTGCCGCCGCGGGTCGTAAACGCGCTCTGCATCAGCCGCCGACCCGGGTCGCTCCCCAGCAGTGCCACCGGTTCTTCCGCCTCCACGCCCCGCGCCAACCCGAAGTCCGTCACTTTCACCGACCCGTCGCGGCCGAGCAGCACATTGGCCGGCTTGATGTCCCGGTGCGCCAACCCGCTCCGGTGGGCGTGGGAGAGCGCATCACACACCTGGATGGCGATATCTAAAGCGGTCCGCGCGTCCAACCTGCCGACGCGGCGCAGCCGGTCCGCCAGGTTCTCGCCTTCCACGTACTCGCAGAACAGCCGCAGGGCGCCGTCGATCTCGCGCACGTAGTAGGCCGTCACGATGTTCGGGTGCATCGGCAGGTTGACCCACGTCTCCGCCTCCCGCAGGAACGCCCGAAGCGCCCGCTCATCCGCCACCCGGTGCGGCCGCACTTCCTTCATCGCCAACGCGATCCCCCACTGCCGGTGGTGCACCTTCCACACCTCGCCCATGCCGCCGTGACCGAGGAGCTGCTGGACTTCGTAGAGGTCGGCAATCACCTGGCCGGGTTGATAGGTTGGGGAGTGGGGAGCGGCGAGTGGCGACAGGTTGGCAACCTGTCCTACGGGTTCGGCCCAGCGAGTGGCTTCCGGCTCGGGGCGGCCGCGGCGGCGCGGCGGCGTGGGCGGAGGCGGGCCCCAGGAGG
Organism: Armatimonadetes bacterium CG06_land_8_20_14_3_00_66_21; assembly: GCA_002779825.1. Taxonomy (GTDB): domain Bacteria; phylum Armatimonadota; class Abditibacteriia; order CG2-30-66-41; family CG2-30-66-41; genus CG2-30-66-41. The sequence goes on along the minus strand of PEVN01000567.1, from coordinate 2,300 downwards.
TCTCGGCCGGGGCGCTGCGGCTTGGCCGGTTGGTTAGGCGTTTGAACCAGCTTTGAGAGTTGCTCATAGAAAACACCCGCGGTGGGGTTGCAAATTGACAATTGCAAATTGCCAATTTGCAATTGCCGTTCCACAGTGGCTACGGCTCCGCCCGCTGCGTCTCCCGCTCGCCCCAGTTGGCTGCCTGCTCCGAGCCGGCGAACTGGGTCTCGCCCGCGGCGGCCTCAACCGGGCCCACGCGGATGACGGTTGCCGGGCCGAGGCGGATGAGCGCCCCCGCGGGCAGGGACACGGGCTGGTTGGGCTGAAGCTGCTGCTCGTTCACCCAGGAGCCATGGCTGCTGCCCAAGTCCTCGTAGTGCGGGACGCCGTCTTCCCGGAACAAGCGGCCGTGTTTCCGGGAGACGCTCACGTCCAACGGCAAGTCCAAGTCGAGCGTCGTATCCACTCCTCGGCCAACCAGCACCTCCGCGGCCCGCAAGGTCAGGGCGCGGCCCTGGTGCGGTCCGGCGGTGATCTCGGCATAGCCCCACTCCGGGGGCAGCGCCGCTCCCGCCATGCGCCGCCGCACGATCACGACGACTGCCAGGACGCCCAGCAGCACCAGCGCGGCGACGGCGGCGAGGATGAGGGGCGACAGCGTGCGCTCGACCGTGACTTCTTCACGAACAACCACCTTCCTCGCCGGGAACGCTTGCCGGCGGGAAGCCTCGCGGAAGTGGAGAGCCCCCGAGGCCGCCTCCTGCTCCGGGGAGCCGGTGAGGAAGTAGGTGGCGCCGAAGGTCGGGTACGCCGCGCTGGTGTGGACTTTCACCATGTCGCCGTAATCGTCCCGGAACGTGTACACGCGCAGGCCCGGCCGCTCCTCGTCCTCGACGATCTGGCCGGTGCGGCCTTTCAGCGTGACCTTCTCGCCCACGTGGCTTGGCAGATCCCGGAGGCGGATCGTCTGCGGCTCCGGCGCGGCCGCAGCCCAGGTTGCGCAGAGAGCGAGAACGGTGGGGAGAGTGGTTTTCATGGGGATGCCTCGGGTTGGTGAGTGGGGAGTGGCGGTTGCCGATTGCGGGAGTTGGCACTGCAAATTGCAGATTGGCGATTTGCAATTGTCAATTGTCAATCGGCTCTGTGGCGAGCCGCTGCCGCAGCGTCTCGGGCCATTGAGCGTCGGGGGCGCTATCGCACACACGGGCGGCCCGCGCTTCCTGGTCTACCAGTCGCTGCGCCACAGCCAGCGCCTTGCGGCACCACTGGCAGGAATCCTGGTGTTGCTGCTGCTCTTGAGTGGTCGGGAGCTGCCCCTGCGCCAGAGACACGACTTCTGCAACCGAGAGACACGCCGGTGTCCGGCGCGGATCGTCGGCGGGGGCGTTGCAGACCTGGGTCTCGAACCAGGAGCGGAGTAGGCTTCTTAGCTCTCTATGGTCTAATGGCATCTCACCACCTCCGGCCGGGGAGTTGCCTGCCCCCCTCTTCTGGCCGGTTCTGCTTCACATATACGCCCGCGGCGCCGTAATCTGCGGTGGGGGCGACACTTTTTTTCACGCTTCGTCGCCCAAGCCCTGCTTGACCTGCTCGATGGCCTTGGCAACCCGGTCACGCGCCTGCCAGACCGAGAGTCCCGTCAGCTCTGCCATCTCTTCCCAGGTGAACCCCTCAACTTCGTGCATCAGCAGAAGCTGGCGGTCCAGGTCGTCAAGGGCGCTCAGACAGAGCGAGACTTGGGCGGTCAAGTCCGTCGGTCCGTCGCTCCCCGGCTCAATCCCAGCCAGGCTGGTCTCCTCATAGGCAACCGTTGTGGGGCGACGAGCGCGTTTGCGGAGGAGGTCGATGCACAGCCGCTCGGCGTTGCGCCAGAGCCAGGTGCGAAACGTGGCGCGTCCCGGGTCGTACGAGGCAATGGCTTGCCACTTGCGCAGGAACACCTCCATCGCCGCATCAAGCGCCTCCTCTTCGTCACCCAGACGCGCGCGGCACAGGGCGAACACTTCCGGCCAGTGCTCGTGGTAGAGTTCGTCGAATCGCTCGGGCGTGACCATCGGCTGTTCCCCCGTCGCTGCGAGAGCGGCACAGGTTGCCCTCGCCAACGGATTCACCGAAGTGGAGCCCAGGTCCTTCCGCGCGGACGCAAAGCCGAGGGCTGGACCATCGACTAGGGGGGGATTGGCAATACACAATCGCCCGCTGAGACGGCACCGTGGAGCGTGTGCGGACGAACGGCGTCCGTTCGCGGTGAGACCCGGAGAACTGCTGGAGAAGGACCCCTGCGTCGAGCCCTCCATCGTCTCTGCGGTTCAGGTCTT
>PEVN01000576.1 GCA_002779825.1 Armatimonadetes bacterium CG06_land_8_20_14_3_00_66_21 | reverse complement strand
CCGGACCGGGCAGTTCTTGATCCCAGAGCAGGAGCCCGCGCGTCGCGGGACCGGTCGGGTGGCGGACCAAGGCGCCGTGCAACGTCGCATAGACGAAGACATCGTCTTCGGGCTTCGCGGCAGACGCCGTGGCGTCGAGCCACGCAATCACAGCATCCCACGTGGTCTGCGCGTCGAGGAGAACCGTGACGTGGAGCTTCCCGGCGCCGGCGTATACCTGACGCACAGCCTGCTCCGTGAGCGCCAGGTCGTTCGGCGTGGAGGGGAGGTCCGGTGCTCGGATGCCTTGCTGCTGCAACGCCTCAGAGGCGGAGTAGCGTTCGACGCCGATCAAGAGGGCGTACGTATCAGACCAACCCCCACAGGCGAGCAAGGCGACCAAAAGAAGCGCGAGGGAGCAAACGCAAGCAAAGGAGGGTGGACGCATGCGAAGTCACCTTCAGATCAATGGGGCTGCCCGGACCCGTTCCCACCCGTTGGGGCGGGTGAGAGCCCCGACTTGGCGCGAAGGAGTTGTTGAGCCGAGGCAAGCAGCTCATTCGCTTTTGCCAAGGCGCGTGCCTCGCCGGTCAGTTCGTGGCGGCGCTGGAACAGCGCGCCCACAAGGAGCAGGAACGACGCGTCTTGCTCCAACGCGGGGTCACTGTAGAGCCGACTCTCCAGGAGATTCGTCAGTTTGCGCAACTCCTCCGTTTCAGACCTGGTGAGGCTGGGGCGAGAGAATTGCTGCAGGTAGTCAGCCACCGCCCGCGAATCGGTTGAGGCGCCGACGGGCACAGTCGCGTCCTTGGGCTGGATATCGTGGAGGCGAGGCCGGGTGGCGACGGAGACGACCAACGCGGCACAAAGCACAGCGGAGGTCGCCCAGGCGGGAATCGGGCTTCTAACCAAGGGGAGGAAGAACGGGCGGAAGGCGATCAGCCACAGGCGGCACGCGCCGCACCGTTCTGAGTGGACCTCGAAGCGGCGCGAATTCGGGTGCTCGCCGCGCAGGTACTTCAAGGCGCCGGCTCGTCCGATCTCCTCCCGGGCATCCTGTCGGAGCTTGGCGACGCTACCGACGAACAACGCGCACTCGGTGCAGACTCTAACGTGGGCTGCGATCCTGCGCCGGTCAGGGTGATGTCGAGGGCTGCTGGCGTAGTCGGTCAACACCTCCTCGTCAGGGCACGGGCTGCCAGCCGGAGGAACGATCTTCGGCAGTGCCTCCAAGGGCAGCCCAAAGCAGACGGGCGGGTTGTCGTTCGCTCGACGGCGCGTCTCAGTGCTGTTCATTGCGCCGGCTCCTTTCCTGCTTCTTCTGGCGCTGGAACTTCCGCCCCTTGCGGATCAGGTTCGGCAAGTCCTTGCGCTTGATGCCAATCTGGAGGAGATCGTCGACCTTGAGACCGCACTGCATAAGGTCGAAGACGACAAAGGCCTGGAACGAGGTGAGATGGTTGCGCACCGTCCGCGAAGTGAACCGGAGCTGTTCGGCAATCGCCTCGTGAGTCAGCCCCTCTTGATCCAGACGCCAGACGTTGTAGGGAACGGGGATCTTCCGGCTCGACCGCCTCACGGCTCGACCGAGGAGGGCGCGAACCGCCTCTGCTTCGACCACTGCGGCGGTACCCGTCACGGAGGAAGCGGTCACGCCGTCGAGGGGATCCGCTCCGGCAACAGACGGCGCCGCGCGCAACCGGAACTCGCGGCTCGTCACGACGCTGTTCCTCTCCCGGCGACACACGTCGTGGACGCGGGCGCGGACGTTGGCTGGGGACGGCTCATCCAGCGAGCGCAGACTCCGGGCAATCTGGCGCCAGGCGTCCCGAACGCGCTCCTCCACGCGGAACCGGATGTCGTCCTCGACCTCCCTCTCCAGGTACCGCTCGATGAACGCGCACAACTCGTCGCCCCCCGGCTCGGTAAGCCAGCTCAGATCCGCGGCGGGCAAGTCCAGCGACTTCGCCCGCTGCACGTCAGCAATCAGATAGTCCAGCCGACACGACGAGCCACTCATGGCGAACGCCCTTCCGGCGGCACGTACGTACACGCGCTCCCCTGCCGCCTGGCTGCGGGCAAGGATAGCACAGGGGGCGGCCATTCTCAAGACCAGTGCAGGCATTGCGTCGGTGCTCCTCAGCGTATGGCTGTAACCTAAGACTCGTCTGAGGACCAAAGCGGAAAGGGTCGGCCGAGATTCTCTCTCAACGTGGTGAGTACCGCAGCGCTCTTGGCTCAGCTTCCCACGCGCGCCGCCTGGCGCGCGTCCTGCACAACGAGCTGCCGGAACGCGGGATGGTCGACCACTGCGTCGTGCCCCAAGGCGACGTAGCAGATCCGACTTTCGCCGCGGCGTTTGACGTAGACCATCGGCTGCATGCGTCCCTCCCAGTCGGCCGTCGCCAGAACCTCCGCGCCCGTCCCTCCGGAGCGCCTGTCGCGCACGCCGACGAACGGCGACATTCTGGCCGGTTGCCCCCCTCGCGCCAACACCCCTCACCAGCACGGGAACGCGCCCCTACATTCTCTCGCTGACCTCAATCCCCAGCAGTCCCAGCCCTTGCTTCAGCACGGCCGCCGTCAACTGGCAGAGCGCCAGGCGTGAGTGGCGCACTTCGGGTGCTGCTTGGAGGACGGGGCACTGCTCGTAGAAGCCGGTGAACGCCGCCGCGAGGTCATACAGGTAGTTGCAGAGCATGTTGGGGCGGTAGTCGTCCAGGGCTTGGTCCAGGGCTTCGGGGAAACGCAGGAGGAGCAGGCCGAGGGTGCGTTCGGCGGGCTCGGGGCAGGGGAGGGCGGCGGGGAGATCGGTCTCCGACGCGCCGCCCTTGCGAAAGATGGACCGGATGCGGACGTAGGAGTACTGCAGGTAGGGCGCGGTGTTGCCGGTCATCGACAGCATCTTGTCCCACGAGAAGACATAGTCGGAGACGCGGTTCTGGGACAGGTCGGCGTACTTGAGGGCACCGAGACCGACGATGCGGGCGACCGCGCGGCGCTCCTCCTCGGAGAGGTCGGCGTTCTTGGCGCAGGCGACTTCGTAGGCGCGGGCTTCGGCTTCGTCCAGCAGCTCGCTGAGCTTGATGGGCTCGCCGCTCCGCGTCTTGATAGGCCGGTTGTCTTCACCCAGGATCGTGCCGAAGTAGACATGGCGCAGCTCCGCCTCGACGCCCCACCGCCGGGCGATGGCGAAGAGCTGCTTGAAGTGGAGCTGCTGGCGGGCGTCGGTCACGTAAACGATCTCGCAGGGGTGCCATTGCGCCAGCCGGTACTGGAGGGTCGCCAGGTCGGTGGTAGCGTAGAGGGCGGCGCCATCTCGTTTGCGGATCAGGCAGGGGCTGTCGGCCAGCTCGGGGTCGTCGCGGAAGAAGATGCAGAGGGCGCCTTCGCTCTCCTCGGCGAGGCCCTTGTCGACCAACTCCTGCACCACGCTACCCAACTGCGGGTTGTAGAAGCTCTCACCCAAAGTCACGTCGAAGTGGACACCCAGCCGCTGGTAGATCCGGTCGAACACCTGTTGCGACACCGCCCGAAACGTCTCCCAGAGCGCGACCGCCTCGGGGTCGCCGGCCTGCAGCCGAACCAAAGCCTCCCGGGCCTCGGTCAGTGTGGCTTCGTCGCGTTCCGACTCTTCATGGGCGCGCTTGTAGAGCCGCTCCAACTCGCCCACGGGATCCGCCTCGAAGGCTGCCTGGTCGAGATAGCGTCGGTAGCCGACGAGGATCTTGCCGAACTGGGTGCCCCAGTCGCCCAGGTGGTTATCGGCGATGACGGTGTGCCCGCGAGCGCGCAGCATCCGAGCGAGGCAGTCACCGATGACCGTGGAGCGGATGTGCCCCACGTGCATCGGTTTGGCGACGTTGGGGGAGGAGTAGTCGACGACAACGGTGCGCGGGTGCTGCGTCGTCGGCACTCCCAGGCGGTCGTCCTTGAGGACGGCGCCCAGTTGGCCGGCAAGGAAGTCGTCGCGCAAACGGAAGTTCAGGAAGCCCGGGCCGGCGAGCGTCGGCGGCTGGCACAGGTCCGACACCTCCAGCGTATCCACCACGGCCTGGGCGATCTCGCGCGGGTTGCGGCGGAGTTCCTTGGCCAGCCCCATCGCGGCGTTGCTCTGGTAGTCGCCGTGGTCGGGGTTGGCGCACGGGCGGACTTGCGGATCGACATCCGGCCGCCCGGCGACTTGGGCCAGGGCGTCCCGGACGCGGGTCGCGAGACATTCGTGCACGGGTTCGATCATGCTGGAAGGCTCCTGAGTACGGGATCCAGAATGCGGGAGAGATGGGTGCAACTCGGTTGCCGCAAGCGCGGGTAGGGGGAAGACAGGAAGGCGTGGAGGCTGCGCGGTTTTCCCTTCCCTCCTTCCGGCCGGTCGGCGCTCAGGCGGGAGTGCGCCGCGTTGAGAGCGCCAGGAGGATGCCCACGGACAGGCTGTTCACCAGCATGGAGGTCCCGCCGTAGCTGAGGAAGGGCAAGGTGACGCCGGTCAGCGGGGTGAGCTTGACGACTCCGCCGATGATGACGAAGGTCTGCAGGGCGAGCGCAGAGGTCAGGCCGGCGGCCAGCAGCATGGGCACTGCGTCGGTGGCGGCGAGGGCGATCCGGTAGCCGCGGTATACCAGCACGGCGTAGCAGAGCAGGACGCTGAGCGCCCCCACCAGGCCCAGTTGCTCTCCCACGGCGGCGAAGATGAGGTCGGTGTGCACGGCGGGGATGCGGCCGGCGTCGCCGACTCCGAGGCCGGTTCCCCAGTTGCCTCCGGCGCTGAGCGAGAACAGCCCCTGCACAATCTGGTAGCCCTTGTTCTGCGGATCGGCCCACGGGTTGAGCCACAAGCTCAGCCGCGTTGCCACCACGGGGACGAACCGGTAGCAGACCGCCGCGCCCAACGCGAAGGATCCCAGCCCGAGCGCCACGTATGAGAGGCGGGCCGTTGCCACGTACAGCAGCGCAACAAACAGCGAGTAGTACAGCAGTGCCGCCCCCAAGTCTCGCTGCGACACCAGGAGGAGGAGGCACAGTCCCCACATCACCAGCAGGGGGCCCAAATACTTCAGGTCGGCGCGGCCGAGGCTCCACCACTTCGCTGGCTGCGCCAGGAACGCTTGCTTCTCCGCCAGGTAGCCCGACAGGAAGAACACCAGCGCGAGCCGAGCCAATTCAGACGGCTGGAAGCTGAAGGGCCCCAGGTCGATTCCGAGCTTCACGCCTCCCCCTGCGCCGAGGGGTTTGCCCGCAATAGAAGTGAGGAGCAGCAGGCCGCCCGCAAGGGCCATGGTGACGTAAGGGTAGTCACAGACACGGCGCCAGTGGCGGAATCCGGCCGCCGCCACGAGCGTGGCCATGCCCAGCGCGAGCCACACCAACTGCTTGTCCACCAACAACGGCTTGAGCGCGCTGAGCAGGGCGCTCCCAAGCCCCGCGAGCAACGCGACCGTTGGGTAGAGCAGCGGGTCGTGGGGAGGGAGCCGGAGGCGGAGGTATGCCCCGACGCCGAAGAGGGCGAGCGCCAGACCGGCGGCCTGGGCGATTGCGCCCCCGCCGGCCGGGCCGGGCGCCGCAACCAGCCGGGAAACGAACACCGCCACACACGCAGAGAGTAGGAGCGGCAGACTGGTCCGCCGCGCGGAGTTCTCGGTCATGTCTGCTCCGGCGCCAACGGACGCATTGCGAGCTGATTCAGCAGCGCTTGCCCGGCGGCCGGGCTCTCAACCAGTAGGCCGCGCCTGATCCGGTCGCCATACGGCACGCCAAGGGCATCCAAGCGGACCGGCGTGGTAGCGACGACGCTTGCCAGTCGGTGCTTGCCGACTGCGAGGGGTAGCCCTCGGTACAGCGCGACTCGTTCGCCCTGCGGTCCGAGGAAGAACGTATTCGCCGCCACCAGGTAGGCAGCGGACGCCACGAGCGAGAGGCCGAGGAGCGATAGGAGCGGCAGGAAGGAGAACCGGCGCCGGGCCGGCTTCGGGGGGCTGACAAAGCCGTTCGCGACAACCACGGTGATATTGTCGTTGCCGCCGCGGTCGTTGGCCTGCTTGACCAGCGCGTCGGCGGTCTCGTCCAAGCTGGTGTTTGTAGCGAGGGTGCTGCGAATCTCTTCGTCGGACAGCATGGTGGTGAGCCCGTCCGTGCAGAGCAGCAGCAGGTCCTCCGGCTGCAGGACGTGAGTGGCAACATCCACCTCGATGTCGTCCGTCTGTCCCAGGGCCCGCGTCAGCACGTTCCGGTGAGGGTGCACCTCGGCGCCCTCCCGCGACAGCAGGCCCGCTGTAACCAACTCCTGTACGACCGAATGGTCTTCGGTCAACTGCGTCAACTCGCCGTCTCTCAGGAGGTACGCGCGGCTGTCGCCCACTTGCGCCACGTGCAGCCGGTCCTCAAGAATCAGGGCGACGGTCGCGGTCGTGCCCATGTTGTTCCCGCGTTGCTGAGCGGCACGGAGGATCTCGTCGTTGGCCGCTCCAAGCGCCTTGCGTAGCCGCGCTCTGGGGTTGCTTTCGGGGGCGCCGCCATTGGACACCACTCTGCAAATCAGCTCGACGGCTTGCTGGCTGGCCACCTCGCCGGCTTCGTGTCCGCCCATGCCGTCGGCGACCATCAGCAGACCCTCGCGCCGATGGACGGCATAGGCATCCTCGTTGTTGGTCCGCAGGCGGCCGACATCGGTTTTCCCGGCAGCATTCACCGCGACTTCTCCTACAGGGGTCTCACGCTGCGTCTCCGCTACGCTCGAAGCGGAAGACGATTTCGCCGATCTCGATTTCGTCCCCCTCGGCCAGATAGGTTGGCTCTTTCAGGCGGTGGCCGTTCAGCAGGGTGCCGTTGGTGGTGTCCAAGTCGGTCAGATAGAACCGGCCTTCGTGCCGATCGATCTGCGCGTGTCGCGACGAGGCGTACTGGTCGACGAGCACTACCTCGGCCGAAGAGTCCCGCCCGAGGAGGATCGAGTCGGACCGCAGCCGGAATCGCTCGCCGGCGGCAGGCGACGCGCCCTGGATCACCACCAAGTCTGCCGGACCCGCCGTTGCGCCACCGGCTGTGTCGCCCCGCCCGGACCGGCGCAGGTCCGCCGCCATGGTCCGCACCACCTGCAGCACGAACAGGAACAAGAGGGCGGGCAGCAAGTAGCGCAGCACCACCACGAGTTGCAGCGCATCCAACAGCGAAGTCTGAGGTTCCGGCATGGCTCTGGCTGCATTCCGGTCCCCTGGGAGAAACAGCCCGAGGACGCGTCCCCTATGATAGCACCAACGGCCGCCGCGTCAAACAGTGTGCACGAGTTGGAATTCCAGCAGCGTGGAGCCGATGGCGATCAGGTCGCCGGGCACCAGGGGTCGTTCTGTGGCGGGTTGGTTGTTGACCAGGGTGCCGTTGGTGCTGCCGAGGTCGCGCAGGAGAAAGCCGTCGGCCAGTGGTACAACCTCGGCGTGCCGCCGAGAAGCGCTGGGCTCCAACAGGTGGACTTGGCAGTCGGGGTCCCGGCCCAGCACAGCGCCTGCCGGGGGGATGGTGAACGAGGCACCGCGCCGGGGACCCGAGGCGATCCGCAGCCGGCCTCCGGAGTCGGCGGCGGGCGCTGCCCGAGGCGAGGGGGAAGCGCTCCCGCTTGGAGCCCGCGAGTCTGCCTTGCCGTGCACGCGCACTTGCCCGGCACGCACTCCTTCTGCGGGACCGAGTTCGACGCGCACTTCACCGGCAAGCTGCGTGTCCGACTCCGCGCTTCGCCGCCGGACGTAGTCTTCCAGCTCGGCCCGAACCACCTCGGCGAACGGCGCCAGCCGATCCCAGTCGGCGGGGTTGAGCGTGACCTGGAACCAGTTTGCGGCGAAGGTACCCGAAATGCCGATCAGGCGGCTTGCGGACAGCTCGCGGTCCAGTGCGCGGGCGATCTCCAGAGGTTGGACTCCGCCTCCTGCAGCCCGGGCGAAGGTGCCCTCCAGTAGTTGGCGGAGCGTGCCTTCCAGTCTGTCAAAAGGGGACATGACGCGGTACCCCGCTGTGCTGGGCGCCTACCTGACCCGCCGGGCGCCCGCCCACTTGCGCGCGTAGTAAGGGGAACTGAGTGCCGTGACGGTCACCGCCCCCCCGGGGCTCGAGGCATGGACAAACTTCCCGTCGCCTTTGTAAATGCCTACGTGCGAGATGCCGCGGCGGTAGGTGTCCCGAAAGAAGACAAGGTCACCAGGCTGAAGCTCGTCCTTGGTGATGGGCGTGCCGATCCGGTACAGCTCGGCCGCGGTGCGGGGGCACGAGATCCCGTTGGAATGCAGGACCCGGTTGACCAGTCCTGAGCAGTCCATTCCGCGCGAAGTGGTCCCGCCGCGGCGGTAGGGTGTCCCGCGGTACCGCATCGCCAATGACACCAGTGGGTGCGCCTCGTCGTCATCGCCGGTCTCTGTCGCGGCCGCCTTCGCGACTCGGGTAAGTGCTGGGGGGCGTGAGGCTGTTAGCAGCCAAGCTGCGACCCAGCCTTCTCCCTTGCCAGGTACCCGCACGTGTTGCCAGCCGTCCTTCGTCTCAAGCACCTCGACCACTGCCGAACGGCGGAGCTGCGCGACCCGTTCCTGGTCCGTTCCGGGGCCCTTCCGGACATTCACTCCATCTGTGGCCGCAAACGCCTTCGTTGGCTGTGGGCGCGCATCCGCGGATAGGGGAACAGCCCCAGGGCCGTCTTCCTGCGGAGTTTCGACCTCGGCAGGCGGCGCAGTGTCCGCCAGCGGGTTCGGCGCTTCTTCAGCGATCGCCGCTTCCGGAGCCGGCGTGAGCCGGACTCGTTCGCCGGTTGGCTCCTTCTGCTCCGGCGCAGGGATTTCGGCGCCCGGAGTGGTTGGGGGGCCGACCGTTGTCGTATTGGTCAACGTGGCCCTTTGCAGCATCACGGGGGGAGCCGCTGAGGCGGGGAAGGGAAGCGGAGGCGCGGCAAGTTGGCAGACGCGGTCGCCCCCGTCCGTCTTCAGGTCCGTCCAGACAATCCAGCCGGTAGTACCGTTCTCGAACCGGACCCTGAACCAACCGTTGCACTTGCCGAGAAGCCTCACCCGAGTGCCCCCGTAGCCCTCGGCAGCTCGCGCGTAGCTCGCGCCGGGCCCGGAGTGGACGGGGATCTTCTCGTCGTTCAGGAACCCAGTTGGATCAGGCTGCCGCGCGGGGCGTTGGGGGGGGGGGGCAACGGTGGAAACGCGGTCGGCGTCCGTCGTCTTGACGTAGTCCGCCGACAACCACCCCTCCCGGTCATTCTCGAAGCGCACTCGGAACCAGCCGTCACACTTCCCGAGCAGCAGGACCCGGGTGCCCTTCGGGGCTACCGCCACTCGGCCACAGTCCGTGCCTGGGCCAGAGCGCGCGTTTACGTTTGAGCCGCTCACGTAGCCTGCCGGGGGCCCGGAAGGGGCAAGGGGCGCGACCTGAACCGGGAGCCGGAGCTTCTGGTCGATCTGCAGAACGACGTCTTCCTGCAGTCCGTTCGCTCGCAGCAAGGCACACATCGTGACGCCGAGCTTACTCGCAATCCCAGAAAGGGTGTCCCCCTCGCGCACACGGTAGACTCTGTACACAGAGGACCCGGTGGGGGCAGCCTCTGGTTGAGGGATCGTGAGCCGCTGACCGGGCTGGAGGACCGCGTCTTCCTTAAGCTTGTTGGCCTTGCAGAGCGACTCGACGGTTGTCCGGTACTTGGCTGCAATGGTCCACGGGGAGTCGCCTTGCTTCACTTCATACTGGAGCGCACAGGCGAATGCGGGGAAGAGGAAGATGGCGGCCGCCGCCAGCACAACGGAACGGGCGCGGCGCGCAAAGGGAGATTTCATTCAGTTGGAACCTCTTGGAGCAGCAGAAGAGAAGGCATTGACCGGTAGCGGGTTTGCTGTCGCTGTCTCGCCTGCTGGAGTTTCTGCCCCCACCCCGTGGCCGCGCGTTCTGCCCTCCGGCGGCCGAAAAGTCTAACCCCGAACTTCTGACGAGCCGGACCCCGAATGGTTCAGCGGAAGTGCAACTGTCGTGGCCGACAAGTCAGCCCCGAAGACAATAGTATAGAAGACCGACCGAGATCTGCCAACCCCCAGCCTCACCGGCAGGAGGTATCCCCATGCCCAGTGGTCCCGCTCCGGACCTGGTTTGACCGCCAAGTGCGCTCGCGAGAGCACGGTCCTCCCGCCGCCAGAGGCACCCACCGGCGGGTGCCCACGGACTACCGGCAATCCACACGCAAGGTGCAAGGCGATGAGCGCATTCGCCAGTAAGCCCAGACGCAAGGCTTGGGAGGCTCCTGAAACCAGCACTGCCTGTGCCCCAAAAGCAAACGAACCACCTACTAAGCGCAGGTGGTTCGAGTCAAACCGAATTGGCTCCCGGTGCTGGACTCGAACCAGCAACAACCTGGTTAACAGCCAGGTGCTCTACCATTGAGCTAACCGGGAACCACTCCAATACGACGACTGGGCAATCTGATGTCGGCAAAGCCGCCTTCCGGCAAGCTCTCTACCAGCACCTGACTACCCAATCGTTGACAAAACTGAACCCGGCGACGACCCACTCTCCCACTCCGTTACCAGAGTAGTACCATAGGCGCTGGAGGGCTTAACTGCCGTGTTCGGAATGGGAACGGGTGTTTCCCCTCCGCTATAGCCACCGGAAAACTGAAGGGCGTACTTGCCTACACCCTGAAAACTGCATAGAATCCACCCCCTTGCGGGGCATTCAGGCAATCTCGCCTGCCACTATGATTGCAAAGCGCAGTCAAGCGATCGGCCGATTAGTACCGGTCAGCTTACCCCCAAGCTTGACACTGCAAGCAGCGTCGCACAAAGCGGCATACACACATTGCTGTGCTTACACTCCCGGCCTATCTACCAGGTAGTCTTCCTGGGGCCTTACCTCTTTCATGACGAGCCAAGAACACATTCACTGCGGATCCGAAGACCAACAGCAATTGCACCCTTGGCTTGGATGCCATTACTCCAGAGGGAAACCTTATCTTGGGGTCGGCTTCGCACTTAGATGCTTTCAGCGCTTATCCGATCCAGACATAGCTACCCAGCTCCTGCTCCTGGCGGAACAACTGGTACACCATAGGTCTGTCCATCCCGGTCCTCTCGTACTAGGGACAGCTCCCCTCAAGTTTCCTGCGCCCACGGCAGATAGGGACCGAACTGTCTCACGACGTTCTGAACCCAGCTCGCGTACCGCTTTAATGGGCGAACAGCCCAACCCTTGGGACCGAATCCAGCCCCAGGATGCGACGAGCCGACATCGAGGTGCCAAACAGCGCCGTCGCTATGGACGCTTGGGCGCTATAAGCCTGTTATCCCCGGGGTAGCTTTTATCCGTTGATTCACGGCGGTCCCACTTCCAACCGTAAGGTCATTAGGCCCTGCTTTCGCATCTGCTCGACTCGTAGGTCTCACAGTTAAGCTCCCATATACCCTTACGCTCTGCGGACGATTTCCAAGCGTCCTGAGGGAACCTTTGGGCGCCTCCGTTACATTTTAGGAGGCGACCGCCCCAGTCAAACTCCCCACCAGGTACTGTCCTCCTACCCGATCAGGGCTGGAGTTAGGATTCTAAAACAACCAGGGTGGTATTCCAAGGTTGACTCCACTCCGGCTAGCGCCGAAGCTTCCTAGTCTCCCACCTATCCTCTACAAGCTGTCCAAAAACCCAGTACCAAGCTAGAGTAAAGCTCCACGGGGTCTTTCCGTCTTGCCGCGGGTAATTCGCATCTTCACGAATAATACAATTTCACCGAGTCCCTCGTTGAGACAGTGCCCAGATCGTTGCGCCATTCGTGCAGGTCGGAACTTACCCGACAAGGAATTTCGCTACCTTAGGACCGTTATAGTTACGGCCGCCATTGACTAGGGCTTCGGTTCGCCGCTTCGCCTCCCGAAGGATACTAACGACTCCCCTTAACCTTCTAGCATTGGGCAGGCGTCAGCCCCTATACTTCGCCTTTCGGCTTAGCAGAGACCTGTGTTTTTGGTAAACAGTCGCCTGGGCCGATTCTCTGCGACCCCTTCAGGCTCCAAGTAAACTTGTCACCCTACACGGGGCTTCCCTTCTTCCGAAGTTACGGGAACATTTTGCCGAGTTCCTTAACGAGGGTTCTCTCGCGCGCCTTGGGATACTCTCCCTGCCCACCTGTGTCGGTTTGCGGTACGGTCACTGTTCAACTCACTAGGGAGTTTTCTTGGCAGCTTGGGACCAACCACTTCGTTAGCTTGTTAGGGCGCTCTCGTCGAACTTCTCAGAGTTAGCGGGGGAGCGGATTTGCCTACTCCCCCCTCCTTCACAAGTCCGAACGCACACATCCTCCCGTGCGCTGGCCTTCCCGTCTGCGTCGTCCCTTCGTTACGAGTCCCGAAGGACTCGCGGGCATTGAACAGTGGCGCAGGAATATCAACCTGCTGTCCATCGCCTACGACTTTCGTCCTCGGCTTAGGCCCGGCTGAACTTAAGCGGACGAGCCTCGCTTAAGAAACCTTGGGCTTTCGGCGGAGAAGATTCTCACTTCTCTTTTCGCTACTCATGCCGACATTCTCACTTCTGCTTCGTCCACCACTCCTTGCGGTATGGCTTCAATCTACAACAGAACGCTCCCCTACCATCCCCGCGTTCCCGAAGGAGCGTGGAGATCCGTAGCTTCGGCGCCGTGCTTGAGCTCCGTTATATTTTCAGCGCAGAGTCGCAGTCCGAAGACATTTCGACCAGTAAGCTGTTACGCACTTTTTAAAGGGTGGCTGCTTCTAAGCCAACCTCCTGGTTGTCTGCGCGACTCCACCTCTTTTCCCACTTAGCACGGACTTAGGAGCCTTAGCTGACGGTCTGGGCTGTTTCCCTTTCGACCATGGAGCTTATCCCCCACAGTCTGACTCCCGGGTTATGGAACTGCGGCATTCGGAGTTTGGTTGGGTTTGGTAAGCCTTGTCAGCCCCCTAGCCCATTCAGTGCTCTACCTCCGCAGTTAAACACCCGAGGCTAGCCCTAAAGCTATTTCGGGGAGAACCAGCTATTGCCAGGTTCGTTTGGCGTTTCACCTCTACCCACAGCTCATCCAAGCCGTTTTCAACCGACACTGGTTCGGCCCTCCATGCGCTGTTACGCGCACTTCAGCCTGGCCATGGGTAGCTCACCTGGTTTCGGGTCTACTACGTGCCACTTAGTCGCCCTATTCGGACTCGGTTTCCCTACGGCTCCGCGACTTAATCGCTTAACCTTGCGACACACAGTAACTCGTCGGCTCATTCTACAAAAGGCACGCCGTCACCCGGACCGAAGTCACTGGGCTCCGACTGATTGTAGGCATACGGGTTCAGGTTCTATTTCACTCCCCTTACAGGGGTTCTTTTCACCTTTCCCTCACGGTACTGGTTCACTATCGGTCACAAGCAGTGTTTAGCCTTGGGAGGTGGTCCTCCCGGATTCCTACAGGGTTTCCCGTGTCCCGTAGTACTTGGGTCCGGATCTCAACGAGCCTGAGGCCGTTCACCTAAGGGGCTATCACCCTCTATGGCGCTTCTTTCCAGAAGGCTTCGGCTGGGTCTCAGGTTTATGACTCGTCGACGGCTCCGCAATGCCGTCTAAATCCGTCCCGCAACCCCTCCAGCGCATCGCTTGCGGGCTGTGCCACGCTGAAGGTTTAGGCTCTTCCCGTTTCGCTCGCCGCTACTCAGGGAATCGAGTTTTCTTTCTTCTCCTCCGGCTACTAAGATGTTTCAATTCGCCGGCTTGCCTTCCACACGGCTATGTGTTCACCGCGCGATGGTGCGGCTTGATCCGCACCGGGTTTCCCCATTCGGATATCCCCGGATCAAAGGCTGCTTGCGCCTCCCCGAGGCTTTTCGTTGCTTGCTACGTCCTTCATCGGCTGCTTGTGCCAAGGCATCCACCGTATGCCCTTAGTAGCTTGACTGCGCAAAAACTTGGAGCGGTGCGTGTGCCAAAGGTGCGGCACCGCTGGTTCTTGCGTGAAGTAAGTTGCTAAGGTGTCCGTCTTGGACGGACAATCTCGGCGAAATTGCCTGCTCTTTCAAGGGGACTTGAAAGAGCAAGGATTCTATGCAGTTGTCAAGGTGCAAACTATGTAGCCGAAACGTAAGAGCGTTTACGACCATTTCCCAAAAAGGGAAACGAAGGGCAGCAGGCACATGCTTGTTGGCCTTCGTTTCCCTTCTCCAACAGTGGTGGAGCCGAGCGGGATCGAACCGCTGACCTCCTGCGTGCAAGGCAGGCGCTCTCCCAGCTGAGCTACGGCCCCTTGGCCGTCCGGGGATCCCTCGTGGCACTGAGGCACTACGGGGGCCGTCGCGTTCTACAAGCATGCCTCGCTCATGGGCAAGGAGCGAGTTGGTGGGCCGACGTGGAATCGAACCACGGACCTCATCGTTATCAGCGATGCGCTCTAACCGACTGAGCTACCGGCCCGTCCAGTCCCAACCAAACCGGGTCAACGCTTCGGAACCGACAGTTATACCGCTTTTGGGGCATCAAGGTGCAGGGACAGAACGGGGGGCCGTTCCCTGGAAACTGAATAGCATTTCTGCCGAGT
The DNA here is from genome assembly GCA_002779825.1 of Armatimonadetes bacterium CG06_land_8_20_14_3_00_66_21. GTDB lineage: Bacteria > Armatimonadota > Abditibacteriia > CG2-30-66-41 > CG2-30-66-41 > CG2-30-66-41. Next base: position 16,481 of record PEVN01000576.1, on the reverse strand, counting down.
GGAGGCAGTTGAATCGGCGAAGCTTTCGCTTTGCAGAATAAGCCGGAGACCGACCTGGGAGCTGGTGAACTACCCGAGGCAGAGCCTCGGACTGCTCACGGCTATGCTCCTTAGAAAGGAGGTGATCCAGCCGCACCTTCCGATACGGCTACCTTGTTACGACTTCGTCCCAATCACTGATTTCGCCTTCGGCGCCTCCCTCCCTTGCGGGTTGGGCCAGCGACTTCGGGCGCTTCCAGCTTTCGTGGCGTGACGGGCGGTGTGTACAAGGCCCGGGAACGTATTCACCGCAGTATTGCTGACCTGCGGTTACTAGCGATTCCAACTTCATGGAGTCGAGTTGCAGACTCCAATCCGAACTGAGGCCGGTTTTTTGGGATTCGCTCCACCTCGCGGTATTGCTGCCCTTTGTACCGGCCATTGTAGCATGTGTGCAGCCCAGGACGTAAGGGGCATGCTGACTTGACGTCATCCCCACCTTCCTCCAGATTGCTCTGGCAGTTCCCTTAGAGTTCCCGGCATGACCCGCTGGCAACTAAGGGTGAGGGTTGCGCTCGTTGCGGGACTTAACCCAACATCTCACGACACGAGCTGACGACAGCCATGCACCACCTGTCTCCCTGTCCGAAGAAACCTGCTTTCACAGGATGTCAGGGGATGTCAAGCCCTGGTAAGGTTCTTCGCGTATCGTCGAATTAAGCCACATGCTCCACCGCTTGTGCGGGCCCCCGTCAATTGCTTTGAGTTTCATCCTTGCGGACGTACTCCCCAGGCGGGTCACTTAATGCGTTAGCTGCGGCACTGAAGGGGTCGATGCCTCCAACACCTAGTGACCATCGTTTACGGCCAGGACTACCGGGGTATCTAATCCCGTTCGCTCCCCTGGCTTTCGTCCCTGAGCGTCAGTAACAGTCCAGAGAGCCGCCTTCGCCACTGGTGTTCTTCCCGATCTCTACGCATATCACCGCTACACCGGGAATTCCGCTCTCCTCTCCTGCACTCAAGTCCGGCAGTATGGCGCGGCGTTCCGGAGTTGAGCTCCGGGATTTCACGCACCACTGACCGGACCGCCTGCGGACGCTTTACGCCCAGTAATTCCGGACAACGCTTGCCCCCTACGTGTTACCGCGGCTGCTGGCACGTAGTTAGCCGGGGCTTATTCCGGGAGTACCGTCAAACCCTTGCGGGTGTTCTTCTTCCCGAAAAGAGCTTTACGACCCGAAGGCCTTCATCACTCACACGGCGTTGCTCCATCAGGCTTTCGCCCATTGTGGAAGATTCTCGACTGCAGCCTCCCGTAGGAGTCTGGGCAGTGTCTCAGTCCCAGTGTGGCTGGTCATCCTCTCAGACCAGCTACCCATCGTCGCCTTGGTGAGCCGTTACCTCACCAACTAGCTAATAGGCCGCGACCCCCTCCCATGGTGGCGCAAGCACCTTTCCTCTCTGGACCATGCGGTCCTGAGGTCACATCCGGCATTAGCTGCAGTTTCCCGCAGTTGTTCCGGTCCATGGGGCAGGTTGATCACGTGTTACTCACCCGTTCGCCGCTGTCCTCCAGGGAAATTATCCGAAGACTTTCCCCCCGGATTCTCGCTCGACTTGCATGCCTAATCCACGCCGTCAGCGTTCGTCCTGAGCCAGCATCAAACTCTCCGTTAGAAAACTGGCTAACTCGTCTGTTCCCGAAGGAGCAGGCGAGTGTTTACCTGTTTCAGGGGTGGCGTCACTTCGACGCCGTCCACTCATGAAACTCCGGGCTTATCGATCCGTAAATGCTATTCAGTTTTCAAGGAACGAGCAGCCCGCTCTTCGCAGGCAGAAATATAAGTATACACGTGGGTGCCAGACTGCGCAAGCCCCTCGGGGAACTTTTTTTGGCGCGGCTCCGCTGAGGGGGGCTCGGGAAGGGGGTCCAATAGGGGCGTCAGCTTGTCTGCCGAGTGTTCCTTTTGCTGGTTTTGTCGCGGTTTTTCGCGAACCGGCACGCAGGGGCGCTGACGCCCACGCGGTCTGGCGGTTTCCCCGGCGCGTTGCGTCTGGCTCCCTGGAGTTCCCGGCTGGCCTTGTATCGCGGGAGCGCGGATCCCTTCGGGCAACGTCGCTTTGTGCACGAGGTCTCGTGACCGCTCCCCTGCAGAGAACACTCCCACCTCGCCGGGTTGGCGCTCCTGAGGGGCGACGGTACCGCTTTTCGACTGCCCCGTTGTCGAGTTCGGGTTCACGCAGACGCACTCCGCTGTGCGCGATTATGTCAATCTTCCGCGCTGGCGACAAAGCCTTTGCGCGCGAGGCTGTCCTGAGCTATACTTTGCTCCCTGCTCGTAGGTACAGAGGCCGGTTTCCACACCCTATGAGAAGCTGTGGAAAAGCGTCTATTCTGCGCATACAGTGCTCTGCCTCCCGATTTCTGGGTATCGGAAGCGGCATGCTTCCGCCCATGGATTTCTTTGCTGTTGGCTGAGTGCCGCTCTGATTGCTGAGCCGCTTCCTCCGCATTCCGCACGCCCCAAGTGCTCCTCCGGCGCTCTCGGGGCTACTGTCTATTGTTGATTTTTGACGCGTTCATGTGAGCCGCAGTGAGTACGTGGTTGCGACTCTGTAGGGACGGAGAGGGGACAACGCCCTGCCTGCGGCCAGGAAAGAACGGCGTTAGCGCCGCCCGGAGCGCCATCCGGGTTCGCCGAGGGCCAGGGCCTCGTCCCCTCGGCTTTCCCGGCTGAGGCGGGAACTCCGTCCTCCGTGAGCGGAACTGGCGGCCCCGCCTGGCGAGCAATGATACTGAGGTGAATTGAATGAGCATCGCTGCTGATCCCGGAGTTCAGGTCAACGAGATCTGGGGAGCGGCTCTATTGGAGCTGGAGGAGGCGCTGAGTCAGCCCACCTACCGCACCTGGCTGCAGAACATCTCGCCCCTTTCACTGGACGAGAACAAGCTGACCATCGCGGCTCCGAATGAGTTCATCCGCGACTGGCTCGAGCGGCGGTACTCTGGATTGATCGCTGATTGCGCCACGCGGATTGTGGGCTCACCGGTTAGCGTGGCCTTTGTGGTGTCGCCCACTTCGTCGCACCGACCTCCCTCGCCGACGCCGACGCCTATCGCGACCGTTCGACCTCAATCGGCTCGCCCGAGTCCCAGTCAAACCAACGAGTTCGGATCCCTGGCGCTGAACCCCTCCTACACGTTTGAGCGGTTCGTCGTGGGTCGCTCTAACCAGCTCTCCCATGCAGCAGCCGTTTCTGTGAGCAAAGCCCTGGCGGGCAAGTACAACCCGCTGTTCATCTACGGTGATGTCGGCTTGGGCAAGACGCACCTAATGCAGGCAATTGGGCACCATGTCCGTGACCACTACAAAGAAGCCAACGTCGTCTACATCTCCGGGGAGACCTTCCTGTACCACACGGTCAGTTCCATCCGCGAAGATCGCACCGACGCGTTTCGCCGGGCGTACCGCAGCGTCGATCTGTGGCTCGTGGACGACATTCAGTACATGCTTCATGGCGACCGCACGCAGATCGAGTTCTTCCACGTGTTCAACTCGCTCTATCAGACCAACAAGCAGATTGTGATCTGCAGCGATCGCGCACCCAAAGATCTGGCTCTGGAGGACCGCCTTCGGTCTCGGTTCGAATGGGGGCTGATCACCGAAATCGGCCGCCCCGACTTCGAGCACCGCATCGCGATTCTGCAGCGCAACGCCGCGGCACAGGGCGTCGCCTCTCCCGAAGCCGTTCTCAATTTCATCGCAGAACGTGTCACGACAAGCGTCCGCGCACTGGAAGGCGTGCTCACACACCTGATCGCCCAAGCCTCCCTGACCGAAAGCCCGCTCACCCTCGAACTCGCCCAGGCCAGCGTGGAAGCCTACACCAGCGACAGGACTCCGGCCCGAGTGACCCTCGCTGGAATCCAACGCTCTGCGGCCGAACACTACGGGGTGACCATCGACGACATGAAGAGCCAGAAACGGAACAAGTCCGTGATGATGCCGCGTCAGGTTGCCATGTTCCTGTCCCGACAACTTACTGACGCCTCCTTGCCCGACATCGGCCGCGCCTTTGGTGGTCGCGATCACTCCACAGTCATCCACTCCTGCGAGAAGGTTCAGAAGCTCGTCGCCGAACAAGCCGACCTACGCGACGAAATCGACCACCTCCGCGAGAAGATCGCCGGGTCGGACCGCTCACCCTCGTAGCCCCTGCCTTCCTGTGGAACCACCTGGGCAGAAGCCGCCACGCAATGTGGACAACCCGCCCTCTGTGCACAACCACCTCGGGCAGCGACGCTTCTCCACAGGCTTCCCCAGAACGAGGAAATCGCTCTACTGCCGCTCTGCGCCGCGCGTTCGGCTCCCCGACGGCGCTTTTGCACATTTCCACAGAACTAACTATAATAGTCGGCCTTTAGAAATAGGCCTCTACTCCTACAATAACGGTGTGGATAAGCCTGCACCGGGATCGACTGAAGAGCCAAATGAAGGACAGGAGACGCTGAGATGAAGCTTCGCTGTCAGCGGAACGAGCTGGCTTTTGGGGTGCAAACGGTCAGTCGGGCTGTGTCGGGCAAGAGCACATTGCCGATTCTCAGCAACGTGCTCCTTGAGGCCAGCGACGGGCAATTGCAGCTCACAGCTACCGACCTCGAGTTGAGCCTCCGGTGCAAGATCGCGGCGGAGATTGAGGAAGAGGGCGCGATCACCGTTCCGTGCCAGCTCTTTCAGGACGTCGTTACCAACTTCGTCGAGGCGCAGATCGAGTTGCGCCTGGAGGAAAACCAACTCAATGTGATGGCCGGGGTGTCGGACTACAACATCCGCACGTTACCCGCCGAGGAATACCCGGTACTTCCCGAGGCCGACCCCGATCAGCTCATTCGGCTCGGCCAGGGCACGCTCAAGCGGCTGATCGGACTCACAAGTTTCGCGTGCTCGAAGGAAGACACGCGGGCCATCATGACGGGTGCGCTCGTGGAGATTGGGGGCGCCACGATCCGCGTGGTGGCCACCGATACGCATCGACTGGCATTGGCTCAGAGTGCCCTGCCCGAACCGGCGGAGGTAGACACCTCGGCCATCATCCCGGCCAGAGCGCTGATAGCGATGGAGCGAGTGCTGGCGCCGGAGGACGAGCGCCAAGTCGAGATCGGCCTGGGCGAGAATCTCGTGCAGATCTCCACCGACGATGTCGTGATGGTTTCGCGGCTCATCGACGGGCAGTTCCCCAACTACCGCCGGGTGATCCCGGCAGAGCACGACAAGCGGCTGGTCCTGGAGAGAGAGCCCTTCGCGCTGGCCGTGCGCAACGTCCGCGTGGTCGCTCAGCGAGACGCGAACAAGATCATCTTGGAGACCGCGGACGGGGTTCTGCAGCTCCGGGCCGAGAGCCAGGAGGTCGGGAAGGGCTATGAGGAAGTGCCGGTCAAGGTTGAGGGCGACGACGTGCAGATTGCGTTCAACGCCGTCTATCTGGAGGATGTGCTGCGAATTCTGGATGTCGACACGGTCGTGATGGACTTGGCGGGTTCCTTGAGCCCGGGAGTCATCCGTCTTCAGGAGGATGACGACTACTTGTACGTCCTGATGCCGATGCAGCTCACGTAGGCGCTCGTGCATATTCACCAATTGGTTCTCCGCGACTTCCGCAACTACGAACACCTCGATCTTCCCCTGCGGCCCGGGCTGACGGCCTTTGTGGGTCTCAATGGACAGGGGAAGACCAACCTGTTGGAGTCGGTCTGTTTCCTCTCGACCTCCAAGTCGCCCCGCACGCATCTTGATCGGGAGTTGATCCGCTGGGAGCAGGATTTCCTCTGTGCGCGCGCCGAGTTCCGGGACGGGAGTTCCGCCCACAACACGGCGGAACTGGTGGTGACGCGGCGGGGTGAGAAACGAGCCAAGCTCAACGGGGCGGAGAAGAAGGAGGTGTCAGACTGGATCGGGCATCTGAACCTATGCGGGTTCTTCCCGGAGGATGTTCGACTGGTCTCCGGGCAACCGGCAGTGCGTCGCCAGTTGCTCGACATGGAGTTGTGTAGGCTGGAGGGCGGCTACAGGCACCACTGGTCCCAATACCGGCATGTGCTCGGCCAGCGAAACGCGCTTCTGCGCGAACTGCGATACAGGCGAGGCGGGCGCTCTTCGCTTCCTGAGTTGAGCGAGCAGTTGGCGCTTCACGGAGCAGAGATCGTGGTGCACCGGCATGGCTACGTGGCAGAGCTGGGCGGCAAGGCCGCCGGGGTGCATCGGCGACTGTCTGGCGAACGAGAAATGCTGTCGGTCCGCTATGAGTCCACGGTGCGGGGCGCGCCGTTAGGCGATTTGGGCTCGGTGCGGAATGCCCTGACTCAGTTGCTGGAGGAGGGCTCCCCTACGGATATCGAGCGTGGTGCCACTCAGTGCGGTCCGCATCGCGACGAGCTGGCGCTGCACCTACAGGATCGAGATCTGCGTCGATTCGCTTCACAAGGGCAGTGCCGCTCGGCAGCACTGGCGTTGCGGATTGCCAGTGCCGAGGTATGTGCGGAGCGCCAAGGCGAAGCCCCGGTACTGGTGCTCGACGATGCGCTCTCCGAGTTGGATGCCGAGCGGCGCCTCGAGCTGCTTGACATGGCCGCGGAGAGGGACCAGGTTCTGCTGACGACCACTGATTCCGAGTTGGGGCGGTTGGACCGGCTCTGCAAGGGCAGGGTCTTCCAGGTGCGCGGCGGAACGGTGGAGGCTCAGTAATGACCCCTCTTGGCGACTTGCTTGGCACGGCGCTCTCCCCGGAGCTTGAGCGCCGGATGCGCTGTCGGCAGGTCGTTAGGCGCTGGCCCGAACTCGTTGGTGCCGAAATCGCCAAGGCCGCGCAGCCGCAAGCCCTGCGTGGAAGCACTCTGTTTGTAACGACCAGTAGTGCGGTCTGGACCAACGAGCTGACGCTATTGAAGCCCCAGATCCTGGAGAAGCTGAACGCGGCCCTGGGAGAGGCCCTGATTCGGGACCTCGTCTTCCGGGGCGGCTGGGCCAAGGAAGGCCAAGGGGCAGAAACGACCACTTCCTCCGGAGTGGCGTCGCCCCGCCCTCAGCCGGGACCGTTGACTCGGCCGGAACGGCTGTTGGTCGAGTCTCTGTTGACGGACTTGGAGGAGCCTCGACTGAGGCTGGCTCTACGCAGTTGCGCCGAGCAATCGCTCCGTCTCCGGAAGGCGCGCCGAAAAGCCGGCTGGCGCGAGTGCGGCGCCTGTGGGCGTCAGAACCGAGCGGCCGCCGGCAGATGCGGAGGCTGCGGCAGGCCAGTCGTCCTCAGGGACCGCAAGGAACCCTCGAAGAAGAAGTCCACCCGACGAAGGGGAGTTGGAAGCAATGCTTGACCTGAGATTCATTCGCGAGAACCCCGAACTGGTCCAGCAGGTTCTGGACCACAAAGGGGCGCACGCCGACTTGGAGGGCCTGTTGGGGGCCGACGTGCGCCGGCGGGAGCTGTTGGCGGAAGTGGAGGACCTGAAGCGCCTCCGCAACGAGACTTCGCAAACCGTCAGCGCGCGGAAGAAACAACGCGAAGACGCCCAGGACCTGATCGACGGGATGCGCGACGTCGGCCAGCGGATCAAGGAGCTGGATGCCGAGGTCGCCGGGGTCGACGAACGCATCCAGACGCTTCTGTATGACTTCCCCAACGTCTACCACGAGAGCGTTCCTGTGGGGAAAGATGAAGCGGAGAACCCCGAGGTGCGCCGGGTGGGCGAGCCGCCAGCGTTCGACTTCGAGCCGAAGCCCCATTGGGACCTCGGCGAGAACCTGGGGATTCTCGACACCGCGGCAGGCGCCAAGATCTCCGGCTCAAGATTCTTCGTGTTAAAGGGGGCCGGAGCGCGGTTGGAGCGCGCACTCATCGGCTTCATGATCGACCTGCACGTCGCCGAACATGGGTACCTGGAGATCTACCCGCCGTTCCTCGTCCGCAGCGAGTGCATGCTCGGGACCGGCCAGTTGCCCAAGTTCGGCGAGGACGCCTATCACTGCGAGGTAGACGACCTGTGGCTGGTGCCCACAGCGGAAGTCCCGGTGACGAACCTGCACCGCGAGGAGATCCTGGCTGAGGAGCAACTTCCCGTCAAGTACGTCGCCTACACCGCTTGCTTCCGCCGGGAGGCAGGAGCGGCCGGGAAGGACACCCGCGGGATCATCCGGGTGCATCAGTTCGATAAGGTCGAGTTGGTCAAGTTCTGCACGCCAGAAACCTCGTATGATGAACTGAGCAGCCTGTTGACCAATGCCGAGACGGTCTTGCAGCGTCTGGGCCTGCACTACCGCGTCGTGCAGATGTGCACCGGGGACTTAGGCTTCACCGCTGCGATGAAGTACGACCCGGAGGTCTGGATGCCCGGCGGCGACCGCTTTGTGGAGATCTCCTCGTGCAGCAACTTCGAGTCCTTCCAGGCTCGCCGCGCGAACATCCGCTACAGAACGGCAGAGACAGGCAAGGTCCAGTTCGTCCACACGCTCAACGGCTCCGGGCTGGCTGTCGGGCGGACGTTGGCCGCGTTGCTTGAGAACTACCAGCAGGCAGACGGCTCTGTTGTTATCCCGGAGCCTCTGCGTCCCTACATGGGCGGTCGGGAGATCATCGAGCCGGTCGCGTGAGTCGGGAGAGAGCGGCCCACCCCGGCGGCTGCCGGTTCTGGTCGGATCCACCGCGCCGTCCCCGCAAAGCGAACCAGATTAGTCAAAACACTTGACACCATTGCACTAAACTATCATAATACCAGAGTATTCGTTCCAGGACGTTCGGGCAGCATCCCGGTGAGAGACAGCTCGACCAGCAGCGGAGCCACTTCTGACGCCCTGGATGAGGCATTCTGTAAGGCGGTGAGTAGCATTGCCAAAGGTTATCGGAATTGACTTGGGAACGACAAACTCAGTGGTGGCAGTGATTGAGGGCGGGGAGCCTGTCGTCATCACCAACCCCGAAGGATCACGATTGACGCCGTCGGTCGTCGCGTTTGACAAGGGCGGCGACCGCTTGGTTGGGCAGTCGGCAAGGCGTCAGGCTGCACTGAATCCGGAGCGCACCATCAGCTCCATTAAGCGCAAGATCGGCACCCGGGAGCGGCTGAAGATCGATGGCAAGGAGCACTCCCCGGAAGAGATTTCGGCGATGATTCTGCAGAAGCTCAAAGCCGACGCGGAGCACTATCTGGGCGAGGAAGTCAAGCAGGCAGTCATCACCGTCCCCGCCTACTTCGACGACAGCCAACGTACGGCCACCAAGAACGCCGGCGAGATCGCCGGTCTCGAAGTCCTGCGGATCATCAATGAACCCACCGCTGCGTCCCTGGCTTACGGCCTGGACAAGAAAGAAGACGAGACCATCCTCGTGTACGACCTCGGCGGGGGCACGTTCGACGTGTCCGTGCTGGAAGTCGGCGAGGGCGTCTTCCAGGTGAAGTCAACCTCCGGCAACACGCGCCTGGGAGGCGACGACTTCGACGAGCGAGTGATCGACTACCTGGCCGAAGACTTCCAGAAGCAGCAAGGGATCGATCTCCGCAAAGACCCCCAGGCCAACCAGCGCCTCCGGGAAGCCGCTGAGAAGGCGAAGATCGAGCTTTCCAGCATGGTGCAGACCAACATCAACCTGCCGTTCATCACGGCCGACCAGAATGGTCCCAAGCACCTCGACATGACCCTCACGCGGGCCAAGTTCGAGGAGTTGTGCGGCGACCTGTTCGAGAAGACCGTCCAGCCCTTCAACCAGGCGATGAAAGACGCCGGTCTGTCGCGCGAGGAGATTGATGAGGTCGTCCTGGTTGGTGGGTCGACGCGCATCCCTGCCGTCCAGGAGCTGGTGAAGAAGCTCGCCGGCAAAGAGCCACATCGCGGAGTGAACCCGGACGAAGTCGTTGCCGTTGGCGCCGCCATCCAGGCGGGAGTCATCGGCGGCGAGATGAAAGACGTGATCCTGGTCGACGTGACGCCGTTGTCGCTGGGAATCGAGACCTTGGGCGCCGTCACCACCAAGCTCATCGAGCGGAACACCACCATCCCGACCAGCAAGACCGAGACGTTCACCACAGCGGAAGACGGTCAGACGCGCGTCAGCATCCACGTGCTGCAGGGCGAGCGCGAGATGGCTGCCAGCAACAAGACGCTGGGCCGGTTCGACCTAGCCGACCTGCCGCCGGCGCCTCGCGGCATCCCGCAGATTGAGGTCGCCTTCGACATCGACGTCAACGGCATTCTCAACGTGTCCGCCAAAGACAAGGCAACCGGCAAGTCGCAGAAGATCACCATCACCTCCTCCGGGCAACTCGATGAGAAGGAAATCGAGCGGATGGTGCGCGAAGCCGAGCAGCACGCCGACGAAGACAAGCAGAACCGCGAGCGGGCCGAAGCGCGCAACGAAGCCGACTCCCTGGTGTACCAGGTCGAGAAGCTGCTGAAGGAGCACGGCGACAAACTGCCGGAGGACGACAAGGGCACAGTCCAGTCGGCACTGGAGAAAGCCAAGGAAGCCCTCAAGGGCGACGACGTTGCCGCCCTCCGGGCCGCGACGGAGGATCTCAAGCAGGCCTCCTACAGCATGTCCGAGGCCATCTACAAGCAGCAAGCGGCACAGGAGCAGACCGCCGGAGACGCCTCGGGAGAGGGCGGCGAGTCGAAGCCGGCCGACGACGTCATCGACGCAGACTTCAAACCGGCCGACGAGGCCGAGGAGAAGTCCTGAGCTTCCGAGAGAGGAACCCGCACATGAGCCTGACCCGCTGGGACCCATTGCGAGAGATGGACCACCTGAGGCATCAGGTGAACCGGCTATTCGAGGAAACAATGCCTCGGCCGCAGGCCAGCAGCGACGTAGCAGCCGCCGGCTGGACCCCCGCGGTGGACATCCGCGAGACAACCCAAGCCATCGTCCTCGAAGCCGACCTGCCGGGCCTGCGCAAGGAGGACATCGAGGTCTCCCTCAACGGAGACACGCTGTCTCTCAGCGGCGCCCGCCTGCCTACCGAGACCGAGGAGCCGGCGCGGCACCACCGGGCTGAGCGGAGTCTCGGCCGGTTCCACAGGAGCTTCGCGCTCGAGGTGCCCGCCGACCCGGAGGCAGTCGAAGCCTCCTACCGGAACGGCGTGCTGCAGATCATCGTGCCCAAAGCAGAGCAAGCCAAGCCGAAGCAGATCACCCTCGTAGCAGACTGAGCGCCAGAGCCAACTCCCGGAGCGGCCGGTCTTCCCTCGGAAGGACGGCCGCTCCGGTGCATCAGTAGACACGGAATACCCAAGGATGGCCACAGGCAAGGACTACTACAAGATCCTGGGTGTCAGCCGCGAGGCAGACGACAAGACCATTCGCGATGCGTACCGCCAGTTGGCACGGCGGTACCATCCCGACGTGAACCCCAACGACGAGGCTGCCGAAGCAAGATTCAAGGAGATCAGCGAAGCCCATGCCTGCTTGCGGGATCCGGAGAAGCGACGCGCCTACAACCAGTTCGGCACAAACGGGGAGCAGGCGGAACGCGCCCGGCAGGCAGGCGGCTTCCAGGGGGCCACGGGCGGCTTCTCCGATATCTTCGATCAGTTCTTCAGCCGGAACGCCGCCGGTGGAGGTGCCGGTGGGTTCCATGGTGGCCCCTTCGGCGGCGGATTCTCAACCGCCACCGCCCGCCCGCAACCGGGCCCCGACACCGAACAGGAGTTGGTCATCCCCTTGGAGGAAGCCCTCTACGGGCGGACCCGCTCCCTGACAGCCACGCTCAAAGACGCATGCACCGAGTGCGACGGGAGCGGCACCGTCAATGGCCGGCGGTGCCTCCACTGCCACGCCACCGGGAAAGCCCTGCGGAAGCAGCACTTCGAAGTGAAGGTGCCGCCCGGCGTCCGAACCGGTTCGCGAATCCGCCTCTCCGCTCAAGGCGGGCAGAGCGCGACCGGCGGCCCGCCGGGAGATCTCTACTTCCGAGTGAAGGTGCTCGAGCACCCGCTTTTCCGCCGAGACGGCGATGATCTCTACTGCGACTTGCCGCTGACCTTCGCCGAAGCCGCGCTGGGAACCACCGTCACCGTGCCGACGAAGAAGGGCGAGGTGTCGGTCACCATCCCGGCCGGGACCCAGGGCGGCAAGAAGCTGCGGCTTCCCGGCCTGGGCGTGCCGCACCTGAACGGCACCGGCTCCGGCGACCAGTTCCTGGTCGTGAGAATCTGTGTGCCGACCGCGCTTGAAGACGAGCGCCGAGAACTGATCCGGAAGCTGGCCGAAAGCGATCCGGAGAACCCTCGGCGCGGGATGCGCGGGAAGCTCCACCACCAGAAGTGAGCGCCTCACCCGCCCCCCGCCGCGGGCCGGCCGTACCGGAGGAGGGAGCGAGACCGTGCCAGCAGACAACTCCGAACCCGTCTACGCCATCGGCGTCGCCGCGAAACTGCTGGGGACACACCCCCAGACCCTCCGCATGTACGAGCGAATGGGCCTCTTGGGCCCGCACCGCTCCGACGCCAACCGGCGCCTCTACTCCGAGACTGACCTCGAAGTCGTGCGCAGAATCCAGCACCTGACTCAGGACATGGGTGTCAACCTGGCCGGGGCTGAAGTGGTCTTTCGGCTGCTTGAGCAAATGGACGAGATCCGCGCCGACATGCGGAAACAGATGGAGCAGCAGTTGCAGGAAGTTCGCGGCGCGGTCAACCGACAGATGGAAGAGATGGAGCGGGAGATGGAACGGATGCAGGCGCTGCTGTCCATGGTGTCGCTGCCCAGCGCGCCGCGGCGCCGGCCGGAGTGACCCGCAAGACGGCCGCGCTCTGCCGCCGGTCGGTCGCGGCGACTCACGGCCGCGGCGGGGCTGCCATTCCGTCCCCCAGGTAGAACCCGGTGTGCGCCGGCTGGTTGTAGCCGACGTTCTGCCACACCACGCCGAGGCGGTAGAGGGGGTCATGCATCAAGGTCCGCAGGCGGTGATTGGTGGGGAGGGTCGTTGTGAAGAGGCGGAGTTCCTGGTTGTCGCTGGTCCTCCAGAGGACCTCCTCCCGCCAGTCGCCGAGAATGTCGGCGCAGAGGGAGGGGTTCGCTTTGGTTGAGTTGTTCGAGACGCAACCATAGTCAGCGGCCTGAAGCAGCCGGTGCGCCTTGCCGTTCTCATAGTCCCACTTGTCGAGGGTCGTGCCGTCCAGCAGCTCGCGGAGCAGGTCGCCGTCCCACCAGGCCCCCATGTTGCAGGAGCGGGGTTTCGGACCCGGGATCTTCTCGCCCTGGCAGTCGTACAGGGCGTCCAGCCCTCGCCCCGCCGCCCAGCACTCGCAGCCTCGGTAGCGCGGGTCGATATCCAGAGCCAGACCACGCCCAACGTCCGGGGAAGGAACGCCCCAGAGCGCTTTTCCGGTGGCGGCATCGCGGAACTCCATCCCGTACTGGTGGCGCGGCTTCTCGTGGATGTCAAAGACCTCGAGCCCCGGGCGATCCGGGTCGAGGTCGGACAGGTGCAAGGCATCGCCGTGTCCCAGGCCGGTCGAGTAGAGCGCCTTCCCGTTGTCGTCGATGCAGCAGGCGCCGTAGACGAGCTCGTCCCTGCCGTCACCGTCGACATCGCCCACGCTGAGGTTGTGGTTGCCCTGGCCGGCATACGCTTCATTGCCGGGCGTGCCGTCTGCGCTGTCAAAGGTCCACACGCGAGTCAGCCTGCCGCCCCGCCAGTTCCACGCCACGAGCACCGTCCGCGTGTAATACCCTCGGCACAGGACCAGGCCAGGCCGCTCCCCGTCGAGGTACGCAACGCACGCCAGGAACCGATCCACGCGGTTGCCGTAGTCGTCGCCCCAACGGCGCACCTCGCCCCGGGGCGGCAGGTAGTCCTTTGTGGCCAGCGCGGCGCCGGTCCTTCCGTCGAACACCGTGAGGAACTCCGGCCCGTCGAGAATGTAGCCGTTCGGGTTCCGGTAGTCCGCCTCGGCGTCGCCGAGGACCGTGCCTTTGCCGTCGACGGTGCCGTCAGCCGTCTTGCAGGCGACCTCGGCGCGACCATCGCCGTCCAGGTCGAAGACCATGAACTGGGTGTAGTGGGCGCCCTCGCGGATGTTCCGGCCCAGGTCGATCCGCCACAGGAACGTGCCGTCCAGCTTGTAGGCTTCGAGTTTGGGCTGCCCGGTGGTGCCTTTCTGCGAGTTGTCCCGACCGCCCTTCTCCTGTTTGACGACGATCTCGTACTCGCCGTCCCCGTCGAGGTCGCCCACCGAGGCATCGTTGGGCGCGTAGCCTGCCGGCGTCTGAAGCGGGATCGACAGGTACGGCTGCACCGGGGCGTTCGCGGGCAGGCGGAACGGCGCACTTGCCGCCCCCTCCTGCCCGTTCAGCTCGGGGCGGACGAACCAGGCAGTCGGCTGACGCAAGTCCGCGCCGCCCGCAACGAAGCTCGTCGAAGTCGCGACCGGTTCGCCGTTGAGCTTGACAGGGTCCCCGCCAGCGGCGGAGCGGTAGACGTTGAAGGTAATGCTCTCCGGGTCGGTTCCCAGCAGCCGCCAGCCGACGAACACCCTCCCGCCGCCCTGGTTGACGGCGACTACGCCGCGGCCCAAGCGTTCCGTCTGTCGCTGGGCTCCCACCCCGCCCGCCGCGAGGAGGAGCACCACAACTGGGGAGGCGAGCCGCGACCTGGTTTGCGATTCCGCCATTGGGGTCACCTGGTCCGGCCGCCCCCGAACTCCGGCCGCACGTTGCCCTCGCGGTCGATGATCGGCCTTGCGTTCTCAACTCGCCCCGGCGGCCGACAGCCCGGGCCCGGCTTGCCGTCGCCCAGGTCGGCGCGCGCTTCGGCGGCGAGGTCCCGGAGGCGCCCGACTACTTCGGGGTTGTCCCTTGCGGCGTTGGTCGATTCGCCAATGTCGGTCTCGAGGTTGTAGAGCTCCCCCTTCGCCAGGTGCAGCTTCCACGGGCCGGACCGGACAGCTTCGAGCTTGTGGCTCTTGAAGTAGAGGAACTTCTCGTGGGGCGGCTTCGCGTCGGGTTCGCCGACAAGCAGCGGCCAGATGTCGCGACCATCGAGGATTCGGTCGTTGGGCACTTCGCCTCCGGCGAGGGTAACCAGGGTCGGCAAAACGTCGATCATGCCGGTGATCGCCTCGCACGAGGCGCCCGCGGGAACGCGGCCCGGCCACCACGCAATGGTCGGCTCCCGCACGCCGCCTTCCCACGTAGAGCCCTTGAACCCGCGCAGCGGCTTGTTCACCGCCCTGGGCGTGCCCCCGTTGTCCGAGGTGAAGACCACGAGCGTGTTCGCGCTCAGCCCCAGCTTGCGGACGGTGTCCAGCACCAGGCCGACGCTCCAATCGACCTCCTCGACCCAGTCGCCGTACACGCCGTTCTTCGACTTCCCCTGGAACACCTTGCCGGGATAGAGCGGGAAGTGGACGGCGGAGTGGGCGAGGTACAGGAAGAACGGCTTGGCCCGGTTCTGCCGGAGGAACTTCACCGCCTCGTCGGTGTAGCGCGCGACCAGCGTAGTCTGTTCGTCCGCCCGAACGCGCGCGACTACCTTCTCGTCGCGCAACCACGGAAGCGGCGGGTGGTCCACCTTGATCTTCGCGGGGTCGGGCAGCGGATCGCCGAAGTTGCTGCGCGCCCCCTCGGCGGCCGGTCCCATGTCGTTGGAGTAGGGCAGCCCGAAGTAGTGATCAAATCCGTGTCGCGTCGGCAGGAACTCGGGCTGGTCGCCTAAGTGCCACTTGCCCACGCACTGGGTTGCATAGCCCTGCTCCTTCAGCAACTGGGGCAACGCGCGTTCGGCGGCGCTGAGCCCCGTGTCGTTGCCGGGGAACAGCGCGTTGGGGATGCCCGCCCGCGGAGGGTAGCAGCCGGTCATCAGTGACGACCGCGAAGGCGAGCAGACCGGCGCGCCGTAGAAACAAGTGAGCTTGCGCCCCTCCGTAGCCATCCGGTTGAGGTTCGGCGTCCGGTTCAGCACTGACCCAAACGGCTCAATGTCGGCATAGCCCAGGTCGTCGATGTTGATGAAGACGAAGTTGGGCTTCTTCCGCGGGGCGGCGCCCGCGCGAGTGAGCGACGGAACGCCCAAGGCTGTGGCACTCAGACCGAGCGCCTTGAGGAAATCGCGACGGGAGGGGTGAGTCATTTCGGGCCTCCTGCGGAAACACCGTACAGCGGGGGCAGCTTGCCCGCTAACGCTCCGCCTCCGTCGGCGAACGTGTCGGGGGCGGTTGCGGGCAGGCTGCCCCGCTGTACGGGGATCCGGCGTTGACAGCAGTAGTTCCGCAAGACAACGGTCGATTCCTGCCTTGGCGGCAGCCGGCCCGCACTGGCTCTGTCGCCCGAGACGGGCTATCCTCAACAGCACCCGGCAGAACGGCGAGCAGACCCGTATCCCGCGCAAACGCCCCGTAGCCCGAGGCGCCAAGCCGAAGGAGCCCACTCGCTTGGCGCTCGCGGCTACGAAGGAGCCCACTCGCTTGGCGCTCGCGGCTACGAAGGAGCCCACTCGCTTGGCGCTCGCGGCT
>PEVN01000283.1 GCA_002779825.1 Armatimonadetes bacterium CG06_land_8_20_14_3_00_66_21 | reverse complement strand
TGTGGCGGCGATCCAAAGGTCATTGTCGTCCATGGACAACCCCTTCCGCTGTCGGGCCAATTTCACGTTGGCGTAGTGCTCTCCCGCTGCCGGTGGCACCGACACGCTACGCGCCCGGCCGAACAGTCTCTGTGCCTTCGCCTCAAGCTCCTCGCGCCGTCTTCCTGGGGCAAGACGGCGGATGCCGTGCAAGATTTCTCCTCTGGTGATGGGGGAGATAAGTGCATTCCCCGTCGGTGGCAGGGCCACCATGCGTGCCTCCGTATTGGCGTCGTCCTCCATCAGGTCGCTGACGGCTGTCGTATCCAGCAGGTAGACCACAGATTAGCACCCTTGGTCGAAGAGGACGGGTTCAGATACTGGGAGCTTCGCCTCCTCGATCGACCGCCGCAGAGCATCAACGTCCTCGCGGCTCAGATGAGGCGGCTCGCGCATGGCCTGGAGGAGCGCTGCGATGGTGCCTGGCATCGGAGGCTCGTTGACGGGTTCGACGGACACCGTCACGGGCTGCCCCTCACGATACGGCAGAAGCGTCTCAAGCTCGATGCTCTTCCCGCGGATCACGCCAGCGTACACCATGGGGATCGACCTCCCTTCGTCACTGCGGTCTGGGGTCGATTGGCCTCGCTCCGTGATTGTACCCGTTTCGTGAAGTGGCAACTGGTCGCCTCCGTCTCCCAGCGGCCCCTGGTCTGCGCTCACATAACCGCCAGCGTCCCGCCCGCCAGCGCGATCCGGCGCTCGCGGCAGAAGGAGCTGGGGCGGGTGAAGCCCTCTCCTGTCGGGCCGGCGAGGGTCATGGCGAGGTGCCCTTCGCCCTCGGCGGCATCGCCGGCCGTGGACGGGCCGTTGGCGACGAAGATGGTCGGCTTCGTCGCGTTGAGGAAGCGGGTGATGTTGTCGGTGTTGCGGGAGTGGATCACGATTGTGTGGCGGCGGCCGCCTTCAGCCGTCTTCGCGAGGTCCATCGCCTGGTCGAAGTTGCGCGCGCGCACCACGGGGATGATCGGCATCATCTGTTCTTCCATGACCAGCACGTCGCGGGGCTGCGCTTCGAGAAAGGCGATTTTGGGGTCGCCGGAAACGCGAATACCGGCTGCCTCCAAAATCGTGGAGGCGTGCCTGCCGATGAAGTCGCGGTTGGGGTGACCGTCCACCATGGCGATCTCGGCGACTCGGCTTGCTTCGGCGCCGGTCAGGCGGTATGCCTCGTTGCGCTCCAACTCGCGCATGAACTCGTCGGCAACGGAGTCCTCGACGATGAACTCCTTCTCGGCGATGCAGATCACGTTGTTGTCGAAGGAGGCGCCGGCGACGCAATCTCTCGCCGCTTGCGCGAGGTTGGCGGTGCTGTCGACCAGCGCCGGTGGGTTTCCGGGGCCGGCGCAGACGGCGCGCTTGGGGCTCTCCAGCGCGGCTTTCACCAGAGCGGGACCGCCGGTGGCGCAGATGATGTTGGTCCCCTTGTGGTCCATTGCTTCCTTGACGGTGCGCAGCGTCGGCTTGGCCACGGAGGTCAGCAGATTGGGCGGGCCGCCGGCGGCGCGGATGGCGTCGTTCAGCAGAGCCATCATGGTAAGGGTGCACTTCGTCGCAGCGGGGTGGGGGCAGAACACGGCTGCGTTTCCGCCGGCGATGAACATGATCCCGTTGTTGATGATCGTCGAAGTGGGATTCGTGACAGGAGTGACGGCACACACGACGCCGAAGGGGATCAGCTCGGTCATCGTCATCCCGTACTGCCCGCGATGGATCGTCGCCTTGAGGTCCTCGACGCCGGGGGTGAATTTGGCGCAGTTCAGGTTCTTCTGAACCTTGTGCTCGGCGCGGCCCATCTGCGTCTCTGCGACGGCCATTCGCGCCATCTCGTCGGCGCGCGCCACGCCCGCCGCGCGGATGGCCTGCACAATCTCGCCGCGCTTGGCCAGCGGTAACGCAGCCAGTTCCTGTTGCGCCTTGGCCGCTGCCGCTACGCACTGGTCAACCGTCTCGAAGACGCCGGCCAGTCGCGACAGGTCGCCGCTCGCCGCGGGTGCGGCCGGCGTCGGGGAGGCGGCCGGTGTCGGGCGTTGCGCGCCCGCGCCGCCCTGAAGATTGCGCATGACTTCCGAGACGATCTGCTCGATTTGGATCTGGTCGATTCTCATGGATCAGGCCTCCACAAGGCGTTCGTTCGTGGTTCGACGTTCACGCGGGCGGTGCCCCGGTCTGGCTGGACCAGTCGGACCAGTCAGACCGGTCGGACCAGTCGGACACGTCTGACCGCAGCCTTTGGGCGGAACCGCACGCCGCGTCATTCCACCAACTCCACGTCCAGTTCTATTGCCAGCTCGCGCGCCGCGTGGGTCACAATTGCCTCCGCGCCTACGCGCAGGTGCCCGCGGCCGGCAGCTTTCTCGACGTCGTCCGTCGTGATGATCGCGCGCGGCTTCGTCGCCGCGCGCAGGTTTCTGCCGGTGGGGTCGTTCAGCGCTGCCAGGCAGGAATCGCACAGCTCCTCCAGAGGCACGACTCGCACACCGTGACGCTGGAGGGTGTTCAGGTGGTTCTTCAGCAAGTCGGCGAGAGAGGGCGCTTGTTCCGCCAGACCAGCGTAGCGCCACGTTCCGCTGCGGGGATCGGCGTCGTCCCCCGCAGCGATCACCGGCTTACCTGCGGCCAGCGCCTGCACGATGAGTTGTGCGGGCACGGAGTCAAGGAGACCAAGCGCCACCTTGGCGGCGGTGTTGCTGGTGAGGGTGGGCACGACCAGCAAGCTGCAGGCGCTGACCGCCTCCGTCGCTGCTGTCAGATCCGAAGGTGCACAGAACGAGTCGAAGCAGCCCGCCTGGCGCAGGCGCTCCTGCCCAAGGAGTTGCTCGGCGGAGTGCGACAGCACCGCAGTAATCCGCACGTTCCGGGGCGCCAGCGATGCCATCTGCTTTAGCGCCGCGTCGGCGTTGGCCGTCGCCCCCGTGAAAAGCGCCACCACCGGCTTGCCGGCGCCCGCCGGCAGCCCGCACGAGCCGCCGGTCACTTCGACGCCGTGCTGCTGGAGGTAGCGCCGCACGGCGGCCTCCACCAACCTGCGAATCTCCTGAACGTCGACCGACGGCGGCGCTTCAGGCACCGGGCGTCACCCCGTTTGCCGAGGGACGCGCCCTTCGGCCGGTGCCTGCGCTCAACTGCTGGTGTTGAATCGCCATGGTAACGAGGGGGTTAGTGGGACCAGAATCGAGCCTTCGGTGGCCGGCCCGCGGCCGGCGCCGGCCGCTCCCGCTCGCGGTCCCCGCCAGAGAGGTCAACGCGATCCACAATCCCGATGATCGTGGTCCGCATGGGTGACCTGGGGTTCTTGAGCATCTCCCGGGCCGCCTTGCCTTCTTCGATGACGACGACGACCTCGCCCGCTCCGGCCCCCACCATGTCCACCGCCAGAAAAGTCCGCCCGGCAGACTTCAGCTCCAAGTCCACGGGCTCAACGACCATAATCTTGGCGCCGTTATAGGCCGGGTTCTTGATGGTGGAGACTGCGTTGCCGATGACTCGTCCGAGTTTCATGGGCAGACAATGGGAGTGAGCGGGTCGGCGCGAGCGCTCGAGGCTGGACGGCGGCGGCAGCACCGTCGCTCAGGAGTGCTTCGTCATCCCTGTGATCCCGTCATGGACGCTGTCCAGGATGCCGACAATGGCGGCATCCACGGGCGGCTGAACGTCGGGATAGGCAAAGGGGGCCTCGCGGGACGTTTCGTAGAACACATACTCGCCTCGGCCGCAACCGATCCCATCGAGGGCGACAAACGGTGCTCCGGCGGGCTCGTACCGATGGTCCGTCGGCTGCAGCAGCAGCAGCTTCATGCCCTCCAACTTCGGATCCTTGATCGTGCAGACGACGGTGCCGATGACTTTGCCGATGTCCAAGCCAAGGGGGTAACTGGGCAACACTTGCCGGACAGGGGATCTATTGGGCTACCCCCTCCAGGTTCGCTGCCCGGTTACGCCTCCGCTCCTTTCTGGAAAACGACCTCGCCATCCCGCTCTACGGTGTCAACGATACCGATGATGGTGGCGTCCACCGGCGCCGTCTCGGTCACCGAGGTGAGGCGAGCGGAACTGCCGGCGCAGGTCAAGACGACATCGCCGTAGCCGGCGCCAACGGCGTCCATGCAGACGACGAACGTGCTGGTCGGCT
Organism: Armatimonadetes bacterium CG06_land_8_20_14_3_00_66_21; assembly: GCA_002779825.1. GTDB lineage: Bacteria > Armatimonadota > Abditibacteriia > CG2-30-66-41 > CG2-30-66-41 > CG2-30-66-41. The sequence continues at coordinate 8,683 of PEVN01000283.1, read as the reverse complement.
GGGCCTCAACCGTCAACTCTTGGACGATCAGCAGCTTGGCGCCCTTGAGCCGCTCGGTCTTCTGCGTCGCCACGACGGTGCCAATGACTTTGCCGATTCTCATGGGAGTGTTTCGTGTGTCACGTGTCAAGTGCCATGTGTCATGTGCGCCACGACGTGGCACTTGACACGTGACACGCCGTCAGGCGATCACATACGCCTTGTCTCCGCAGATCAGGTCTGCGGCGTTGCCTTCGTCGGTGTCCAGGTGCATCTCGGGCACAAAGTCCGGGTTCACTCGAATCAGGACTTCGTTGAGCGTGAGCTGATTGCCGCCCTCGAGGCGGACGTCTATCAGGTCGCCGTCTTTAGCGCCCACTTCGGCGGCGCCCTCGGGGTGGGTGTGGATGTGCCGCTTGGCGCGAATGAGCGCATTCGGCGCATCCACGACGCCGGCCGGCCCGACCAGCACGATCCGCTCGCCGTCGCCGTCGGCGACAGACTGGCGAATCGGGGGCATCACACCCAGGGCGATGGCGTCCGTCCGGCTGACTTCCACCTGGGGTGCGCTCCGCGTCGGGCCGAGCACGCGCACGTTATAGAGCGCGCCCTTCGGTCCCACGACCGTCACGGTTTCCTGTGCCGCGAACTGGCCCGTCTGGTAGAGCCAGTTGCGAACATGGAGTTCGTGTCCGGCGCCGAACAGCGTCTCGACGTTCTGCGGGGACAGGTGGCAATGCCGAACCGACACCCCGATGGGGATGCCGTTGCGGGCGCTGGTCGCCGGGCCGTAGTGGCAGCCGAGCCGCCGGACGACCTGCTCGGAGATCTGTCGTATCAGTTCTTGTTCCGTCACGGGAATCCCCTGCGGCTTCAGTAGTGCCGATTCCGCCACGCGGCTTCGGAACAGCAACGCCGGGCGCTGGAGTCACCTCGCGGCGAGGCCCTCGCAGCGTGCTGTCCCGCTCCGCGATTCGGCCGTCGCGTTCGCCTACAGAATCTTGTCGAGTTCGCTGTGCGGTCGCGGGATAACGTGGACGGAGACGAGTTCTCCGACCTTCTTGGCGGCTGCGGCACCGGCGTCGGTGGCTGCCTTCACGGCGCCTACGTCGCCGGTGACCATGACGGTCACCAGTCCGCCGCCGATGAGTTCCTTGCCCTTCAAGGTCACATTGGCGGACTTGACCATGGCGTCTGCCGCCTCGATGGAGGCGACCAGTCCTCGAGTCTCAATCAGGCCCAGTGCTTCGTTCAACGGAGATCCTCCTTACTTCTTCACGGCGGACTTGCTCTCGCCGCCACCGGCTGCGCCGGGGATTGCGGGCAGAATCGCTTCAACTTCTTCGTGCGGGCGTGGGATGACGTGGACGGAGACCACCTCTCCGACGCGCTTGGCGGCCGCGGCTCCTGCGTCCGTGGCGGCCTTGACGGCACCCACGTCACCACGGACCATGACCGCCACCAGGCCGCTGCCGACTCGCTCTTTGCCGATCAGCGTCACGTTGGCGGCCTTGACCATGGCGTCGGCCGCTTCAATCGCTCCGACGAGCCCTCGTGTCTCCACCATTCCTAAGGCTTCCAGTGCCATTCAGTCTCTCCTTCCCTTTGGAAGAGTCTTCAGCCACCTGTTGACGGTGGTCTGGTTACGTTTGGGTCAGTCCGGGGTCTGGCGACTTGCAGAATCTCGGCCGAGCAACTCGGCGGCGAGGGAACGTGTTCCCTCCGCACTCAGCGCCTGAGCTGCTCTTGAACCAAGCGGGTGACTTCTTCGACGATTCGCTGTGCGTCTACAGGTCGGGCCGCAGCAGGGCTGCTTTCCTTGGGCGCGGCGCTGGGAACTTCGCACGCGCCCTCATGCTCGTCGCCGCAGTGAACGCACTTGGTCTGCCGAGAGACACCATATCGAGGCCGCGCGTCGTACAGCTCTTGCACCTGCGGCGGGGAGATGGGTTTCTCGCCACCCAGCAGGCGCGCGGTCAGGCTGATCTTGGCGAACAACTCGGTGGCTTCCAGTTTGTAGTAGGCGTCGAACACGTCTTTGCCGACGGTCAGGCAACCGTGGTTTGCCAGCAGGAAGGCATCGTAATCGTTCAGGTACGGGCGGATGGCGTCGGGAATCTCCGTGCCGCCCGGCGTGCCGTACGGGGTGAGCGGAATGCCTCCCAGAGCCAGCACGATCTCCGGCAGCACGCAGTTCTCGAGCGAGTACCCGGCGCAGGCAAACCCAGTCGCTGTCGGCGGATGGGCATGGGCACACGCGCGGATGTCGGGGCGCTGACGGTAGCACTCGATGTGCATCGTCACCTCGGACGACGGCTTCAGATAGCCATCGAGCAGGTTGCCGTCGAGGTCGGTCTTGATGAGCTGGTCGGGCGACAAGAATCCCTTCGCCAGCCCGCTGGGCGTGCAAATCAGCTCGTTCTCGCTGATCCGCACCGAGATGTTGCCGTCATTCGCGGCAACCCACCCCTGGACCCAGAATCGTCGGCCGATCTCAACGATATCCTGCCGAGCCTGCCGTTCGTCGAAGTACCGGGTAGAGTCGCTCACAATCAGTTCCTTAGTCCGTCGGCGAAGCGCTTGGCGCTCGCTGCGCTACGGAGAAGCGCGCCTCTCTCACCCGCAACGTATCGGCCACGGGAAAAGTCGAATTGTACGGCCTTGGAGAGGGGTTTGTCAATGCGCCGCGGCGGTCTCCGCTCGGCCGTGCTGTCTCCGCGTTCCGGGCCACGTCGGTCATCATTCGGGCCGAGCCTGCCCGGCCACGGTCGACTGACGTTCAGCAGGCGATCGTGAGGCCACGCCCAACGGCCGCCGTTGGCGTATACCCGCGAAGGTTGGGAATACACCGAAGCTATTGCACAAGTTCGACGCCTCTGCGTGCACAGCAGTGTGGTGGGTACTCACCACACGCCCCCGGGTGAAGTTCTGCGAACTTCCACTTCGGTGTATTCCTAACCTTCGCGACTATAACAGGGGTTCTCGGGTGGATCTTCAACAGGCAATGGGCCTGCGAGACGCCCGTTCATCTCGCCGCGACCATCATGCCGTTCTTTGCCTTCGGATGCACCGTGCTGCCCTGCAAGGTGCTCAATCTGATGGTCACGGTCAATACCAGCGTCTCAAGCGCGTACTGATCCACCGCTATTGCTGCCGGCAGCAGTAGCGCCTGACCGGCTATAATCCGGGACACGCTTACCCCGGCACGGGAGGCGACCCGAGGAAATGCACCTGATGGGATTGACTGTCCTGGAGATCGAAGTTGGGAACCCCGCCGATCCGGACAACACGATTTCGGTGGAGTTCCTGATTGACTCGGGGGCGGTGTACTCTGTCGTGCCCAAGCGGACGCTGGACAAGTTGGGCATCAAGCCTCTTGCCGAGGAGGAGTTCCGCCTCGCGAACGGCACGCCCCTCAAGCGGAAGAAGGGCGGGGCGGTGTTCAGACACGGCGACAGAGTCGGCATTGCCGATGTCCTCTTCGGTCAGCGGGGCGACCACAACCTCCTCGGGGCGTCCACGCTGGAGGCGCTGGGCCTGTCGCTCGACCCGCTGAAGCGAGAACTGAAGCCGCTGCCCATGCTCCTGGCGGCGACGTTCAGGTGGCCCGAGGGAAGGGAAAGGTGGCCGTGCTCGACCCAAGGTTGGCCGTGGTGCCCTAGCGACTCCATACCAGGGCGGCCCCGCAGTTAGGCGGCGTGAGCCACAGAAGAGAAGAACCATGACGTCCACGAAGATCGAGCGCGTTCAGGTGTTCCCCGTTCGCTACCCGACGGTGAGCCGGTTCAAGTTCTTCGAGGGGCCGGAGGGCACGTCGCCCGGCCGGCCGGCGGTGCTTGTGAAGGTGACCACAGACGACGGCACCGTCGGCTGGGGAGAGAGCGTGCCCGTGCCCAAGTGGAGCTACGAGACGCTGGAGTCGGCGACGACGGCGCTGAAGGGCTACCTCGGCCCGGCAGTCATCGGCCGCGACCCGTTCGACCTCGCCGGCGCCCATGCGGCGATGGAGGCGGTGATTGCGCCTTCCTTTACTGAGGGAATGCCCCTCGCCAAAGCCGGGATCGACACGGCCCTGCACGACTTGGCGGGCAAGCTGTCGAACCAGTCGTTGGCACAGCGCTGGGGTCGGGGGCAAGGCGGTCCTGTCACGCTGAGTTGGACGCTCAACCCGAAGGGCCTGGACGAGACGGAAGGGCTCGTCCAGCAGGGCTGGGAGCGAGGGTTTCGCAACTTCAATGTGAAAGTCGCGCCCGACCCGAAGCACGACCTGGAGTTGTGTCGCCAGACCAGGAAGCTCGTTCCCGACGGTTTCCTTTGGGCGGATGCGAATGGCGGGTATGATCTGGCGACCGCCATGCACGTCCTCCCCAAGCTGGCCGACCTCGGTGTCGCTGTCCTGGAGCAACCACTGCCGTGCCACCGAATCGGCGGCTACCAACAACTGAAGCGGATAGGTGCGCTGCCGATCCTCATGGATGAAGGGGTCGTCACCGCCGCCGACTTGATCGAGTTCATCCGCTTGGACATGCTCGACGGCCTCGCCATGAAGCCCGCGCGCACCGGCGGGCTGCTCCAGGCGCGCCGGCAAGTCGAGATCCTGGAAGATGCCGGGCTGCTGTTCCTCGGCAGCGGGCTGACCGACCCCGATGTCTCGTTGGCCGCGAGCCTTGCGCTCTACGGCGCCTACGGGCTCAGGTTCCCCGCCGCCCTCAACGGCCCCCAGTTCCTCGGCGCGTCCGTGGTGAAAGAGCCGCTTGTCCCCAGAGACGGCAAGCTGTCGGCGCCTGCCGGCCCGGGGCTGGGCCTCGAGGTCGACGAGTCGAAGATCGCGGCGATTGCCGTCTGATGCCGCCGAAGAACCCCGCGCCTTCCTCGGCCCAATCTCACACTTGCGAAAGTCTGAGATTGGGCGAATCGCTCTGCGTGTGGCGGCCAGGTTGGCGATTGGCCGGGAAGTGCCCGCCGCGCGAGTTGCTCCCCCAACCGGCGTGCACTCCCTGCCCAGTCCGGCGCCGGTGCTCGGGGAAGGTGGATAGCTGACTTTCAGGAACGGAGAGAGACCTCGTGACACTTGCGATTGCGTTGACCTGCGGCCTCGTCATTGCTGCCGGCGGCGCAGCCGAGGACATGCACTTCTCCATTGAGGGCGTGCCGGCGAACGGGCTTGTAGGCGTGCCTGTCGTCAGCCCCGTGCCGCACGAGGCGTCGCCTGGTTCCTTTGCCCTGCAAGCCGTCGGTGACGAGCGGGTGCTTCCGGCCCAGCTTGTCCCTGCTCTGGGCGGCAAGGGCGTGGAGCTTTGCCTGGTGGTGTTGCCCGGCGACGCGGACCTTGCCGGGCAGCCGCTGCGGGTGCGTCGGCCGGCCGATCCGGTCGCTGCGCGGTTCCGCTTCGAGGAGGACACGGTACGAGGCGTCCTTCACCTGTTCGAGGAGGGTAAGCCCGTCCTCGACTACTGCTTCGGCATGCAGCTCAAGGAGGGCGTGCCGGAGAATCGGCGCCGCGCGTGCTACGCCCACCCAATCTACGGGCTGGACGGGGAGGCGATCACCGACGACTTCCCGAAGGACCACTACCACCACCGCGGGCTCTTCTGGGGCTGGCCGGACATGGACCGGGACGGGAAGTCGGTCTCCATTTGGGACCTCCGCGGCGTCGAGCAGCGGTTCGACAAGTGGGTGGGGCGTGAAGTCGGCCCGGTCTGTGCTCAGTTCGAGACGGACGGCGGCTGGTACGTGGATGGCGAACGCGTCGCTGACGAGCGGGTGTGCTTCCGGGTCTGGCCCGCCGACGAAGTCGGGCGCGCCCTCGACGTCTATCTGCGGTGGACGGCAGTCGACAAGCCGATCGTGATCCACGGGCAGAAGCAGGAGAACAAAGGCTACGGTGGCCCCAACCTCCGGTTCGCTCCGCGCCCTGAGGGTACCACGGTCATCACTACGCCCCAGGGGCGTCAAAACGGCGACGGCGTGTACGTCAGCTACCCCTGGACTGACCTCTCTGCGCCGTTCCACGGCGCGGCCCAAGTGTCGGGCGCGGCCGTTTTCGGCAGCGCCGCCAACCCGCGCTTCCCCGACGCCTGGCTGCTCCGGCACTACGGTATCCTCTGCGTCTGCTGGCCGGGCCGCGACGAGGTCCCGTTCGAGCCGGGGAAGCCGGTGGAGATGCGCTACCGCGTCTGGATCCACCGTGGAGATGCGGAGGCAGGGCGGGTGGCCGAGGCGTACAAGCTCTATGCCGAGCCGCCGACTGTGAACACCGGCCCGTAGCGATCGCGCGCCCGACGCGTGTTGGTGCTCCAGCCGGAAAGGAACGGCACTCCTCGTGTCCAATCCCTCCCGCGTCCCGTTTTTTCACCGCTCGACTCGAAAGGACACTCCAATGCCCAGAAAGCCCCTTCCGTCCCTTATGCTCGCAGGTCTTTTCGCGGCGCTCCTTTCCGGCTGCGCCAAGCAGACGCCGAAGGAACCGACGCCAATGACACCTGAGAAGGTGGAGCCGAACACACTGCTCAAACCAGCGGCTGCTGCGAAGCCCCGGGTGGCGCTCATCATGAAGTCGCTGGCGAACGAGTTCTTCAAGACAATGGAGGACGGCGCCAAGGCGCATCAGCAGGAACACGCCGGCGAGTACGAGCTGATCTGCAACGGCATCAAGGACGAGGAAGATGTCAACGGCCAGATCGAGATCGTCAACCAGATGCTAGCGCAGAAGGTCGACGCCCTGGTCATCGCACCGGCCGATTCCACGGCATTGATTCCCGTCTGCAAGAAGGCGCGTGACAAGGGGCTGGTCGTGGTCAACATCGACAACAAGTTCGACGACGGGGCGCTGAAGAAGGAACAGGTCAGCCTCCCCTTCGTAGGCCCCAACAACCGAACCGGCGCCAAGTTGGCCGGCGACTACCTGGCGAAGCAGCTCACCAAGGGCGACGGAGTGGCGATCATCGAGGGAAAGCCGGGCGCCTTCAACGCGATCCAGCGCAAGTTGGGCTTTGAGGACGCTATGAAGGCCGCCGGGATGACGATCCTGACTTCCCAGTCGGCCTATTGGGAAACCGACAAGGCCTACCCGCTGGTCGACCAGATCCACAACAAGTATGGCGCCAAGCTCAAAGCCGTCCTGTGCGCCAATGACAGCATGGCGTTGGGCGCTGCTCGCGCGCTCCAGGGGAAGGCTGTCAAGGTGGTTGGCTTCGACAACATCAGCGCCGTGCAGAGCCTCATCAAGGAAGGCAAGGTCGTCTGCACCATCGACCAGCACGCCGACCAGATCGCCGCAAACGGCATCGTTCACGCCCTGGAGATCCTGAAGAGCGGCGAGACGCCGGGGGACAAGGAGACGCCGGTGGATCTCATCACGGCGGAGACGCTGGAGAAGAAGTGACCAGGGGACTTGGGGACAAGGGGAAGAGGGGAAGGGGGGACAAGAAGACAGGGGAGCTTGCCGGACGAGGGTGAACCGGTGCCGCTGGTACCCAATCCGAGATCCGAAATCCGGAAGCCGACATCTGTGAAGGGTAGCTTGCTGGACGAGGGTGGACCGGTGCGAGTCGTGCCCAATCCGAAATCCAAAATCCAAAACCCAAAATCAGCACGCGGTTGGCGCGCCTCACTGATTGACTCGCTGGCGATGGTGGGCGTGTTGATCGCGGAGGTTGTTGCGTTTGGGGTGCTTTCCGACCGATTCCTCTCGGCCGACACATTCGCGTCCATTGTGAACCAAGCGCCGGACACCCTCGTGGTGGCGGTCGGGATGACGTTCGTGCTGATTGTGGCGGGGATCGACTTGTCCGTCGGGTCGGTGCTGGCGTTGAGCCAGGCGGCGTTGGGCTTCTGCGTGGTGCGGGAGGGCGGGCTCGGCTGGCCGCTGGGGTTGGGGATTGCGGCGTGTCTCGGGGTGGGGCTGCTCTGCGGCACCGTCAACGGGCTGGTCACGGTTCGCTGGGCGCTGCCCTCGTTCATCGTGACCCTGGGCATGTTGGAGATCGCCCGCGGGGCAACCTACCTCGCGACAAACTCCCGCACGCTCTATATCGGCAGTGTCATCGAGGGGGTGTCCAGCCCAATCCCCGGCGCTGGCGCCCTCACGTGGCCGGTGCTGATCTCCCTGGCCACCGTCGCCGCCGGGCAGATGGCACTGTCGATGACTGCCTTCGGCCGACACCTGATCGCCGTCGGCGCCAACGAAGAAGCCGCTCGGCTGTCGGGGATCCACCCGAAGCGCCTGAAGTTCACCGTGTTCGCGCTCTGTGGTTTGCTCAGCGGCCTGGCCGGGCTGATCCAGGCATCGCGGATGTCCTCCGCCAGCCCCAACGCCGGCGAGGGCTTCGAGCTGGAGGTAATCGCCGCAGTCGTCATCGGCGGCACCAGCCTCATGGGCGGCCGCGGCTCAGTGGTCAAGTCGTTCCTGGGTGTGCTGATCGTCGCCGTCCTTCGCGCCGGTCTCTTCCAGATCGGCGCCCCGGAGTACGCCAAGCGGCTGATCATCGGCACGGTGATTGTGCTGGCGGTGATCCTCGACTTCTACCGCGGCCGGTTGGGACGGCGAGAGGGGCGCCGTTGAGCGTACCGCCCCGTCTTGCATGGTACCGGCGATTCACGTATACTCCCTGCCGCCTCTGCGAAGTACCAGCTCGCGGCCGGTGAGGTGGTTTGCGTGGAAATCGCCCGGTTCGCGGCCGGTGTCGCAGAGGACGTTGGTGCA
>PEVN01000041.1 GCA_002779825.1 Armatimonadetes bacterium CG06_land_8_20_14_3_00_66_21 | reverse complement strand
TGCTGACTGATTCCGCACCCTCGCCCCCCACCCGGGGGCGTGGATTGAAACCTCGTCCACTCCCAAGGGGGAAACGGTGCGACGACTCGCCCCCCACCCGGGGGCGTGGATTGAAACACTCAGATCGGGTCGGAGCGTGGGGAGATCAATCTCGCCCCCCACCCGGGGGCGTGGATTGAAACGGGGGAGTTGGGCGATTGCGCGCGAACCAGGTCCTCGCCCCCCACCCGGGGGCGTGGATTGAAACGCTCCGGCGCGGCCTGCCGACGAGTGGCGCTGCCGCTCGCCCCCCACCCGGGGGCGTGGATTGAAACGCAACACTTCGGCTACCCTGCATCCGCAGGGGATCTCGCCCCCCACCCGGGGGCGTGGATTGAAACCTCCCCGCCCGGAGGGTGAGCGGATGACAGAATCTCGCCCCCCACCCGGGGGCGTGGATTGAAACTACTCCTGGCAGTATGGGAAATGCCTTACGCAGCTCGCCCCCCACCCGGGGGCGTGGATTGAAACATCCTCAGTCCTGCTAATCCAGCGGACTGTGCACTCGCCCCCCACCCGGGGGCGTGGATTGAAACCCTACGGCAATAGGATGCCCCTGCGTTGCCGTTCTCGCCCCCCACCCGGGGGCGTGGATTGAAACCTCGTCTCCGGTGGTACGGACCCCGGCGCTTGCTCGCCCCCCACCCGGGGGCGTGGATTGAAACTGCGCGTTGCCAGTGAGCTTGCGCCTGATCTACACTCGCCCCCCACCCGGGGGCGTGGATTGAAACCAGATTGTGCCCGAAAAGGTCATGCTGCCCTGCACTCGCCCCCCACCCGGGGGCGTGGATTGAAACTGCCCCCGACGCTCTGCCGGGAGCAGGGTGCGGAGCTCGCCCCCCACCCGGGGGCGTGGATTGAAACCCGAGTTGTTCGGGCTGGAGTTGCGCAGTTCAGGTCTCGCCCCCCACCCGGGGGCGTGGATTGAAACCCCGCCGCCAACGGAGGCGCTGTCAGTGCTGGGGGTGTTGGCTGGCGCGGCGTCGCTGACGGGCGTTTGCCCTGTGTAGGCGGGCCTGAAGGACCATCCGTTCCTCACGGAGATCGAGCGGGGGGTGACCCTCTTTGCCCGATGAGGCGGCGGAGTGGCTCCGCTATGCGCACGAGAACCTGACTTCCGCTGGGCAGAGCTGGACCGCGAGGGATTCGGGTTGTTGGGTCGCCTCTGTTACCACTCACGCACTCGGACCGGATGCACAGGATCGACAGGAGGGAACGGCGCACGGACGCGGCTCCCTCGGCTGAGTCCGTGGAGGCGGCGGTTGCGGAACCAGCGTGCTGGTGAGGCCCATGCCCAATTGGAGGGCCATTGGCCCACCTCATCCTGTCAATCCTGTCAAACAGCCGCACCTGAGACTCACCCACCTCGGCAGCGCCCCGCCCGAGTTCGACCCGATGGTCGCGCTCTGCATGCGTGGGGGAATACCGCGCGCCCCAACCGCCAGCCTCCCTCACCGCATCCGTGACTCCGTCTGCCACATGTCGGCATTGGGGCCGAGCGTTTGCTTCACGGCGTCGGTCGCTGCCGAGAGCTGCGCGACGACGGCCGGGGGCAGCTCCAGGTCGCCCGCGCGGGCGTTGGCGCGGGCTTGGTCGGCGTTGCGGGCGCCGGCGATGACTGCGGTTACTCCCGGCTGAACCAACAGCCACGCCAGCGCGACCTCGGCCATCGGTTTGCCGAGGGCTTCGCAAGTTCGCCGGACTTCGGTCAGCGCCGCGAACAGCTCCGCTTCGCAGCCGGGCTCCTGGTGACGCGACTGCGGCCGGTCCTTGGAGAACAGCCGGGTCCGGGCGCGGCCCTCGGGCACTTCGTCGGCGGTGGCGAACTTGCCGGTCAACAGACCCTGGCACAGGGGGCTGTAGCACAGGAGGCTGAGGTCGTTGTCTACGCACTTCTGCTGAATGCCGTACTCGACGGCGCGGAACAGCAGGCTGTAGCAGAGCTGGTCTGACTCCACGCGGCCGGCGGCCAGCAGTTCCGTCAGATCCTGCGTGCCGTAGTTGGAGACGCCAATGGCGCGGATCTTCCCCTCGGCCCGCAACGCCTTCAGCGTCGCCAACGCCTCGGCAACGGGCACCCGCCGGCTGGGCCAGTGGATCTGGTAGAGGTCGATGCGGTCGGTGTCGAGCAGGCGAAGGCTGGTTTCGCAGCGTTCGCGGAGCGTGGCTGCGTCGAGGTGGTCGGGGCTGACTTTGCTGGCGAGGACCACCTCGTCCCGCCGGCCCTTCAGCGCCTTGGCCAGCAGCTCCTCGGAGTAGCCGCCACCGTAGGCTTCCGCCGTGTCGAAGAAGGTGACTCCGGCATCCAGCGACGCCCGGATCGCCGCAATGGCGTCGTCCTCCTCCTGCGCGCCCCAGGTCGAGTCGCCCACGATGGCCCAGCAGCCCATGCAGACGGTTGAGACTTCGAGGTCGGTTCGGCCGAGTTGGCGGTATTGCATTGGGGGGATCCCTCCTTGGGTGTCGCGGGGCGGGTGTCAGGTGTCAGGTGTCAAGTGTCATGGGTCACGTGTGGGGTGTCGCGTGGGCGTTGGCGCCGCGCGCTACGGTTGGGTTGGTCCTACGCGTACAGGCGGCTCAGTGTTGCGAATGCTTCGTCGTTGCTGTTGATCCAGCGGTTGGTCAGGAAGACGAAGATTAGCTCTGTGTCCGGGTCGATCCAGAGGAGCGTGCCCGTGGCTCCGCCGTGGTAGAAGCCAGCGTCGGGCTGTTGCGGGAAGGTCGCCTGCGGCTCCTTGTTCCAGCCGAATGTGCGCCGGCTGCGGCCCGTCTCGCTGAGGCAGGGCAGGCTGGGCTGGGCTTCCGTGTGCAGCAGGAAGGTGGCGGGCGACATGAGCTTGCCCGGCTGCAGCAGCGCTTGGGCGAGCCGGATCAGGTCGCGGGCTGTCGACCAGAGGCCGCCGCCGGACACTTCCAGCCGGCCGTACTTTGCCAGCTTCTCCGGTGTGTCCATCGGGTGGTCGAGCGCCGGCATCGCGCGCTCCGGGTCTGTCGGCGCGAAGGCGGTGTCTACCATGCCGCACGGCGCGAAGACGTACTCCCCAAGGAAGCCCGACATGCTCAGCCCCCGCAGCCGCCGCACGATCTCGTTGAGAAGCTGATAGGAGAGCGTGTTGTACAGCATCCGCGTCCCCGGCTGGTAATGCGGCGCGTCGTCGAAGAGCATACTCAGCTCGCGTCCCGTCTCGCTCGCGTCGGCGAAGTCGGTGAGGGCGCTGCTCCGCAAGCCGGTCGAGTGGGTGAAGATGTCGCCGACGGTGATCTTCGCGCGCCAGCTCGGTTCCGCCAACTCGGGCACGTGTTTGGCGACCGGGTCGGAGTAGTCGAGCCGGCCCTGATCCACCAAGCGGGCGAGGCCGACCCCGACGATGGCTTTGGTGATGGAGGCAAGGGCGAAGATCCGGTCGTGAAGCGAAGGGTCCACCTCCGCCTGCCCGTTGAACGCGCGCACAGCGACCGTAGCCTCCCGGTTCGCGACGGCAACCAGGGCAGCAGGCAGGTGGCCGCTCGCCACATACGCGCGGGCGTGCGCAGCAGCTTGCTCAAAGCGGTGTGGATCAAGCGGGGAGGGCAACGTCAAGACTCCTTGGCTCTGGTCTGAGTGGGCGACCGTAGATTATCGGGCCCACCGCCCCCGTCCGCAACCCCCTCTCGGAGGGAGCGCCGGAAGGAAGGAGAATCGCGATTCTCTGCGCCTGCTCGCGTTCCTTCTGGCTTGCTTGTTGTGGCAGTAGGGAGATCGCGCGGTGCGGCCGGTCGCGCTTCGCGGAAGGACCCTTGGACCCAGTCGCGAACCTGGCCGTGTCGGTAAGTCGGTCGGATGGTCCGTGGAGGTTCCTGATGGACGCCCAGTTGCACACAAGCCACCCCTGGCTGTTGGGGGCCGCGTTGGCCGCTAGCGTACTCGTTTTGGCACACGCCCAGGAAGGCGGCCTCCAGCGCAGCACCTTCTTGGTAGGCGACGTCCTGGTGGTCTGGCAGGCAGGACGGGGCACTTCGGTGACCTCCCGGGGGATTCCGTTGTTTGCCCCGAACGCGTCGGAGTTTGTCGTCCACCACGCGTGGCAGGACGTGTACTATCGGACGGAGAACGGCCACCCGGAAGCGACGCTCACTGAGGGTGCCGAGGAGCCGGCGCTCACCATCCGTGACCGGGCTGAGCACTTTGCCGTCGAGAAGAGAGTGATCGCGCACAAAGACGGCACCGTTCGGCTGGAGTACACGTACGAGCTGCTGGACCCGGAGAGCGCGGAGCTTCAGGGGCTGTTCGGGATTGGGAAGCAGTGGCTCCACGACGCCAAGTACCGCGTGGTGGCGGGCGGCACGGAGCGCGACGGCGAGCTCAAGTGCCCGGACGCCGGCCGGACCGATCCGTTCGCCAACGCGACGGAACAGACGTTCACGACGGACTTCGGGACACTGACGCTCACGGCGCAGCGCGGGCTGAACCTGTATTGCACACCGCAGGGAGGGGCGGTGTGGTGGTCGCAGGCGCTGAAGAAGGGCGAGAAGTACACGCAGACCATCGAGGCGCGGCTCAAGCCGGGGCCGGCGGCGGAGACGGGGCTGGCGCTCGGGGGCTTGAAGTGGCCAGACCGAGTGCGGAACGGTCGGGTGCCGTTCGCCCTGCAGCTCGCCAAGACACCCGGCGGATCGGCCCGGGTGCGCGTGCATGCCGAGCTTGCCACCGGCAGTGCGAAGAGCGTCGGTGAGCCGGTCGAGGCGGCTCTCACAGACACGCCGACGGAGGTCCGGTGTGAAGCAACGGTCGACGGCAAGGGTCGGTTCCCGTTTGCCGTAGTAGTCGTTGACGCGGCCGACGGCAAGGAGCGACTGCGGCTCGCGCCGCTGGAGGTGACGAGCGCGCCGTTGCTGCGCGTGCTGCCGCGCCTTTCGTTGTACACGAGCGAGAAGACGGCGGACGTGGTGTGTGATGTTGCGGACGACGTGGACCTCGCGGGACTCACGGTTCGGTTGACCGGCGAGGGCGTCCCTGAGGTGACGCGGTCGGTTGCGGCGCGCCGGACTGCGCTGCCCGTCGCGCTGGACGGGCTGACCGCCGGGGTCCACGCGCTGACCTGCAGCGTGCTGCGCGGGGAGGAAGTCCTCGCGGAAAGCCCCGTCCAACTGCGCACAGCTCCACCCAAGACCAACGAGGTGAAGATCGACAACCTCAGCCGCGGGCTGATCGTGGACGGGCTGCCGTTCATCCCCTTCGGCTACTACACGTACTACCCGCTGAAGGAGGGCGTGATGGACGAGGAGGTCGTCCACGGCTTCAACCTCTTCTCGCCCTATCACGGCGGACCGCACGCGAGCGACGCGCTCCAACCCATCGTCGAGTACCTGGACCGGTGCGCCGCCTTGGGCATGAAGGTGAACTACCACCTCATGTGGTCCAACCGCCTGGAGATGACCGCCGAGCAGTGGGCGGCGCTGCAGACCGAGATTGAGACCATTCGCGATCACCCGGCACTACTGAGCTGGTACATCGCCGACGAGCCGGCAGCGGACCGTATCTCGCACCTGGAGAAGGTCTATCAGCTTGTGAAGGAGCTGGACCCGTACCACCCCGTGACTGTCGTCTTCTGCCAGGGCGCTGACCACGCGCGGCAGTTTGTCGGGACGATGGACATCGTCATGGCCGACCCGTACCCGATTCCCCAGGGCGCGGTGACGGCCGTCAACGGCATCGCCGACGCTCTCAATGATGCCTTCGACTTCAGCAAGCCGCTCTGGATCGTCCCGCAGTGCTTCGGCGGCGGCGAGTGGTGGCGCCGAGAGCCGACCGCGGCGGAGCAGCGCGTCATGACCTACCTTGCGCTGATCCACGGCGCGACCGGCATTCAGTACTTCATTCGCTCGCCGCGCCTGAGCTTCCCGAAGTCTCCGATCATGTGGGCCGAGTGCGGCACGTTGGCACTGGAGACGGCGGAGTTGACCCCGGCGTTGCTGTCTGTCGAGCCCCAACCCGAGGTGAAGTGCTCCTTGCCCACGGTGCACGTTTGCGCCTGCCGAGACCGAGGGATCGTCACGCTCTTGGCGGTCAACACCGAGAACCGGCCACAGACCGTTCGGCTGGAGCTGTCGGGCGTCGACTTCACCGGCGACGCGGAGGTGCTGTTCGAGGACCGCAAGGTGCAGGTGACTGCCGGCGCAATCGAGGAGCCGATCGACGCCTTCGGCCGGCGCGCCTACGCGATCGCCGTGGGACCGCTGCCGACAGGCGACCTCTCCCTCGACCCGGATAACCTGACTGTCAACCCCAGCTACGAGCAGCAACCCAGCGTCGGCACGGCGGACGGCTGCTACGCCAGCATCCCGCCGGGCGCAACGTTCTTTGTCGACTCCCGAGTCGCCCGCCACGGCCGCCACTCGCTACGCCTCACCGCCCCCACGGCCCACGCGACGCCCAGCCTCAGCCCGTTCCCGGTGTCGCTCAAGGCTGGGCAGGAATACCACGTTTCCCTCTGGGCCAAGGCGAAGACCGCCGGCGTGAAGCTCGACCTCTCCCTGGGCAAGCTCCGTGAGGAGCAGTACGCCTTGACGACCGAGTGGCAGGAGTACAGCTTCGACGTAAAGCCCGAAGCCGACATGCGGCGAGCGGGCGCTGGGATCGCGCTTGGCAGCGCAGGGGTGGCGTGGGTGGATCTGTTTCAGGTAGTGCCGGTGGGAACCGGCGTGAAGTGAGTTGTGTCGGGAGCCTGGGTGCCTACCTGCCGAGGTTGACCGGTTGCGGTGGCAGGCGTACAATGCCGACCCTCGGCCGCGGCGAACCGGCCGGCCGCGAGGAAGTGGCGTCATGACGCTGGACGAGATTCTGCGAGACATCCACGCTCTTGAGGAAGACCTGCTGGCGTACGAGCGCAAGTACGGTGTTCTGTCGGAGACGTTCTACGAATCCTACGTGAGCGGCGAGGAGCCTGCCGAGGACGCCTGGGTGCTGGACTGGGGCGACTGGGCCGGTGCCTACGAGATCTGGCTCCGTCGCCATCAGCAGTACCGGGCGCTTGTGGCTTCGCTGAGGGGCGGCTCTCCGCTTGCGAGACTCATCGAACGAGCAGCCCGCCGTGAACCCATTCCAGTCGCTGCGTAGCTACGAGGAGTTCCTGTACACGCTGCAGCAGCGGTTCCCAGCCATCGTCTCTGCTACTCTTGTCGCCACGAGGCGCGGAACGCGAGTCGTTACGGTGGGCGGCGAAGTCATGTTCCCGGAAGGGCTAAGGCTGGTCGTGAGTGAACGCCTGACTTCGGAGACCGGCTCCCTCTGCCTCGTGCGCTACGGCTACAAAGCCTGGCGTGGCAGCGAGAAGCTCTACTGGTACGACTCCCAGCCCCACCCCGGCGACTTGGCGCTGGCCGCAACCGCTCCGCATCACAAACACGAGCCGCCAGACCTCAAGCACAACCGCGTCCCCGCCCCTAAGCTCTCGTTTGCGGCCCCCAATCTCCCGGTGCTGATCGAGGAGATCGAGAGTCTCTTGGGGCAAGTCGACTGAGTTCACGTACGGTTGCAGGGCTCCCTACTGCCAGAACGCATACGCCGGAACATGCCGGACCATGGCGTAGATGATCCAGAAGGCGCCGGTGCCGACATCGCCCAGGATGAGGCCGTAGGCGACCAGGCGCAACCCGCGCACGGCGGAGAGGCCAAGCCAGCGGGAGGTGAGGGTCTTCAACGTCCAGGCGAGCAGCATGGGGAGCCACATGTGGGCCATATACCAGGTGGTCGACAGGGCGAAGCCGGCGGGGTGGAGCGGCCAAGCAAGCCAGCGGGTGCGGACGGTCATCACGGCCCAGTAGAGGGCGAAGCCGAGGAGACCGGCGCCGATCCGTCCCTTGGCCGGCGGGGCGTTGGTGTTCAGCCAGCCGGCGAGTTGGTTCCACGCTTCGCCGGCGAACCACGTATGGAACGGCCCGCGGTAGGTGCCCAGACCCCGGTTGTACGACAGGAACAGCGTCCAGAACCATGCCCACCCCAGCCCCAGGGCGATGAACGGGACGGTGGCGAGCAGCAGGCGACGGCCGTCGAGCTTCACGCGGTCGGCGAAGTGCAGCCCCTCGAACTGGTGCGGGAAGGGGATGTTCCGCATCCCGCGCGTGAAGCCGAAGAAGACGGTGAGTGAAGTCAGGTTCTGCAGACCCAGCGCTTGCGGACCAAGGAGAGTGCCCTGCAGAACGGTGGGTCCCATCCGCTCCAACTCGTGGGTGGGCAACCCCATCTCGGCCCGGATGCGCCCAATGATGAGCGTCATGAGGAAGTACTGGGCAAAGAAGGCGACAGCCACGGGTAGGCTGAGGCCCGCTGTCCTGCCGAACCACACCAACACCACGAACCCGGTGGCAAAGAGCGCCACCGCCGCGCGGGGACTCAGCGGCTCACCGGGGTCGCGCCGGCTGGACTGGAACGCCCTCGCCACCAAGGTCCACAAGTGCCGACGCGCAGCCCACAGCGGGAACCCGATCAGCGCCAGGTAGCTCCCCGCCGAGACGGTGTACGGAGCATCCCAGACCTGATTGAACCCGAGCCAGGCGGCGACGACCATCTCGACGCGCCACATGAGGAAGAAGAACCACATCGACAGACACAGCTCGGCCGGCAACAGCAACCCCAAGCCCAGGATAAACGGGTAGAAGCAGGTGAACAGCATTCCCCCGGCGGCACTCCACGGCCGCCCCAGCCCCACAAGGTGGCGCCCCAAGTCGAGTCGCGGGTCGAACATGGCAGTGGGAATGGACGGCACGACCGGGTGGTAGGTGTGCAGTCCGTTGAGCAGGTTGATGAACACCGGCACGGCGGCAGCCAGCCAGAAGGTCGGCTGGTTGAGCCAGCGCAGGCGCTCCATGGACAGGTCCTGCGGGAGCTGCACAATGGGGAAGCCCATCTTCTCATTTTCGACCCAGCGCTTTCGCAGCAACTGAATCAGCCCGATAGGCGCCGTCCACAGGACGGTCATGAACACCCACCAGCGGGCCACCGGACCAATCCACACGCGGAGGTTACCGCGGTCGAAAATGCTGCTGTGCCCGGCCCACAGCCGGTCGAGGGCGTCTTCGTCGCTGACGGTGAAGGCCGGCGGGACGCGGTCCAGGAACAGCTCGTCCCACTGGTTCTCGCGACCGGCGAACCGTGCAGCGCCCTGCATAGTCATGAAGGTGCACTGCATGCTGTCCATCCCCGCGCCGCTGGTGGCCACCGCCAGGAGCACCCACAGCGAGAGCAGCTCGGCCCGGCTGAACGCCGCCCGGGGGCGCCAGCGAAGCAGTGCCTGGTTGATCGCCCGCAGCACCCCCAGCAGGAACAGCACGTTCCAGAAGAGCGCCACCAACGTGGGGTCGAAGATGTTGCGCTCGTACGGCATGAAGAGCACGCAGTACGCGTTGGCAGGGACCAGCACTGCGGCGAGGAGCAGGACGCGAAGGGTGACCCCGGCACTTCGCGGGTCGGTGCTCACCCGAGGAGGAGCAGGCGAATCCGGAGGTTGTGCAGTCTGTGCCACAGGGGATAGGTTCACCGGCAGCGGGCTGGGTCCTTCGCGCCTCGCCGTCCGAGGGGGTGCGCGAGGGGGTGCGCGAGCGCTTGCGCGAGCCCCCGCGGGGCGCTCCCTCCACCGCAGCGCTCGGCCGCTTGGCATCGAGTAGAATGGTACCCCCATGAACAGACTCCTCCTGCCGCTGTGGCTGGCCTCAGGTCTCTGCTGGGCGGAGCAACCCGTCACGCAGTCGTGGCCGCAGATGCGGGGGCCGCAGAACGACGGACACGCTGTCGCCACCAACCTCCCGCTGAGGTGGTCGGAGACGGAGAACGTGCGCTGGAAGACCCCCGTTCCTGGTGGGGGATGGTCCTCGCCGGTCGTCCACGGCGACCAGGTCTGGGTGACGACGGCGACTGACGCGGGCCGGTCACGACGCGCCGTCTGCTTCGCGCGGGAGACGGGGCAGGTGGTGCGTGACGTGGAGTTGTTCGGCATCCCCAAGCCCGCCGACAAGCACGAGTTCAACAGCTACGCCTCACCCTCACCTGTCCTTGAAGAGGGTCGCCTCTACGCTACCTTCGGGAGCGACGGAACGGCCTGTGTTGACACCAACACGGGGGCGGTGCTTTGGCGCAACACCGAGATGAAGTGCGACCACTTCCGGGGCGCGGGGTCGTCACCCATTCGGTGGGGCGACTACCTCCTCCTCAACTACGACGGGATCGACGTGCAGTACGTGGCAGCGCTGGACAGGCAGACCGGTGCGGTCGCGTGGCGAACAGAGCGCTCGCACATCACGACGGTGAGCAAGGACGGCGACCTGAAGAAGGCGTACTCCACCCCGCTCGTCGTCGCTGTCGCTGGGGTACCCGAGCTTGTCTCCATCGGCGCGGAGTGCGTGCACGGCTACGAGCCGGCAAGCGGGGCGGAGCTGTGGCGGTGCCGGTTCTCGGGGTTCTCCAATGCAGCCCTGCCGCTGTTCGGCTACGGGCTGTTCTACGTGAACACCGGGTTCGGGCAAGCCGCGTTGCTGGCGGTCAGAGCGGGCGGGCGGGGCGACGTGACCGAGAGCCACATCGCGTGGACCTACAAGCGGGACGTCGGGAAGATGTCGTCGCCAATCCTCGTCGACGACGCTCTCTACTTCGTCTCGGACGAGGGCAAGGCGACTTGCCTGGACGCTCGAACCGGTGCGGCGCGCTGGCAGGAGCGACTGGGCAGCGGCTTGGGGTTCACCGCCTCGCCGGTGTATGCGGCCGGACACCTCTACTTCTTCGACTACAAGAAGGGCTTGGGCGTCGTGCTCAAGCCGAGCGACCCACCCGCGCTGGTCGCCAGCAACCAGTTGGCCGCCGGCTGCATGGCCTCGCCGGCCGTCGCCGGCAACGCGCTGTACGTTCGCACCAAGACGCACCTGTACCGGCTGCAGTCGAGCTGACCGCCGGACAAGGAGAAGGAAAGGACAAGTCTCATGGCAACCCGCTCTTCACTGCAACCGTGGATGGTACTCCTTGCGGGAGGATCGCTCTGGACCGGCTGCGCCCGGAACGCCGCTGCGCAGGGCCCGGCGGGCGAGCAGGCACAACCGCGCTTCATGCAGGACGAGTTTGCGATTGGCTTCTGGGTGGACCCGCCGATGGATGAACGGGCTGACGAACGCTATCAGGAGATCGCCGGGGCGCACTTCAACCTGGTGCTGGGCGGCTTCGGCGCCGGGACGGTGGCGTTGGCGAAGCAGCAGCTTGAGCTGTGTGAGAAGTACAAGCTGAAGGCGCTCGTGGTGTCGCACGGGTGCGAACCTGTCGACCTGCCCGACGGCCCGGCGTGTTGGGGGTACTCGCTGCGAGATGAGCCGAACGCGTCACAGTTCGCAGAGCTGCGGGCGCAGGCCGACGCGATTCGCGCCGCCCGGCCGGGGAAGATGGTCTACGTGAACCTGTTCCCCAACTACGCCAACGCGCAACAGCTTGGCACGCCCACCTACGACGAGCACGTGGCGCAGTTCTGCCAGGCCTACAAGCCGGAAGTGCTCAGCATGGACCACTATCCCCTCTTCAAGCCGGGCGCCGACGGCCGGACGGCTACTGTGCCAACCTCGCCGTCATGCGCAAGTACGCGGTGCAGGAGAAGATTCCGTTCTGGAATTTCTTCAACGCCATGCCCTTCGGCCCCCATACCGACCCGACCGAAGCCCAGCTCCGCTGGCAGGTCTTCACCTCGATCGCGTACGGCGCCAAGGGCGTGCTGTACTTCTGCTACTACACGCCGTTCAGCCACGAGTTCCCCAAGGGCGGCGCGCTCATCGGCCGCAACAACCGGCGCACCCGCCACTGGTACGAGGCGCGACGGCTCAACGAGCAACTCCGCAGCCTCGGCCCCACCCTCATGCAGCTCACCAGCACCGCCGTGTCCCGAGTGAAGCCGGGCGACGACGTGACGGAAGCGCTGAAGGGCACCCCGCTCAAGAGCCTCTCCCGCGCCGGCTACGATCCCGAGTTCGACCTACTGATCGGCGCCTTCACCCACGCCGACGGCCGCCGCGCCGTCCTGCTCTGCAACTACGAGTTCGCCTACGCCCAGTGGCCCACCGTCGCGTTCGATGTCGACCCGAGCAAGGTCGTGGAGGTCGACAGGTGGTCCGGCAAAGAAGCGCCGGTCCTCGACGACAGCCCCGACTTGGAGGGGCTGCAGCTCTCACTGGATGCGGGGGAGGGGCGGCTGTTCTTGTTGCCTGGCGAGGCGGGGTGAGCTGTGCGGCGACGGGGCTGAGACCGAAGGTGCTGCCTCGAGGCTACCCGGGCGAGCTTGGTACTGCGTTGCGAACGCGACACAGTACCAGCACCATGAAGACCTCAAGTCGTACACGCGCGAATCGAGCCGGAGGCCAAGGCGCCGGCAGAGCATGTCCTCGAGCGACTTGGGCTCACGCCACGCCGACCGAGGCCATCCGGATCTTCTACACGCAGATCTCCCTGCGAGGCGCCTTGCCGTTCCTCGTGGAGATCCCCAACGAGCTGACCGCGCAGACCCTCGAGAGGAGCCGACAGGGCGAGGCGGTTGAGCACTTCGAGTCCCTCGATAGCATGTTTGTGGGCTGGGAGACATGAAGCGTCTCTCCCAGACAGTCCAGTTCAGGGCAGCGAGGCGGCAGGCACATCCTCCTCAAAGCTGCGGCTCCAACAGCTTCCGGCTCTTTGCGTCCAGTCGGTGGTAGTTGGGGATTCGGTAGCGGTTGCCGTCGGCGTCGCGGAGGAGGACTTGGCCGTCGGCGAGGGTGCGGATGTCGTCGCGGCTGGCTACCTCCCAAATCCTGCAATCCTCGTTTCCCGGGCCCGCAGGACGGCGGCGGGGAGGGTGCAACGGGGTCTGGGAACCGGCGCGAGG
>PEVN01000569.1 GCA_002779825.1 Armatimonadetes bacterium CG06_land_8_20_14_3_00_66_21 | reverse complement strand
TCGAATCCCGTGGATTCGCAGCCCTTTGAGACCTTCCGGTCAAGCGTTTCGGGGCGGTCGGAGACCTGCCCCGAGCTAGAACACCTGCGTGATTAGGCCGGCCAACGCCGCCGCCCGGTACTGAAGCAGTGCCCGGAACCGGGCCGACAGGAGAGCGACGTATGGGGTCACCTCCCCTCGCCTCCGTAGAGCCGTGCGACAATCTCCTCGATCGGCGGGTTCTCCACGAACAGATCGCGAATCTCGTGGCGAGCGGCGATCCGCGCGATCAGCTCAGCGGTGGCGACTTGCTTCGGATTGAAGCGAAGCGTGATTCTCCCCCCTTGCCGTTCGGCGGTCTCCGCGTCGGGGTCGTCTACCTCACCGTCCGCCTCCACAAGATCCACAACCAAGCGACGTTCGGCGGTCGCCCGCGCGCGGAGATCATCCAGCGTGCCGTCTGTCAAGAGTCGGCCTTCGTTGACGACCAGGACCCGACGGCAGAGCGCCTCAATATCGTCCATGTCGTGGGTCGTCAGGATGACCGTCACGCCGCGCTCCCGATTGAGCCGGCGGACGAAGTCGCGGATAGCCAGCTTGCTCACGGCGTCGAGCCCGATGGTCGGCTCGTCGAGGTACAGGATTTGCGGGCTATGCAACCTCGCCGCAGCCAGGTCGCACCGCATGCGTTGACCGAGGCTGAGCTGCCGGACGGGCGGGTCCAGCAGACGCGTCAGGTCGAGCAGCTCTACCAGCTCGTCGCGGTTGCGTTCGTACTCAACCTGGGGCACGCCGTAGATGTCCCGCAGCAGCTCAAACGACTCGACAGCCGGCAGGTCCCACCAAAGCTGCGTCCGCTGGCCGAACACCACCCCCAAGTGGCGCACCGTCTCGATGCGGTCCTGCCAAGGCGTGCGCCCGAGGACCTCCACGCGGCCTGAGTCGGGGACCAGGATGCCGGACAGGATCTTCACCGCGGTGCTCTTCCCGGCACCGTTGGGTCCGATGTAGCCGAGCAGCTCCCCTTCCTCCAGCGAGAACGAGAGACCGTCCAGCGCCGTGACTGTCCGATGCTTCCGACGCACCCGCCCCACCATCATAGCACCCCAGACACCGGGGGCACGCTCGGCGACGCGGAACGTCTTGACGAGGTTCTCGACGAGGATCTGGGGCATGGGTGTCTGGTGAGACTGCGCCGCACGCTCGGCGCACTGGGACTCGGCGGGATGCCGAAGATACCCCTCGCTGGTGCAGCCGAACCGTGGACCGCGCCAAAGAGGCCACACGGCCCGGCACGACCCCATGCCCTCGCCCCCAGGCTGCCGCTTTGTCGCCTTCGCGGCTCGCGCGCCCCCTCAATGCCTCCCTACCCCAGCTCGCCCTTCATCCGCCCGTACCACTCTTCCACCGACGCCTCCACGAAGTACAGCCGCGTCAGCGCCTTCCCAGTCTCCCCGCGCCGCAACGGTCCGAATCCAGCGCCACTGTGGATGCATGAGTACTCCATGTTCTGGAACAGGAACATGGCCGGCTTCGAGACGGCGGCAACGAGGCGCTTGCCGTCGCGTGACTCAATCGCCATCCAGCCTTCGAGGACGACGTCGGGCGTGGCGTGGAAGTTGGCGACGAAGGGGAGGTCCATGCCGGCTGGCGCGCCCTCGACGCTGTAGAGCTGCACGGTGGGACGCGGGCTGAATTGGCGGGGGATATTCGGGAGGCGCTTCAGCTCGCCGCCCGTCGCCACCCAATGGCGGACACACTCGTGGTCGCGAATCGAGGGTGCGCCGCCGCACTGGAAGCAGTTGAACGCCACGGAGTTGGGCCAGTCGCGATTGCTCTGGTTGGTGACTGATTGGCGAACGTCGACGTAGTCTTCCTGAGGCTCGACAGTCAGCTCGTACGACAACTCGCCCTCCCACCTGC
Source organism: Armatimonadetes bacterium CG06_land_8_20_14_3_00_66_21 (assembly GCA_002779825.1). GTDB lineage: Bacteria > Armatimonadota > Abditibacteriia > CG2-30-66-41 > CG2-30-66-41 > CG2-30-66-41. The sequence continues at coordinate 11,019 of PEVN01000569.1, read as the reverse complement.
CAGTCTGCTTCCAGGCACCGTCCTCAAGCTGTGTCCACTCCGGCTGCGACTGGTTGAGCCACCCGGTCCGGTTCATGTCGCCGATGGCTTCGGGGAAGCCCATGCCGAACCGCTCGCCGGGAAAGGCTGGGATATCCAGCACCGTCATGCCCATCTGGCCGGTCACTGCATGGCCTCGGACGCGCGCCATCATGTCGCCTCCTGCGCGCACCGGAAGCCGTAGAAATCCAGCGGGTTGTTCGCGAAGCCGCTCATGTTCCGCGCCGCCGGTCGGAGGTTGACGATCTCGTGGAAGAGGTAACAGCCGCCCTTGATCCACGCTGTCGGCGGCGACGGCCCGTCGGCGCACCATTCGGCGACATTGCCGATCAAGTCAAGGACGCCATAGGGGCTGGCGCCTTTGGGGTGGGCGTCGACCGGCGCCGTGCCAGGACCGTTGCCCGTCTTCTCTCGATTCCACTGGCAGGCTTCGGGGTCGAACTCGTCGCCCCACGGGAACACGCGGCCGTCGGTGCCGCGGGCTGCCTTCTCCCACTCCGCCTCGGTGGGGAGGCGCTTGCCAGCCCACGCGGCGTATGCTTCTGCGTCCGCTTTGTTGACGTTCGTCACCGGGTGGTCATTCACTGCCTCCAGTGGCTTGCCCCCCCGCCAGTGCGGCCGCGGCGGGTGGCCGGTCGCTTGGCAGAACTCGGCGAACTGGCGGTTGGTCACGGGGTACCGATCAATCGCGAAGGCGGGCAGGTCCAGCTCCCGTTGCGGCGTCTCGCCGCTCAACCAGGTCACGTGGTAGTCGTGCTCGCGGGCGAGCTTGTCGGCCTGCTCTTCTGTGGTGCCCCGGAGGAACTTGCCGGCTGGGATGAGGATCCTGTCGGCGCTCTCGGCTGGTGCTTCGTTGTTGGCGAGGCAGAGCGCGCCTGCCGCGACGCCGGCGCTTGTAGTGGTGATCCATTCACGTCGTGAGGGCATGGGGTCGCTCCATTCTCCTCTCGGCTGCTGCTAGGCGGCGGCATTGGCGGGATCTGTCCCCGTTGGGGCGGGTGTTGGCGTCGGCGCCGGTGCGCTGGCACCCGAGGAACTGATTGGCCACGTCGGCGGCTTCGCCTGGGGTGCCCTCTCGCGGCCATTGCGCTGAACTTGCCGCCTCCCGGCGTTCGCCCGTTCGAGACGCCCCACCTGGATTGGGGACCGAGTATACACCGAGGAGAAGCATTGTCAAGGGGCGAGGTTGGAAGGGGAGAGGAGGGGAAGAAGAGACCGGGGGACAGGGAGACAGTCGGGATGGCGGCTGGTCGCCCTGTCGGCAACCACTCGGTCGCTCTCCGGGTCGCGGCTCTGTGGGCAAGCGGGTGGAGGGGCCTGTTGCGTCAGCGCCCCACCCCGAGGTTTCAGGTAAGCTATACGCGCGAGAATTGCCCCCTGATGACGCTGACAGCACACGCTCCTGAGGTACTGGTTTTGGTCGGCCCCACTGCTGTGGGGAAATCCGGCGTTGCCCTGGAGCTGGCACCGTTGCTGAATGCCGAGATCGTCTCGGCCGACTCGGTGCAGGTCTACCGGTACCTGGATCTCGGCAGCGCCAAGCCGTCGTCGACAGAGCGCCGACGCGTACGGCACCACTTGATCGACGTAGTGGACCCCGACGAGCCGTACGACGTGGTACGGTTTCGTACGGAGGCGCGGGCGGCGATCGAAGACATCCGCGCCCGCGGGAAGCTGCCCCTGATTGTCGGAGGCACCGGCTTCTACGTGCGGGCGCTGCTGCGAGAGGGCGAACTGCCGCCGCAAGGCGCCGACCCCGCTGTGCGCCACCGCCTGGAAGCCGAAGCCTCTGAATACGGGCTGGCACGACTGGCGGCGCGACTGGCTGAGCTGGACCCTGCAGGAGCCGGGCGGACCGACCTGCGCAACCCTCGCCGCGTGATCCGCGCGCTGGAGATCTACGAGACGACGGGCCGGCTGCAGTCGTCGTACCGTGGGCTTGATAAAGCGGCTCCCCTCCGCTATAATTCGGCTTCCTTCGCCTTGTCGATGCCCCGCGAGGCTCTGACTCAAGTCATTGACGAGCGAGTGGGCCGCATGATCACCGCTGGCTTCGAGGAGGAGGTGCAGTCTCTGTTGGGCCGAGGCTACTCGCCTCGGTTGCCTTCGCTGCAAGCGTTGGGGTACCGGCAGTGGCTTCAGCATCTGAGCGGGGGCCTCACCCGAGAGGAAGCTACCGCTCTCTGGAAACGCGAGACGCGCCGCTACGCGCGGCGGCAAATGACTTGGTTCCGACGAGAGCAAGGCGTGCTGTGGTTTGAGGTACTGCCGCCGGTGCCCGAGCGGGAGACAGCCCGCCGAATCGCCGCAGCATGGAAAGAGGCGGCGCACCCAGCGATCCCGTGCCAGGGAGAGACAGAATGTCGAAAAGCCAGATGAACCTGCAAGACGCATTCCTCAACTGCGTCCGCAAAGACAACGTCGGCGTGGTTCTCTACATGCTGAACGGAAACCAGTTGCGCGGCATGGTCAAGGGGTTCGACAATTTCACGCTGGTTCTGGAGACGGCCGGCAAGCTGCAGCTTGTCTACAAACACGCCGTCGCGAGCATTCTGCCGGTCAAGCACCTGGGGAATATCTTCACCCGTCCGGCCGGCAACAACGCCAAGGAAGACGAGTCGTAGCTGGCGGCCGCGGTTCCAGCCCTTCGTTCCGCTCGTCCTCTGAAGGAGTTCTCTTCCGTGAAGTTCACCAAGATGCACGGCCTCGGCAATGACTTCGTGGTTGTGGATACGCTCGAGGCGCAGATAGACGAAACGCGACTGCCGGACGTGTCCCGGCGGCTGTGCGACCGGCACTTCGGCATCGGCTCCGACGGGCTGATCCTGGTGCTGCCCTCGCGGGCCGCGAACTTCCGCATGCGGATGCTCAACCCTGACGGCAGCGAAGCGGAGATGTGCGGGAACGGCATTCGGTGCTTCGGCAAGTACGTCTACGACCACGGCCTGACCAAGGAGACGGCGCTCACCGTAGAGACCCTCCCGGGCATTCAGCAACTGAAGCTCACAGTCGAGGCGGGCAAGGCAACCGCGCTGCGTGTCGATATGGGCGAGCCCCGTTGGAGCCGAGCAGACATCCCCATGCGGGGCGACAACCAGCCCGCCGTCAACGAGACGTTGAAGGTGGAGGGCGAGCGCCTGGAGGTGACCTGCGTCTCCATGGGCAATCCCCATTGCCTCGTGTTTGTGAAGAGCGTGGACAGTTGCCCCGTGGAGAAGCTTGGCCCCGCCATCGAGACCCACAATGCGTTCCCCCAACGGACGAATGTGCACTTCGTGGAAGTCCTCGACAGCCACGCGCTGAAGGTGCGCACCTGGGAGCGCGGCGCCGGGATCACTCTGGCATGCGGTACCGGAGCCTGCGCCTGTGTCGTAGCCGCGGCGTTGACCGACCGCGCCTCGCGCAGCGCCACCGTGCACCTGCCCGGCGGACCGCTGGAGATCCAGTGGCAAGGGCACAATCACGTGGTGATGACAGGCCCGGCCGAGGAAGTCTTCCATGGCGAGATCTGCCTGTGACCCCACGAAAAGCGATCCGTGACACCTGATCCGTGGCACGTGACACAACCGACATGACACCCGCTCTCCCAGGAGGGACCATGCACCGAGCCAGCCGACTGGACAAGGTACCGCCGTATCTATTCGCGGAGATCCGCAGGAAGGTCGCGGAGGCCAAGGCCCGCGGGATCGACGTCCTCACGCTTGGGATCGGCGACCCGGATCAGCCCACCCCTGATCACATCATCGATGAATTGTGCCGGTCCGTTCGGGACGAGACCGATCCCGACCGCCACCGCTATGGCGGCGACTGCCCCGTCGCAGCGTTCCCGGAAGCTGTTGCCGAATGGTACGACCGGCGCTTCGGTGTCGCGTTGGACCCGAAGGCCGAAGTCTGTACGCTCCTGGGCTCCAAGGAAGGCATCGCGCACCTGGCCTGGGCGATGATCGACTCCGGCGACGTTACCCTCGTGCCCGAGCCGGGCTACACGGTCTACTACACCGGCACCGTCTTCGCCGGTGGTACGTGCCACTGGATGCCGTTGGTGAAGGAGAACGCCTTTCTGCCCGACCTGGCAGCGATCCCGCGGGATGTGCTCAAAGCCGCCAAGCTGCTGTGGCTGTGCTACCCCAACAACCCGACGACAGCAGTAGCGCCGAAGGAGTTCTTCGAGTCGGCCGTAAAGCTCGCTCACGACCACGACCTCCTGCTCTGCCACGACCTCGCCTACGGGGAGAACAGCTACGACGGCTACCAGGCGCCCAGCATCCTCGAGGTGGACGGCGCGAAGGAGGTGGCCATCGAGTTCAACTCCCTCTCGAAGCCCTTCAACATGACGGGCTGGCGACTTGCCTTTGCCGTTGGGAATCCGCCGGCAGTGGAGGCGCTGACCCTCCTCAAGGACAACGTCGACTCCGGAGTGCTCCGCGCAATCCAGTTCGCGGGCGTTCAGGCGCTGAGCGGCCCGCAGGACTGCCTCACTGAGCTGAACGGGCTGTACCGTCGCCGCCGCGACCTGGTGGTCGAGACGCTGAACCAGCTTGGCTGGGCCCTGGAGAAGCCGAAAGCGACCTTCTACCTTTGGTGCCCTCTGCCCGACGGCCACACCTCATCCATCGAGTTTGCCGCCCTGCTGCTGGACAAGGCTGGGGTGGTCGTCACCCCAGGGATCGGCTACGGCCCCCATGGTGAGGGGTACTTCCGGATCTCGCTGACCTACCCGGACGACCGCATCGAAGAGGCCCTGGACCGGATCCGCGACGCCCTCGGTTAGTGTCGGTGACTCGTGGTACAATAGCCCCCCCGGACGCCAGCCGGGAGACCGGCCCGCAAACGAAAAAAGCCGGCCGAGGGCCGGCTCGTTTCGTCTGAAGTAATGGTGCCGGAGGTCGGACTCGAACCGACACACCCTTGCGGATACAGAGCCCTGAACCCTGCGCGTCTACCAATTCCACCACTCCGGCAAGTAGTCTAAGTATAGTCCAGCTCTCTCCTCAGTTCAAGGTGGCCCATGCACCCTCTCGCGGCACGTCTCAAGACCATCTCAGCGGCGGCTTCCGGCGCCGCAGTTGTGCTCGCGGTCGGCGCGCTGGCGTTTGCCGGCTCGTCGCCGAACGTGGCGCGTCTGCTGGCGCTCCTGGTCATGGGGGTAGCGCTGTTCGCGGCTCGGATGATCGTGGTGGCGTCCGGCCAGTTCGTGGACGAGATCGAGACACAGAAGGAAGAGTTCGGCCGCGCCCGCAGCAAGCAGATGGCCACCCTGCAGGAGAGCAAGGAACTCCGGGAGCGCTGGGCGCAGATGGAGTTCTTCTCCGGTGTCCTCAAGGCAGTTGCGTCCCTCCGCGATGTGGACTCCCTTCTGGACGCCGTGCTCGAGCGAGTAACGGGCTTCCTGGGGGCGCAATCAGCCTTCGTGATGTTACTGGACCCGGAGGAAGGCGACCTCTACGTCGAGAGTTCCCTGGCGGTGGATGACGAAGAAGCGCTGCCCAAGGGAAGCCGCGTGAAGTGGGGCGAGGGAATCCCGGGCCGGGTGGCAGCCTCCGGCAAGCCGGTGCTGCAGGGAACGGGCACGGCGGGACAGGCAGAGAAGATCTCCTTGATTTGCGTGCCCCTGCGAATCGAGAACCAGTCCATCGGGTGCTTGATGGTCGAGCAGAAGAAGGCGGGACAGTTCTCGAAAGTCGATCTGGAACTGGTCTCGCTGCTTGGTCAGGAGACCAGCTTGGCCATCGAGCGAGCCCGCCTCTATTCGCAGATGGAGCAGATGTCCATCACCGACCCATTGACCAAGCTCTCCAACCGGCGGTACTTCGACAACCGCTTGACGGAGGACCTGTCGCGCGCGCAGAAGAACGGGTACTCCCTGTGCGTGACCATGCTCGACATCGACCACTTCAAGAAGGTCAACGACACCTACGGCCACGCTATGGGCGACACCGTGCTGAAGGGCGTTGCCGAGCTCATCCGGCGTGAGGCTCGTGGAACCGCCCTCCCCGCGCGGTACGGCGGCGAGGAGTTCATTCTCGTAGCGCCGGAAACCAAGTTAGAGGCCGCCCGGGCTCTCGCGGAGAAGCTGCGACAGACGGTTGAAGGGACCGAGTTCGTAGGTGAGGGCGAGAATGAGACGCAGAAGCTGCATGTCACCATCAGCCTCGGCGTGGCGGCGTTCCCCGACAGCGCGAACGACAAAGACGGCCTTGTGAAGCGCGCAGATCAAGCGCTCTACGAAGCCAAGGAAGGCGGGAGGAACCAAGTGCGCCTGGCCGGGGCCGCAACCTGACGCGCCGCGCCTGGCTGGATGCTCGCCAGTAACCACTCTGCCCGCCCGGCGGCTCGCCGCCTCACTCCCCGTTGAAGGAAGATGCCCAAGTGCCCCTATTGATTGGACTGGGACCCACCGAGATTCTCGTTGTGCTCGCCATTGTCATGCTGCTGTTCGGCGGTCAGAAGATCCCTGAGTTCATGCGTGGGCTGGGCGAGGGCGTGAAGGAGTTCAAGCGGGGAGCGGCGGATGCGTCCCAACCGTCTGAGTCTCCGTCGTCGGGGAGCGTAGCTTCGGTTCCCGGCGGCAGCGACGACGCACCATCCCGCTGAACTGAGGAGACAGGCAATGCTTCGACCGACGACGATCCTCGCAGTCCTAACGCTCCTGACACCGGCAGCACGTGGCTCTCAGGACGCAATGGGCAAGCTGCTGCCCACGAAGACGGCCGTGAAAAACTGGCCGCAGTACGAAGGCACCCTGATTTACTCCCCCTCGGCCGACACACTCCACAGAATCTACGACGGCGGCGACGCGATGTACATTGAGGCCGGGTGCGTGGAAGCGATCCAGCAGTCGTACCGGAACCCCGCCAACAAGCACCTCGCCACTGTCACGGTTCTCCGAATGGCCGATGCAGCCAAGGCCAAGGCGTTCTATGAGTCCTGGAAGAAGGACGTGTCCAAGAAGCCTGGCTTCAAGCAGCTCAGCGGTCTGAAGACAGCAGGCTACCTCTTCTCGGGCATGGGGTCAAACGCCGGGTACTGCCACATCAAGCAGTACTTCGTCGTCGTGGATGTCGCCGGCACCAGCCCCGACGACAAGACCGCTGCCAGTCTGCTTCTGCGGAACGCGGCTGCCAGAATCAAGTAGCCGTCTCCGCTGCTTGTTGGTCTCCGCCGGAAATGCCCTCAGGACGCCCGACCGTGTTGGGGGTACTGCCAGCGCTCAGCCCCAAGACGAGAGCGTACCTCTCGCGCCAGCGCCTTCGTGCCTCGGGGCGTTCGCCCAAGACACAAACATGAGTGACCACTATGACCCCTCACCGCCCACCCCGGAAGCGCAGAACAACAGACCTGCAGATCGCACTTCTCGCAGTCCTGCTCCCTCTCGCCCTGGCCGAAGGTGACCCCATGAACCCCAACACCGACTGGTTCCAGAAAGCCGGGTACGGCGTCTTCGTTCACTACCTGGCCGGGCTCCAGAACAACCGCGAGCAGCTCCACAGCCTCGGCCGCCAGACTTCCTGGGACGAGTGCGTCCGGGAGTTCGACACGGAGAGTTTCGCCGACACTATGGCCGAGGTTGGCGCGGGCTATGTCCTCTTCACTGTGATGCAGATCGGCCGGGAGCTGATCGCGCCCAGCGCCGCGTTCGACCGGATCTCCGGCTATCGCCCGGGCGAAGCTTGCGCCACGCGCGATCTCATCGAGGACCTCTACCAGTCGCTCAGCCGTCGCAACATCCCGCTAATGCTCTACTACACCGGCGACGGGCCGCGCGGCGACCCTAAGGCGGGACCGGCGTTCGGCTGGCAAAGCCCGGTCACGGCGGAGTTTGTCGAGAACTGGGGCAGCGTCGCCCAGGAGTACGGCGAGCGCTACGGCGACAAGGTAGTCGGCTGGTGGGTCGATGGCTGCTACCCGTGGATCGGCTACGACGACGGGAAGCTCGCTGCCTTCTCCAAGGCGCTCAAGGCCGGCAACCCCAAACGGATTGTCGCCTTCAACCGCGGCGTCGACCCGAAGGTGCTCTCCTACACGCCCCACGAAGACTACACCTGCGGCGAACAGAACCACTTCTTCGACATGCCCGTCAGCCGCTTCCTCGACGGCGAACAGTGGCACCTGCTGTCGTACCTGGGCACCGGGTGGGGGCATCCCGGCACCCAGTACGGCAAGCGCGAGTTGGGCGAATACGTCTTCGACGTGAACCAGCGAGGCGGCGTGGTGTCCATCGACGTGCTGCTCTTCCGGGACGGGTCGCTGGATCGCTCACAAGTTGAGATGCTCAAAGCGGTCCGGGAGGAACTCACCACAGGGAAGACACGCCCACCCATCCCGCCCGGCAACCTCGCCTACCGCAAGCAGGCGAAGCTATTGAGCCTTGACGGCACTCACGAACTGACGGTCAACAGCGGCGTCCACTTCCCCCGCCTCGGCGTCGACGGCCATCTCGACACCATCGCGCTCGCCGGCGGCGAATGGCCGTGGACCTACGAGGTCGACCTCGTCGACACCGCCGGCGTGCAGCGGATCAAGGTGACCTTCGGCAGCGGCTACGCCACCCGCTTCGAGTTCCGCGTGTCCGCGGACGGCGCCAACTGGCAGACGGCAGCGTCGAAGGCCGACCACGACGGCACGCCCTTTGAAGCGGCCTTCGACCCGGTGAAGGCGCGCTACGTCCGCGTCTGCGCCCAGAAGCCCGACGGACCCGACCAGCCGGGAGCGCAGATGTCGGTGGCGGAGTTAGAAGTGTACGAGTAGGGGCGGCGGCGCGAAGGCAGCCATCGCGCGCAACGCGCCCTCATGGCAACGGCCGCATTCGGATGCGGTCATCCGCGACCACCGAAAAGTGCCCTTCCCAGTCGTCTCGGCTCTGGAGCACGGCCAGCACCCGCCAGTTGTCCCTTTCGGGACTGTCGCCGGAAAGCCGGAACAGGACCACCCCGCTGTCGGCAGGTAGGCGCAGCCGGTACGCCAATTCCCCGAAGTCCTTGTCATGCGTGACGACTATGCGTCCCTCGGCCTGCGCCCGGCGCAGAATGTCGACGTCCCTGGCACCCCGCATCGACTCCTTCACGGCCAGCACCTCTGCGCCCGTCGCTCGCAGACCACCAATGACGGTCGAGGAGACGTTCTCGTCTGCGAGGAACCGCATCGTTGCTCCTCACTGCCCTATTGCGGGAGAGGGGTAGACGCGCTCGGAGGCCAGCACCTCGCGCGCATAGTGCAGGCAGGCACGGATGTCCTCAGCCTGCAGATGATCGTACTCGTGGAGGACTTGATCAGTGGTCCAGCCGCGCGCCAGCAAGTCGATCAGAAACTCGACGGACATGCGGGTGCCCCTGACCACCGGTTTGCCCACCAGCATTTCGGGGTCAATGATGATTCGGTCGCGCCAGTCCACAGTCCGTGTCCTTTCTCCGTTCGCTCGCGCTGGGCATTCTACCACACGTTCGCTCCGTGCGGTCTTCGGCCCGGGAGCCCACCTCGGCCGTCCTCTGCTGGACTTGCGCAGCGAGAGGTCAAACACCCGCCTCGCCGTCACCCGCCAACGACCTCCCTCACTCCCTGCGAAAACGCGTCCTCGCGTTGCAGCCGGTCCGTGTCCTTGATGTGGTAGTCATCGCTGTACCGGTACCGGAGCCAGAGCGACCACCGGCCGGGCCGCGGGTCCGGCCACGCAAGGCGGAACCGCGCGGGGTGCGCTGAGTCCACGACGACGCAACGGTCGGGCGACTTCGCCACAACCGACGACCTCGGTGCAGTCAGGCACTTCCCCGGCGCGACCGGAAAGGAAACGGGCGCGCCGCCCGTTTCGGGCTTCAGCACCAGTTCGACGTCTTCCATCCAGTCGTTGCCGGTGTCGTTCTCGACGGTGTCGAGCGTCAGCTCGAAGGTCACCGGTTGCCCGGCGCGGATCTCGGCGGGCATCGCGACCGCGCCCTCGACTTCGACCCACTTCTCTTTGTCCGGCGCGCTGAAGTCCAGCGACAGCAAGTCATTCGCCACCTGCCGGACCCGTTGCGCCAACCGGCCGGCTTCGTCGCTCTCGTTGCCAACACGAACGGTTCCCACGGCCCAATCGCTCACCCAGCCGGGACGCGTCGCGTCGGCGAAGATCTGCAGGAACCGCTGGCGACGGTACTCGGTGGCGGGCTCGACGGCCGGCAAGAGGGAGTCGGCGGAGGGGGTTGCGACCAGCGGGACGCGCAGCACGTATCGGCCGGGTGCTTTCTGTTCGGCTGGGGCGAATCGCACCGGCGCGTCACCGTTTCCGGACAACCCAACGCGGACGTTGGCGTCACACGGCTTGCCTTCCGCATCGCGCACCAAGATCTCGACGGCCAGCGTCTCGCCCCAACCATAGGTTTGTCGATCCGTGAGCACCTCCGCCCGCAGTTGGGGCGTTGCGGCTGGTCGGGCTCCGTGCCCGTAGGCGCAGGCATTGCCGACCAGGCGGAAGAGGCGCTCCAACCCGCATGCCGTATCGCGGTCGTAGATCCGGTGGTTCACGCCGTGTCGGGTCGTCCGGCAGAGCATCTTGGCGGCTTCGGACAGGTCGTGGCCGAAGACCCAGGTACTGCCTTTGCCGGTCGCGCGGCGGAGCACGATAGGGATGCCGTCAGGTGTGCTGGCTGCGGGGGTCCAGTCCGGTGCGACAGGTCTGTCGGACCGGTCTGACCGGCCCGATCGGTCGGACTGTGTGGCGAGCAGCTCCCGCACCTGCATCGCCGCTTGCCACGCCTTGGACCCCGGCTTCTGCCCGGAGAACTTCTCGACGCGGTCCGCCGCGACCTCGCCAAGCTCGGGCACCGCCAGCGGCTCCTGCGCCCAGGGCTCCACAGCGAGGTGGTCCGTCACTGGGCTGGGCGTTCCCAGAGACACGCCCAGCGCCTCGGCTCAGACCTCCTGATCCGGGTCGGAAGCATTTTGGGACCATTTGCTCATTTGCGGTTCGAGTCGGCGAGTGTGTAGCGGAGTTGCAGGGTGGTG
>PEVN01000290.1:13267-50607 GCA_002779825.1 Armatimonadetes bacterium CG06_land_8_20_14_3_00_66_21 | reverse complement strand
AGGCAGACGAGGTCTGGCCCAAGCGCGTTGGTCGCGCTGACTGCGCTTCGCAGGTACTCGTCGCTCACCAGCGGGCCGCAGTGGAGGTCGGTGAGCTGCGCCCCCTTCAGCCCGTTCAGCGCGGTGGCCAGCCTGGGCAGCCGGACGCGGTGCCGCTCAACCACGAGGCGTTTGGGTTCCCACCACCAGGCGCCTGCCGCCACGAGCGCGGGGCCGCCGTACAGAGCCGCGCGCGCTGTCGTCCTGAGGAATCGCCGCCGGCTCCGGCGATTCTCGGAGTTTGCGGGAATCCTCCAGGGCGGTGCTTGGCGTGAGAGGTCAACCGGGGCAGACAGCAGTTCGGGGCCGTTGCGCAGAGAGCCCTGCCCGAGCTCACTTCGTGCCGACGCCAACTCTGGGGCAGTGCGCGCGCAGGCAGCATTCCTCGCACCGAGGCTTCTTCGCGTCACACGTGTCGCGCCCGTGCCAGATCAGCGCCAACCCCGCGAAGATCCACTGGTCCTGCGGCAGGAGCTGCTTCAGGTCATTCTCGATCTTCTCGGTGTTCGTGGTCTTCGTCGTCTGCCGAGGCGTCAGCCCCAGCCGCAAAGCCAGCCGCGCCACATGGGTGTCTACCACCACGCCGGCAGCCTTCCCGAAGGCCACACCCAGCACCACGTTGGCGGTCTTTCGAGCCACGCCCGGCAGTGTGAGCATTGCCTCCATGGTGTCGGGCAGCTCACCGCCGAAGTGTGTCGCCACGGTCTGAGCGGTCTCGATCACCGCCTTCGCCTTCTTCTGGTAGAAACCCGTCGAGTAGATGTCCCGCTGGAACTCCGCTGCCTCGGCGTTGGCGTAATCAGCAGTCTGGGGGTACTTCCTGAACAAAGCCCGCGTGACCTCGTTCACCTTCTCGTCGGTGCACTGTGCCGACAGAATGGTGGCGACCAGCAGTTCCCAGGGACTGCCGTGTTCCAGGGCGGTCGTCGGGTTGGGGTAGCGGTGTCTGAGCGCGTCGAGGATCGCCCGTGCTCGGAGCTGTTTGGACTGTTTGCTCTCTCGCGGCATGCTTGACGCGTCCTCCAAAGGCGGGCCGTAGACTGCGGAATCCGGGAACGCGGGGCACGCCGACGCGCACCGACCGGGTAGGGAGTTCAGCGGACTTCCGCCGGGCCGTTGCGGGGCAGGTGCACTGTGAAGGTGCTCCCCTCTCCCAGGGCACTCTCTACCGAGACCGTGCCTCCGTGCGCCCTCACCAGATGCTTGAGCAGGTAGAGACCCGTTCCGCTGCCTCCCACTCGGCGCGTCGTGCTTCCGTCCACCTGGAAGAAGCGGTCGAAGATCGCCTCTTGGTAGCTGGGGTCGATGCCCATTCCTTGGTCGGTGACCTCAATGTTGACGGTGTCGCCTACTGCCGAGGCGTAGAGGCGGATTTCGCCGCCCTCCGGGGAGTATTTGACGGCGTTGCTGAGCAAATTGGTGAGGACCTGCTGGAGGCGATGTGCATCGGCGCGGACGGCACAGGCATCCGGATTCACCGTGACAGAGAAAGAGTGCCGGTCCGTCAGTCCGCGCTGGCCGTCGATGACCTTGGTCAGCAATTCCTTAAGTCGCACCTCGGTCAGGTCCAATTCCAGCGATTTGCCGGCGTCCAGGTTGGAGACGTCCAGCAGGTCGTTGATGAGTTCTGTCAGCCGGTCGCATTGCGTGTTGACGATAGCAAGGAACTCCCGCTGCGTGTCCGGATCGAACTCCACGTCGCGGAGGAGCGTGGCTGTGTACGCCTTGATCGAGGTCAGCGGGGTGCGCAACTCGTGCGACAGCGCCGCCACAAACTGGGACTTCATGGAGTCGAGTCGGCGCAACTCCGTGACATTGGTGAAGACGACCACATACCCCAGGAGACCGGTTTCGTCCGTCAGCACGGGCGACGCGTCGACTCGGACTGTCAGCTCTTCGTCCGCGCCCAAGACGACTTCACTTGACTCCGGCACGCGGCTGTCGACCACCCGCTCAAGGAGGCGAGCGACGCCCTTGTGCGGGACTGCCTCGTGCATCGGCCGTCCCCGCAGTCCCTCCGGGTTGACGCGGAGCAGGCGAGCAACCGCCGGATTCACAGCAGCGATCCGGCCTGTCAAGTCCGCGACGAGTACCGCGCTATCCAGATGCCGCAGGAGCGTGTCGACCATACGCGATTGCGCCGAAAGGGATTGCACCAGGGCGGATTCGTCTTGCTCGGCCACGAGCAGGGACAGCTCCCCCGCGATGAGTTTCAGCAGCCCAACGCCCTTCGGTGAGAGCGGCTGAAACGAGGAGGCGGTGGCGGCAAGCAGCACGCCCTTGGCGGCGCCACGCGGCCCCAGCGGGATACAGGCGACCCGCTGCGGCCGGGCAACCGGACCGAGGGGTTCGTCGGTCCAGCGGACGACCGCCGCTTCGCCAGACTGCACAACGGCCCCGGCCAACTCGGTTGCGCGGGATCCCAGAGGGAACGCCTCGGAGGCGTCTTCCGGCCAGCACTGTAGGACGCCAGTCTGGGGAGTGGCGGTGAACACGCCGACCCAAGCCGCACCCGCGGCCTCCGCGGCCGCTCGCAATACCTCCGGCACGGCAGTTAGCCGGTCCCTGCGGGCGGCAAAGGCGCGCGCTACGTTCTCCATGCCCTGCAGCTCGCTCTCGCCGAGGAGTCGCTCGCCGGCCACGCGAAGCAGCAGCAAGCCGGCAAAGGCGAAGAACAGACAGTGGAAGAGCAGCAGCGCGTGGGCGGAGGCGAAGTCACCCGAGAGCGCGGTGGCGGTGGTCACGTGCAGGAGGGCCGTCGCTGCCAGGACGGTCGCGAAGCCCACCAAGCTGTAGAGCATCGCTGCGAACACTAGTGGCGCGAGGTACAGGAAGAACAGCGGCGAGTGAGCGCCTCCGGAGTTCTGGACAGCCACGGCCACGAGGATCATGTCGACCAGCAGCGCCGGAAGCGTCAGGGAGAAGGTGAACCCGCGTCGTCCAAGCATCCAGACCACGGCGTTGTACAGAGCCCCGAGCAGGACGAGAGCGCCGAGTGCCGTTGGCACCGAGTACTCGACCCAACGAGGACAGAGCAGACCCCACAAGCCGATGGTCAGGAGACTCAGCCAACGCAGCTTGATCGCGTAGTCAGTCCAAGGGGAGCGAGTGTCCATGGGGAAGCACCCAGCGCAGTTCAACGCAATTCCACCGCCACGAAGGGGCGCCACCTGCAGCCGACGAAGTCACGGCCTCAGAAGAGCCAGCGGCCCAGCCAGTCATCGGCAGCCGCGCCGACTCCGGTCTCGCTGGCGGTCGGCTCCCGCCGGGGAGGCTCACCCATGGTCGACGAGACTTCGCCTTGCCGTGCTCTCGTCGAACGCCAGAAGGCCGGCTTTCAGAGTCAAGCAACAACGCCGCGCCAAGTCCAAAGGGCGCGGGGGGCGAGCCAGGGATTGCAGGGGGGCGTTCGTGGGGTCGCCTCAGCGACAAGGGGCAAGCGCGCTCACGCCTTGTCGCTGTGCAAGGAGGTCACCGGCGCTTGCCGCCGCGCTTCGATTCGAGGTTCCGCTTGAGGTCCAGGAGTCGCTCGCCGCTTCTCTTCATGAAGCCCGAGACCTTGTCCTCGAACTCAACCATCTCGTCCTGGGACTGGAAGCGGCGCCGCGTAGGCCGCGTCATCTCCTGGAAGTCGGGTTGCGCTTGACGCACTGACAGTTGCAGTCTGCCCTTGTCATCGATCCCGATCACTTTGACCTCTACCTGGTCTCCTTCTCGGAAGTAATCGGCAACATCCTGGATGAAGTTGTTGTCGATCTCCGAGATATGAACCAGGCCGGACTCGCCCTCCGGCAGTTCTACAATCACGCCGTACTTGAGCAGCTTGACAATCTTGCCCTCAACGATGCTTCCTATATCAGCCATGCATAGACCGTTCCCTTGTGGCTCCGATGGGCGGGTCTCCTCGCAACACGCACAATCAGCTTATCAGCCGATCCGTACGAACAGGCGGCCGCTGCCAATCACGAACTCCTTTAGTTTGGTAGGTGGGTGCGATTATATACGGTGGGCTGGAGGGCTGTCAAGGGGACAGCCGGAGAACGCCTTGCGCCCGGTGGCGATCCAAGCCCTTCTGCCGCCAGACAACATGGGGTACCATATCTCTGTCGGAGCACCCTCCCTAGGTGCGACACCCTCCGCCGGAGCCGCCGGAATCGTGCGTTCCTTCCTTTCCAGAGTGGGTCGTTTTGTCCTGGCCGTCTTCCAGGTGACGGGCGAAACGACGAGCCTGATGCTCGACACAATCGGGTGCCTCGGCCGGGCCGCCGTCAGCCCACGTCTGACCATTCGCCAAATGGCCCACATCGGGGTGGACTCCCTGGCGCTGGTGATCGTGACCGTTGGCTTCAGCGGCATGGTGCTCTCCCTGTACACGTCCGTTGAGTTGATCCAGTTGGGCGCGCAGAAGTACGTCGGCGGCCTTGTCGGCCTGTCGGTGGCCCGCGAGATCGCTCCGGTGATTGCCGCCATCGTGGTCTCGGCGCGCGTCGGTTCGGCCATTGCTGCAGAGTTGGGGACCATGGTGGTGACCCAGCAGGTCGAGGCCCTCCGGGCGCTCGCTACCAGCCCGATCGAGTACCTCGTGGTGCCCCGATTCGTAGCCTGCGTCGTTATGCTGCCGGTTCTCGGGGTCTTCGCCAACCTGGCCGGTATCGGCGGCGGCTACTTGGTGGCCGTCTACGTGGCGGGCGTGCACCCGACCATCTATCTGGATTCGCTCCGGGTCTTCGTGGAGAACCTGGACTTGGCTGTCGGACTCGTCAAAACCGTCCCCTTCGCGATCATCATCTCGTTGGTCGCGTGCCACCAAGGGCTGTACACCAAAGGCGGCGCCGCCGGCGTCGGCCGCGCGACGACGAGTTCCGTTGTGATGTGCATCATGCTGGTCTACGTCGCTGATTTCTTCCTGTCTTACCTACTGCCGCGATAGGCCCGGCACCCAACTCGCTGCTCTGAGCACTTCCCCATGTCGTCTGCCGCAGATACGAGAGCCGCCTCCTCCCCAGTAGCGATTGAGCTGGAGGGCGTGCAGTACAGCATCGCCGGCCGCGCCATCCTCAAAGGGGTGGACCTGGCCGTGCCAGCCGGCAAGATCATGTCGATCATGGGCGCGTCGGGCTGCGGAAAGACGACGCTGCTGAAGACCATTATCGGTCTGGTTCGTCCCGATAGCGGCCGGATCCTCGTCGAGGGGCAGGACCTCGCTGCACTGGACGAACGCAAGCTGAACGAGGCACGCAAGCAGATGGGGCTGGTGTTCCAGTACGCCGCCCTGTTCGACTCGCTGACGGTTTGGGAGAACGTTGGCTTTGGGTTGCTCCGCCAGCGCCGGCCCCGGCGGGAGATCGACGAAACGGTCGAGCGCCTGCTGGTGGCCGTCGGCCTGCGGCGTGACGTCAAGGATCTCTACCCCAACGAGCTGAGCGGCGGAATGCAGAAACGTGTCGGCATGGCGCGCGCGTTGGCGCTCGACCCCAAGATTGTGCTGTACGACGAGCCGACCAGCGGTCTCGACCCCATTATGGCCACCACCATCGACGAGCTAATTGTCAGCCTGTGCGAGCAGTTCCGCACGACTGCCGTGGTCGTGTCCCATCATCTCCCGAGCATCCTGCGAATCTCGGCCCAGGTGGCGATGCTATCCGAGGGCAAGATCATTGCTCACGGCACGCCGGAGCAGATCCGGCAGACAGACGACCCCATCGTCCGGCAGTTCCTTGCGGGCAGCACCAAGGGACCGCTGGCAGCAGGAGACTTGGGTGCCGAGGAGGTGCGCTGAATGCGAGTGACGGACGAGGTGCGCGTCGGCATGATTGCCTCGCTGGGCATTCTGCTCTTGGTGGTGACGATGGTCTTCTTGCGCGGATACGCAGTCGGTCGCCAAGGGCTGCAGAAGGATGTCATCTTCGGTGAGGTGGGCGGATTACGCGAGGGCGCGGAGGTTCACCTGGCCGGGGTCGTGGTGGGATCGGTCGAAGACGTAGGTCTCACAGAGAACCACCGGGCTCGCGTGCGGATGCTGCTCAAGCCCGAAGTGGTGCTCCCTCCCAACGCCGTGTTCACGGTGGGGAGATCCGGGCTGATGGGCGAGCCCTACCTGCGGATCAAGGTCGATGAACCCGAGTCCGCCAGGTTGACCCGAGCAGATTTGGAGGACCCGGTCGGGCTGGCTGCGGAGCTGCGTCGCGGCAGCACCCCCCTGTCTCGCTACCTGCGCGACCGGCTCTCCGTCACCGCGAAGCAAGTGCTGGACAGACAGGCACGCTCGGGGAGGACCTCGTCGGCGCTGGAGCAGGCGCTCGTCCGCGAACTCAACCGGTTGTTGGAGCGCGAACACCTGTTCAGTCCGGCGCGCTTCGAGAAGGTGCGGCTGACAAAGGAGATCGTCCGGCTCCTTCAGGAGAACCCGCGGGGGGAGCGACTGGTACTGGTGAACCGCCTCCTGCTGGGACGCGCGTACCCTGACCTCCTCCGGCCGCTCCCCAGGTCTTTCGTGGCTGACGTGCCGAAAGGGACGTTCCGTGGCGAGGATCCGGTTACGCTTGAAGACATGATCCCGCGGCTCGGAGATCTCATGGAGGATGTCCAGGGGATCGCCGAAGACACCCGCGGGCTGCTGTCTGACCCGGTGCTCACGGAGTCGCTTCGTCAGACGGCGGCCAACATAGCGGCGTTGACGGCGAACCTCAACAAGCTGGTCACCAGTCCGCGCCTTTCCCGCGGGCTCTACGGCTCTCTCGAGAACGCCGAGAAGATGACGCGCGAGGCCGCGCTTGTCGCTGTGGACGTCCGCAAGGTGACGCAGGACTTGGGTGCGGTCAACCGGATCCTGGCCAATGTCGAAGGTATCAGTGCCGACGGCCGCGCCCAGGTGGCGGAGCTGTTGGAGCAGACGAAGTCGATCATGACCGATCTCAGCGACACCACGGACGCCATCCGTTGGGTCGCCAAGGACAGCGGCATCCTCAAAGAGCAGTTGCCGGCATTGGTGGAGTCGGGCAAGAAGAGCGTGGCGAACGTCGAGAAGATCACCGCCAACCTGGAAGCCCTGACCGGCGATGCGGACCTGCGCACCGACCTCAAGGAGTCGCTGACCTCTCTGAAGGAGACCCTGGAGAACGTCAAGCAAGCCACCGCCGGCCTGCGGGACCTCGCGGCTGATCCGCAGTTGCACAGCGACCTCCGGGATACCCTCACTTCCGCCAAGACCACCATGGCCCATGCGGAGAACGTCACTGCCAAGGTGGACACCGCACTGGGCACCACCGGCGACACCCTGGCCAAGCTGGGCCGCCTAAAGTGGGACACCGAACTTGCCTACCGGTACCTGCCCTCGAACAACCGCGTCTACGGCGATCTCGACTTCTTGATCTGGCCCTCGTCGAAGAACTACTTCAAGATAGGTCTCCACGATTTCGCAGAAGGGGATAGAATCGAGTTGCAGGCGGGCTCGTTCCTGTCGGACTGCACGAGGCTCCGAATCGGCCTGGTGCGGGCGAAGGTGGGCGTCGGTCTGGACTACCAGATCGGTTCGCGCTACTCGCTCTCGGCGGACCTGTACGATCCCAATGACCTCTCGCTGAACCTCTGGGGTCACTACCAACTCAATGACAAGTGGTCGTTGCTGTTGGGCGTGGACGATTTCCTTCATCAGTCAATGGGGGGACTGGGGGTCCGGTTCGCGCCCTGATCCGCTCGACTGGCACTGCGTCTCGCGTGCTACCCGCGAGCGGGCGGGTGGTACCGAAATCGAGTTTCGACAACCTACAAATGTGGAGTGACATGACGTGAAGCTAATCCTGACTCAAGACGTGGAAGGCGTGGGCGACAAGAACGACGTCAAGGACGTAGTCGGCGGATACGCCCGCAACTTCCTGATTCCCAACGGAATGGCGAAGCTGGCCACCAAGGGCGCCCTCAAGGAGCTGGAGGTGACCCGCCGGATCGATGAACGCAAGGACACTCGCAAGCGCGGGGAAGCCCAACGGACCGCCGAGAAGCTGCGCGCACTGACTCTCCGAATCCCGGCGAAGACCGGCGCCTCAGGTCGCCTGTTCGGCTCGGTGACCACCCAGGAGATCGCTCAGCGGCTGCAGGACGAGACCGGGATCGAGGTCGACCGCAGGAAAGTCGCGTTGGAGGCGCCGATCAGGTCCATCGGGACGCACACCGTCTCGGTCACCATCTTCAAGGGCGTCACGTCTGACGTCGCCGTTGAGGTGTTTGGCGACGAGGTCGTCGCAGACGAAACGCCCGCTGCAGAAGCGTCCCCTGCCTCGACGGAGACCCCCGCCGAAACGCCCGACGCGCCGGCAGCGCCTGAGGAAGACATTTGGGCGGACGAGGGCGGCGCTGAAGCGCCCATCCTTGTGCGCGGACGCAGAGGAAGAGGCGTCGCCGACCTGTAGGTCCCGTAGGCTCCTGGCCGGTTCTGCGCGGCGCGGCGTCCCTTCGCCGTGCCAGCACCGTCTTTGCGGCCGACCGGCTGCACCGCTTCCGAGCTGCGGCTCGAATTGCGGTTCCCCGCCCATTGTCCCGTTGAGGATCTGCGCCAGTGGCAACCAGTTCTGAGCCCCAACTGAGCCGAACCCGCGAACGCTTGATGCCGCAGAACCTCGAGGCGGAACAGGCGACTCTGGGCTCGATGCTGATCGACCGCGATGCGGTTGCGCGTGTCTCGGAGCTGTTGCTGCCAGAAGACTTCTACCGAGAAGCCCATCGGCTTCTTTACCACGTTGCGCTCCACCTGTTCGACAAGTCCCAAGAGATCGACCTGGTGACGGTCACTGAGGAGCTGCGCCGCCGCGAGCAACTGGACTCGGTCGGTGGGCCCGCGTATCTCACCACGCTGGTAGATGCCGTGCCCGCGGCCTCCAATGTGGCCCGCTACGCCGAGATCGTCCAAGAGAAGTCGCTCCTGCGGAACCTGATCTTCGCCAGCGACCAGATTGCCGGTTGGGCCTACGAAGCGGCCGAGCCGGTGATGGAGATCGTCGACAAGGCCGAGCAGCAGATCTTCGGCGTCGCTCAGCGCAATCGCACCCAGGACTTCACGCCGATCAAGCCCTTGCTGGCGGAAGCCTTCGAGCGCATCGACAAGCAATACAAGGAGCGCGGCGAGGCGGTCGGCATTCCCACCGACTTCGCCGACTTGGACGAGCTGACCTCGGGGCTAAACAAGTCGGAATTGGTCATCATTGCCGGCCGCCCGTCCATGGGGAAAACGGCGTTCGTCCTCAACATCGCCCGAAACGTGGCAGTGAAGGCGCGAGAAGGCGTCGGTCTCTTCAGCCTGGAGATGTCCAAGGAAGCCTTGGTGCAGCGGCTGATTTGTTCTGAAGCGCAGATCAACGCCATGGACCTGCGCCGGGGGTACCTCCAGGAAGATGACTGGCTCAAGATCGGGGCTGCCATCGAGACGCTGTACGACGCCCCCCTCTTCATCGACGACACTCCGGCCATCACCACGTTCGAGATTCGGGCGAAGGCGCGGCGGCTGAAAGCCGAGCATGACGTCGGGCTCATCGTCGTCGATTACCTCCAGCTTGTCCGAGCCACGGGCCGGGCCGAAAACCGCCAGGTAGAGGTCTCCATGATCGCCCAGTCGCTGAAGAGCTTGGCTCGGGAGCTGAACATCCCGGTGATCGCTTGCTCTCAGTTGAGTCGGGCACTGGAGTCGCGGGAGGACAAGCGGCCGATGCTCTCGGACCTCCGCGAGAGCGGCGCGATCGAGCAGGACGCCGATGTCGTGATGTTCATCTACCGCGAGTCCCGGTACCGGAAGGGAGACGACGACGATTCCCTTGACTCGGGGGCTCCCCGGGCCGATGAACCGGACCCGACCGAGATCATCGTCGCCAAACAACGCAACGGGCCGACGGGCAAGGCGAAGCTCCTGTTCTTCGGCCCGCATACCCGGTTTGAGTCCTGGCAGCAGGAGGACTCGGTCGCCCCGGGGTATTGACGTCGACGCCGGACGGGCGCGGCACGGAGGACCTCGGCGCTCGAAGGCGAATCTGGTACGGGCACGGGCCGCGCGGCCCAGGCTGTAGTCACACTCCCTTGCCCAGGTGGAGGTTGCCGAGTGAACGTGTTGCTTGTTGGTTCCGGCGGTAGAGAGCACGCGCTGGCGTGGAAGCTCAAGCGAAGCCCACTGCTGCGAGAGTTGCACTGCGCGCCGGGCAATGCTGGAATCGCGCAGTTGGCGACCTGCCATGACGTGTCGGCAGAAGACGTCCCCGGGCTCCTCGCGCTGGCGCGAGGGCTGGCGGCCGACCTCACGGTGGTCGGGCCGGAAGCGCCGCTTGTCGCTGGCATCGTGGACGAGTTCACCGCCAACGGTCTGCGCGTATTTGGACCGACGAAGGCGGCGGCGGTGCTCGAGGGCAGCAAGAGCTTCTGCCGCGAACTGCTGGAGCGACACAGCATCCCCAGCGCGAAGTACGCGGTGTTCACCGAGCCCGGGCCCGCGTTGCGCTACGTGCGCGAGCAGGGGGCGCCCATCGTCGTCAAGGCAGACGGGCTGGCAGCAGGCAAAGGCGCGATCGTCTGTGAATCTGTAGGGCAGGCGGAAGCTGCCATTCGCCAGATTCTGGTGGACCGGGCGTTCGGTGAAGCCGGTGACCGGTTGGTGGTCGAAGAGTGCCTGCAGGGGCCGGAGCTTTCGCTGATCGCCTTCTCCGACGGCAAGACCGTCTCCCCGATGGTGCCCTCCCAGGACCACAAGCGCGCTGGCGAACGCGACACGGGGCCGAATACCGGCGGAATGGGCTGCTACTCACCCGTGCCCCTGGTGACCCCGGAGGTCTTCGAGCAGGCGGTTGTGGAGGTCCTCAACCCCACCGTAGCGGCCATGGCGGCGGCAGGGCGGCTGTACAAGGGAGTCCTGTATGCGGGGCTGATGCTCACTGCCACCGGCCCGCGCGTGTTGGAGTTCAATGCCCGCTTCGGCGACCCGGAAACCCAGGTGATCCTGCCGCGGCTGGAGAGCGATCTGCTGGAGATCATGCTGGCCGTCGTAGACGGCAAGCTTGACACGCTCAGCCCCAAATGGTCTGAGCGTGTAGCGGTGTGCGTGGTCGTCGCTTCAGGCGGCTACCCCGGGAGCTACGAGAAGGGGAACGCCCTCAGCGGCCTGGAGGAAGCCGAGAAGCTGGCCGACGTGACGGTCTTCCACGCGGGCACCGCGCGGAAGGACGGCCAGGTCGTGACCGCCGGCGGCCGCGTGTTGGGAGTGACGGCGCTGGGAGACGACTTCCCGGCAGCTATCCGGCGGGCCTACGAAGGCGTGGATCGGATCACGTTCGAGGGCGCCTACTGCCGGCGCGACATTGCCCGGAGGGCATTGCAGTAGGACTATGGGACCCATAGGATCGATGGGACGGATGCGACCCGAACCTCAAGGAGCCAGTACTATGCCCGCAGAGAACGACACTCCCCTCGTTGGCATCGTCATGGGGAGCGATTCCGACCTCGACGTGATGAAAGGCGCTGCGCAGGTGCTGACCGAGTTCGGCGTGGCGCACGAGCTGCGGATTATGTCGGCCCACCGCACCCCTGACGAGTCCCACGCCTGGGCGGCCGGCGCCGCCGCGCGCGGCACCAAAGTGATCATTGCCGGGGCCGGCATGGCGGCCCACCTAGCCGGCGCGATGGCTGCCGCCACCACATTGCCCGTGATCGGGGTGCCGTTGGCCTCGGGCCCGCTGCAAGGCGCCGACGCGCTGTTCTCAACGGTTCAAATGCCCAGCGGCGTCCCCGTCGCCACCGTCGCCATCGGCGGTGCCAAGAACGCCGCCTACCTGGCCGTGCAGATCCTGGCCCTGAGCGACGCCCGACTGGCCGACGCACTGACCCAGCACAAGCACGAAATGGCCGAATCAGTCAAGGTCAAAGACGCAAAGCTCCAGTCTGAGCCCGCATAAGTCCTAGAGGTCCCACAACTCCCATTCGTCCTTCCCGCCCCACCCAAGGAGCCTCCCCATGATCCCCCGCTACACCATGCCCGAAATGGGTGCCCTCTGGAACGAAGAAGCCAAGTTCCAGCGCTGGCTCGACGTCGAGATTGCGGTCTGCGAAGCCCTCGCGGAGATCGGCGAGATTCCCGCCGCGGCCGTGGCGCGCATTAAGGAGAAGGCTGCCTTCACAATCGAGCGGATCAACGAGATCGAGAAGGAAGTGGACCACGACCTCATCGCCTTTGTCAAGTGCGTCACCGAGCACATGGGCGACGAGGGAAAGTACGTCCACATGGGGGTCACGTCGTACGACATCGAGGACACGGCGCTGGCGCTCCGGCTGCGCCGGTCGTGTGACCTGATTCTGCAAGATCTCGCCGCTCTCGAAGCCGCCCTCGTCGAGCGCGCCCGGGAGCACAAACACACGCTCATGATGGGCCGCACCCACGGCGTGCATGCCGAGCCGATCACCTTCGGGCTCAAGCTGGCCGTGTGGGTCGAAGAGGTCCGCCGCCACCAGACGCGGGTGCAGCAGACCCGGGAAATGGTCAGCGCCGGCAAAGTATCAGGTGCAGTCGGCACGTTCGCCAACATCGACCCACGCGTGCAGGAGAGCGTCTGCCGTAGCCTGGAGCTGGAGTCGGCAAAGGTGTCCACGCAGATCCTGCAGCGCGACCGACACGCGCAGTATCTCTGCACGTTGGCGCTGATTGCTGGCTCGCTGGAGAAGTTCTCCACCGAGATCCGCAACCTCCAGCGCACCGACCTGCTGGAGGTGGAAGAGTCCTTCAAGAAGGGCCAACGCGGCTCCTCCGCCATGCCGCACAAGCGGAACCCCATCAAGTGTGAGAACATCACCGGGCTGGCCCGGGTCGTCCGAGCGAACGCCATTGTCGGTCTGGAGAACATCACCACCTGGCACGAGCGCGACCTGTCGAACTCCGGCGCCGAGCGCGTGACGTTGGTCGATAGCAGCGTCCTCACCGACTATCTGCTCCACCGGTTCACCACGGTCGTCAAGGGCATGGTCGTCTACCCGGACAACATGCGCGAGAACATGGACCGCACCCGCGGAGTCTTCTTCTCCCAACAGGTCATGCTGGCTCTCCTCGACAAAGGCTGGTCCCGCGAGCGCGCCTACACCAAGGCGCAGACCCACGCCCTCAAAGCCTGGGAGGAGAAGCTCACCTTCCGCGATCTGCTGGACGCCGACCCGGAAGTGACCGAGGCGCTCACTCCCGCAGAAGTGGCTGCCTGCTTCGACTTCTCCTACCACGTCCGGCATGTGGACCACATCTTCACCCAGGTGGGGATCTGAAGAACGGGTCCCTGGGGGCGAGCTTGGCTGCATTGCCCCACCCCTGCGATTGTGCTACACTACGTTTTCCGGCTCCGCCAAGCCGCCAAGTCGGCCGCGGAAGCCAATCACCTCGCACCCCCTCGCCGCGTTTGCCTGGTGCTTCCCGGTGCTCTGCGAAAGGGCACCAACATGCCTGCCGACAGCCTGCGCGCCCGCGCCCGCTGAACGCCGGAACGGAAGTGGCAAACTTGGGCGCGCTTGGGGGGAGGAACAACCAACCGGAAAGGGCTGAACAACGTGCCACTCGTTACGATGAAGGAACTCCTGGAAGCAGGAGTGCATTTCGGTCACCAGACTCGCCGCTGGAATCCCAAGATGAAGCCGTACATCTACGGCGAGCGCAATGGGATCTACATCATCGACCTCCACAAGACCCGCCGCTTGCTGGAGGACGCGCACAATTTCGTTCGGGACGTCGCGTACCGGGGGGGGAAGGTGCTCTTCGTGGGCACCAAGAAGCAGGCGCAGGAGTCCATCGAGCAGGCGGCCAAGGACTGCGGTCAGTTCTACGTCAACCAGCGTTGGCTTGGCGGGATGCTCACCAACTACAAGACCATCTCGGAGCGCATCGAGCGGCTCCGGCAGTTGGAGCGGATGCGGGACGACGGGACGTTTGAGGTGCTGCCCAAGAAGGAAGCAGCCCTTCTCACGGAAGAGCTGACCAAACTGGAGCGCGTGCTCGGCGGCATCAAGGACATGAACGGGCTGCCCCACGTTGTGTTCGTCGTCGACCTGAAGAAGGAGCACATTGCCGTCAAGGAAGCCCGGAAGCTGGAGATCCCCATCGTCGGTGTGTGCGACACGAACTGCGATCCCGACGAAGTGAACCTGCCCATCCCCGGCAATGACGACGCGATTCGCGCGCTGAAGCTGATGGCATCGAAGCTGGCAGAGGCTGCGAAAGAGGGATACGCTCAGCGCGAATCCGAGCACGCAGCCGAGGCGGCTGAGCGCGCAGAGGAAGCCGCTGCCGCCGCTGCCGCGGCAGCACAGGCAGCCGCGCAGGCAGCCGCCGAACGGGCAGCCGCTGCTCCGGCAGCAGAAGAGACCGAGGCGCCTGCGCCCGAGGAGGCGCAGGCACCCCCCGAGGTACAAGCGCCCGAACCCGCCCCCGAGCCCACGGGACCCCGGGAGATCGCGGCCGCCAGTCACGCGCTGGGCGCCCCTGCGGCGGCGCAACCGGCCGCTCCCGCCGCGCAACCGGCGGCGTTCGCCCCGATCACGATCGAAGAGCAGCGCACAGTTCTGGATCAGCGACAAGCCGAAGTGGCGGACGCGAGCGCGGCGCAGCAGTAGTCAAAGCACACAGGATCGCCCTGAGGAGGAAGCAGAATGAGCATCTCTGCAGCGGATGTGAAAACGCTCCGCGAGCGGACAAGCGCCGGGATGATGGACTGCAAGGCCGCGCTCGTAGAGGCGGCCGGCGACATGGAGAAAGCCGTCCAGCTACTGCGAGAGAAAGGTCTCGCAGTGGCGGCGAAGAAGGCGACGCGGGCTGCCAGCGACGGACTCGTGGAAGCGTACATCCATGTGGGCGGGAAGGTCGGCGTCTTGGTTGAGCTGAACTGCGAGACGGATTTCGTCGCGCGGACGGATGAGTTCCGCCAACTGGCGCGGGACATCGCCATGCAGATCGCCGCCATGGCGCCTGAGTACCTGGCCCCGGAAGACGTGCCCCAGGAAGTCCTCGACCGCGAGCGCGAGATCCTGCTTGCTCAGGCGAAGCAGGAAGGCAAGCCTGAGAGCATCGCCGAGAAGATGGTCGCGGGTCGGCTCCGCAAGTTCTACGACACCACCTGCCTGCTCCGCCAGGAGTTCATCAAGGATGAAGGCAAGCAACGCTCCATCGAGGAGTTGCTCACGGAGACCGTCGCCAAGGTCGGCGAAAACGTAGTCATCAAACGGTTCAGCCGATTCAAGATCGGCGAGGAAGCATAGACCGTCGTGTTCTCTCGGCTGGAAGAAACCGCCCCGACAGACAGGAGACTCGTTGGACACTGTACAGCCCAAGTACAAGCGCGTGCTGCTCAAGCTGAGCGGCGAAGCGCTCGCCGGCGGAGAACGACGCGGGATCGAGTCCGAGGTCCTGAAGCATATCGCCGCGGAGATTGCGGAAGCTCACGACGCGGGTGTCGACATCGGCATCGTCACGGGCGGCGGCAATATCTTCCGGGGAGGTTCCGACGCCAAACGGTGCGAGCTCGAAGAGTACACAGGGCACTACATGGGCATGCTGGCCACGGTGATCAACGGGCTCGCGCTCCAGGGCGCCTTGGAGACGCGGGGTATCCAGACCCGACTCATGACGGCGATCGAGATGCGCGAGGTGGCGGAGCCGTACATTCAGCGGCGGGCGCTGCGGCACTTGGAGAAGAGGCGCATCGTCATCTTTGCCGCTGGCACCGGGCATCCGTTCTTCACCACCGATACCGCGGCCGTGCTTCGTGCGGTCCAGATGAACGCAGAGGCCATTTTCAAGGGCACCGACGTGGACGGCGTCTACGACGACGACCCCGATGACAAGCCCGATGCCCGGCTCTTCGAGGCCATCGAGTACCTGCAGGTGCTGGCAAAGGGCTACAAGGTGATGGACGCTACCGCGATCTCCTTGAGCATGGAGCGCCAGCTCCCCATCATCGTGTTCAACATGAATGTGCCCGGGAACATCAGTCGGGCCCTCCAAGGACAACGCGTGGGAACCACCGTCTCGTAGAGCCGCTTGGAGGTGCTCGTCGCAGCCTTGGCTGCGGGACGCGCTCCGACGTTCTCGGTGCGGCCCGTTGGTCAGGAGAGGATGTGAGCACAGTGTCTGAGCAATCGCAAGAAATCCTGGAAGAGGTCGGCATCAAGATGGAGCTGTCGCTCGAGGCGATGGCGCAGGAGATGGCCTCCATCCGAACCGGCCGGGCCACGCCCGCACTGTTGGACAAGATCCGGGTGGAGTATTTCGGCAGCCGCTTGCCCCTCAACCAAGTGGCGACGGTCTCCGCGCCGGAGCCGCGACTGCTGCTCATCTCGCCGTGGGACAAGTCGGCACTGACAGAGATCGACAGGGCGATCAGCTCGTCCGACCTGGGGCTGGTTCCGCAGGGCGACGGTGAGGTCATCCGCCTGCCGATCCCCCAGCTTACGGAGGAGAGGCGCCTGGAGATGGCGCGCTTGGTCGGGAAGAAGGCGGAAGAGGGCAAGGTCGCGATCCGCAACATCCGGCGAGAAGCCAACGACCACCTGAAGAAGCTCGAGAAGAGCGGCGATCTGTCAGAAGACGACTCGCATCGGGCGATCGACGAAGTTCAGAAGCTGACAGACGAATCTGTCGAGAAGGCAGAGGGACTCCGAAAGGCCAAGGAAGCCGAGCTGCTTGAGATCTGACGCCCCCGGCTGCCTGCCCATGGAGAGACTCGATCCCCTTCTTCTCATCGGACTGGACCCTGAGCAGGCTGAGGCTCGTCTGCGGCAAGCGGGCACTGGTCAGGTTCAGCGCGTGGAGACAGCGCCTCCGCGTCGGCACGGCCCTGCCGGTGCGTACCGGGTTGTGCGCTGTCGATGGCCGGCCGCAGAGACGGCTGAGCTGACCGTTGCCCAAGCGAACCAGCCGCATCCCACTGTGCAGGCTGCCCTTTCTTTGCCGTTGGAGGGCATATGAGCCGCGCTCCCGCTGCGCTTCCGCCGGAACTCCACCCGGAACCGATCCCCCGTCACCTCGCCGTGATCCAGGACGGCAATCGGCGGTGGGCGAAAGGGCACCGACTGGCGTTGCTCCGCGGGCACCAGGAGGGTGCCAAGGCCACCAAAGAGATCATCCGCGCCTGTGACGATTTCGGCGTCGAAGTGCTGACCCTGTACGCCTTCTCCACGGAGAATTGGTCGCGTCCGCGGCACGAGGTCTCGGCGCTCATGCGGCTGATCGAGGATAACCTCCGCAAGGAGATCGACGAGCTGGATGAGAAGAACACGTTCATCAGGCACGTCGGCGAGCCGGGTCCCTTGCCGGCCTCCCTCCGGCGGGAGTTAGCGCGCTGTTGCGAGCGCACTGCCGACAACACCGGCATGGTGCTGAATCTGGCGATCAACTACGGCGGCCGGGCCGAAATCGTCCGCGCGGTCCGACGGCTTGCCGAACGCGTGAAGGCAGGCGAGCTGGAGCCCGCGGCTTTGGATGAAGCGGCGCTTGACGCCGAGCTGTACACCGGCGGGCAGCCTGACCCCGACCTGCTGATCCGGACCGGCGGCGAACTGCGGATCAGCAACTTCCTGCCGTGGCAAGTAGCGTACTCGGAGTTGTGGGTGACAAGCACCCTCTGGCCCGATTTCACCCGCGAGGAGCTGGTCCAAAGCATTGGCGACTACCAGAAGAGAGACCGGCGGTTTGGCGGCGTTTCAGCTTAGCAGCGATTGGGTCGACGGGCTCGTTTTCGGGCTGTTGACCTTGGGCGGTCTGCTCGACCTGCACTTCCCGTGGCACGGGCTAGCCCTGTCGGTGGCGCTGTGCCTGTGCGCCTACGTAGCCGCTTGGGAGCTTTGCCGCTTCCTCGGCGGGGGCGGCTGTCAGCTACACGACCCGATGGCGACCACTTTGGCGGCGCTGGTGCTGGGGTTTGCCTGGTACCTGTCGGTGGGGTATGACGCCAACCAGGAGGCGTCGCGGTGGGTGGAGGTGGCCCTTTCGCTGGGGCTGATGATGGAAGCGCTGAGGGTCTGCATCGCGCTCATTGGCCTGTTGAGCTCGCGGAAGTTGCGGCCGTTGCTGGAGTTGGTTCTTGCGCTCGCGGCCGGTCTCGTTCCGGGGCTGCTGCTTACTCCGGCAGTTCTGCTGAGCGGTCCACTGGCGGGCACGAAGCTGGCACTGCCGTGCGTTCTGGCGGCGGCGATCCTGTGGTTTGGCCTCGGGCGGAAGCACCTGCATGAGAACGCCAAGCGGCGCGGACGGCACCCCGTTCCAACGACAGCGGCCGCTGTCGCCGGACTCTTGGCCGCGGCGGCATTGGTCCTGTTGGGTCGCACTGGTTCGCTCAGCCAGGGGCTCTTGCTCCCGTGCGTAGTCGTTGCCGTAGGGGCGGCCGTTGCCGCACGGCTGGTCTACGACTCATTTCTCCTGCCGGCGGGCGCAGAGTCCGAGCTCGGACTGCCCCACCTGATCCTGAAGGCCCGCATCCTCGACCGGCTCCTCGAGGTCTGCGCGCTGTCGGCCGTTCTGTTTGTGGCTGCAAGCGTACTGGGTAAGTAGTTTTTCTCTCGGGCTCCGGCCGAGGCGCGCTGCAGATGCAGACGAACGGCGTCCCTTCGCCCCGGCCGGCCCCCCGTCCCGACGTCATGAACCAAGGTCTCGCCATTCTCGGCTCCACCGGCTCCATCGGCGTGCAGACGCTGGAGGTTGCTGAGTGTCTGGGCGATCAGGTCCGCGTCGTTGCGCTCGCGGCGAACTCGAATGTTGAGGCGCTTGCCTCCCAGGTGCGCCGGTTCCGGCCGCTTGCCGTTGCCCTGCGCGACCCGGCTGCGGCCGGGAGGCTGCGCCAAGAGGTCGGCTCTCTCGACGTCGCCGTTTGGGAAGGCGACGAAGGCATGGAGCGCGTGGCGACCCATCCTGAAGCGCAGCTTGTGGTGAGCGCGATGGTCGGTGCCGCCGGCCTGCTTCCCACTCTGTCGGCGATCCGGGCTGGCAAGCACGTCGCTTTGGCGAACAAAGAGACGTTGGTGGCGGCCGGAGCCATTGTCACTGGGGAAGCCGCCCGCGCCGGTGTCCGACTGCTGCCGGTGGACAGTGAGCACAGCGCGCTGTTCCAGTGCCTCGTGGGCGAGCCCGTCGGCGCCGTGGAGCGGCTCATTCTTACTGCTTCGGGGGGTGCCCTGCGCCACCTCAGCCCAGCCCAACTGTCCAAGGTCACCGTGGCGGACGTGCTGGCGCACCCGACCTGGAACATGGGGGACAAGCTCACCGTCGACTGCGCCACGTTGATGAACAAGGGACTGGAGATCCTTGAAGCCCAGTGGCTGTTCGGCATTGCGCTGGACCGGATCTCGGTTGTGATCCATCACCAGAGCATTGTTCACTCTCTGGTGGAGTTCGTGGATGGCTCGGCGAAAGCGCAGCTTAGCCCGCCGGACATGCGGCTGCCCATCCAGTATGCCCTGACGTACCCGGGGCGCGCGCCGGCTGACTGGCCGCGGCTGGACTTGGCCGGCGTCGGCAGCCTCACATTTGAGGAGCCGGACTTCGCGCGGTTTCCCTGCCTGGAGTTGGCCCTTGACGCCGGCCGACGCGGAGGCACGGCACCGGCCGTCCTCAGCGCCGCCGACGAAGTGGCCGTTCAGGCGTTCCTTGAGGGGCGCCTGGCCTTCACGGAAATCCCGAGGATCCTCCATCAGACCCTCACTGCGCACACCGTGGCGGACTCGCCAGAACTGGCGGAAATCCTCGAAGCGGACGCTTGGGCGCGCGCCCTGGCCGCGTCGCTGATTGCGTAGTCGCCGGCCACGAGCCGCCGGTCTCTCGCCCTCAGACCGGCCCGCGTGTTGCTGACGAGGTCATTCTATTGGTGCGGAGTCCTCTCCCCTAAACTGCTATGCACGGAACAGCTTCCCTTACTGAACACTTTCTTGGCCGCCTGGCCTCGATGGGCCTCTACGGCGTGATGGTCGTCCTCATTGGCTTCCTGATCCTCATCCACGAGTTGGGGCACTTCCTCGTGGCCCGCAAGACGGGGATGCGCATCGAGGAACTCTCCATCGGGATGGGCAGGGAGATATTCACCACGGTGCGGAACGGCATCCGGTACTCGCTGCGGGTGTTGCCGTTCTTCGGCTACGTGAAGATCACCGGCATGGGGCTGCTCGATGACGACCAGCCTGACGGGTTCAACTCGCGGCCGTTCCTGGCCCGGATCGCGACTTTGGCAGGGGGCGGTCTCGCCAATATGGTGTTCGCGCTTGTGCTGTTTGTCGTGATCGGCTGCGTCTACGGGAAGGTCGTGGACTCAACCAGCGAGATCGAGACCGTCTTCGCCGGCAAGCCCGCCGAGAAGGTAGGATTGCTGCGCGGAGACCGGATTGTGGCAGTCGATCAGGTGCGGACCACCGATGTTGAGAAGATCCGCAAGCACATTGAGGAGCGGCCCGCCAAGCCGGTCGCCCTTCAGCTCCGGAGAGCCGGCAAGCGGCTTGACCTCACGGTCGTGCCTGCTGCCGAACAGGGTGTCACAGTCGGCGAAGATGGCAAGGTGATGAAGAGGTCCATCGGCCGCATCGGGATCGGCTTCCATCCCGTCCGCGCGCCGATGGGAGTTGTCGAGTCCGTCAAGACCGGTTTCCTCCGGTCCGGACTCGAGGTCGCCAACTGGGGCTACGCCCTGTGGTTGACGCTGAGGGGGCACTCGGTGATCCAGTTGGTCGGGCCGGTAGGAATGGTCAACGAGATGGGGAGCGAGGCCAAAGGAGGGGCTGCGGCGATCCCGAATCTGCTGAGCATGTGGGCGATGATCAGTCTCACCCTCGGTGTGCTCAACCTGGTCATTCCCTTCCCCGCCTTGGACGGAGGCAGGTTGGCGTTCCAGTTCCTTACGCCCGTCGTCGAGTTCGTCCGTCGGAAGAAAGTCAACCGGAAGATAGAACTGTGGGTGCATGCCGCCGGGATCGCGGTGCTGCTGCTGATGGCTGTTGTCGTCACCATCAGAGATGTGGTCAACTGGCATTGAGCGTGTTCTGGGGAGCCCTGCTCTGGGTGCGATGCCGTGAGTGCGAAGTGCAGCCTCGCTGCCGCGCCTCCGGCTCCCCGTCGCTGCGAGCTGTAGGGCAGGGCGCTCCGCGGGAAGACAGCATTTCCGCAGTTAGCAGCACAGAGCGCCTGACCGCCTCGCTCCTGACAGGGGAGAAGTGATCCATGGATATCGAGATTCGCTCGGCCACCGTTCGTGACGTGAAGGCGATTCACCGACTGCTGAACGAGTACGCTACCCAGCGACTGCTGCTGCCACGGTCGCTGAACGAGTTGTACGAAGGCGTCCGCGATTTCTTCGTGGCCGCGGAAGGCGAGCGGATCCTCGGTTGCTGCGCGCTGGAAGTGGCGTGGGAGAACCTGGCAGAGGTGAAATGCTTGGCGGTTGCCAGCGAGTGCCAGGGCCGAGGGGTAGGAAGACAGCTCGTCGAGCGAGCGCTCGCAGACTCCGCGGCGTTGGGGATCACTGCAGTGTTCTGCCTCACCTACCAGGTGGAGTTCTTCACGCGGCTGGGGTTCGTCGTCATCGACCGCGAGCGGCTGCCGCACAAGGTCTGGGGCGACTGCCTGCACTGCCCCAAGTTCCCGGACTGTGACGAGACTGCGATGGTCTTCTGGGCCAACGGCGAGCAGGACCTCGGCGGTAACGGGCAGCTCGGCGTGCCGCCGCTGACCCCGAGAGTGGCACCGGCGGCGGGCTGAGCCCGGGCGCCGGGCAGCATTGCGACCATGTCTACATCCGCCAAGGAACTGGTTGCCGTAGCCATGAGCGGCGGCGTCGACAGCGCCGTGACCGCGGCGTTGCTCCAGGAGCGAGGCTTCGAGGTGATCGGCGTCACCATGGAGCTGTGGCGTGACGCAGAGATGGGGGAGCCCTCTCGAAGCGGCAACCGGTGTTGTTCCCTCGCCCAGACCGGCGACGCCCGGCTGGTGGCCGGCAGGCTGGGCCTCCGTCACTACGTGGTGGACCTCCGGGACGAGTTTGAGTCTCTCGTGGTGAACGACTTCTGCCGCGAGTACGCCGCCGGTCGCACGCCGAACCCGTGCCTTCTGTGCAACAAGCACCTGAAGTTCCGGCTGCTGCTGCAACGCATGCAAACCTGGGGGGTGGAGCGCCTGGCCACCGGCCACTACGCCCGCCTCGATCAGTGCCCCCAGACGGGCCGGTGGCGACTGCGGCGGGGCGTCGATCCCGGCAAGGATCAGTCGTACGCGCTCTACGCGATGGGGCAGGAGGAGTTGGCGAGAGTCTTCTTTCCGTTGGGCGAACTGACCAAGGGCGCCGTCCGGGCCAAGGCGGCCGAACTGGGCCTGCACGTCGCCGACAAGCGCGACAGTCAGGAGATCTGCTTCACCCCACGCGGGGGGCACGCGGCGTTCGTGACCTCTCGGCTCCCGGAAGCGGGTCGCCCCGGCGACTTCCTCAACGAGTCCGGCGAGGTCGTCGGCCGGCACCGGGGGCTTGCACACTACACCATCGGGCAACGGCGCGGGTTGGCGCTCAGCGGCCCAGACCGCCTCTATGTCACCGAGATCGACGCCGCTGCCAATGCTGTCCGGGTGAGCGGCCGAGCCGCCCTTGCCCGCCCGGCACTGTCGGCGGAAGGGCTGAACTGGGTCTCCGGCTCCCCCCCCGCAATTCCACTACGCATCCAGGCGCAGGTGCGTTACAATAGTAGCCCACAGAAGGCAGCTTTAGTGGCGCTAAGCTCCGAGTCGGCAGTCGTCCAGTTCGACCAGCCCGCGTACGGTATTGCTCCCGGACAGGCAGTCGTGTTCTACCTCGGTGACGAAGTCCTGGGAGGCGGCACCATTGCGCGGTCGTTTGAGCGATGGCCGCCGGACTGCCCTCTGTCTCAATCTGGTGATCCGTCTTGATACCCCTCCGCTATGTGGATGCAGAGCTGGACGAACGGCAAGCCGTCATCCTGCGCGCCGTAGTCGAGGAGCATGTCTCCACGTCGCGGCCGGTCGCCTCGGGCTCGGTAGCTCGGCGCTCCGCGTTGGGTTTGAGCTCTGCCACCATCCGCAACGAGTTCAGCATTCTGGAAGAGCTTCACCTCATCGAGCAGCCGCATACCTCTGCCGGCCGCGTCCCGTCAGACCGCGGCTACCGCGTCTATGTGGACGACCTGATGAGTCTCCAGGCACCCGGTGAGGCCATGCGTCTGCAGGTGCAAGGGGGCCTTGCAGAACCTCAGGGCGCGCTGCGCGAACTGCTCTCGAAAGCGTGCCGGATGCTCTCCGACCTGAGCGGGTACACGGCGCTGGTGATGATCCCGACACTCAAGCGCGACACCATGCGGCACCTGCAGATCGGCAGCGTGGACACCGACTCCTTGCTCGTCCTGTTCGTCACCATTTCCGGCCGCACCGAGCACCGCTTGCATCGACTGGCTGACCATCAGTTGACGCCGCAGCGGCTGGCGGCCCTCAATCGATTCCTGAACGACCGGCTACGCGGCCTGTCGCTGCGCGATATCAAGGCGCTCGATGCCGCCGCGGTCCTGGGAGAAGAGTTCGCGGATCCGTTCGCAGAGCAAGTGCTCGACCTCGTCCGAGACACCATTCCTGACGACGACAGCCAGGAGGTCTTGATTGAGGGGGTGATCTGCCTCCTTGCCGAGCCTGAGTTCCGGAGCGCGGCCGTCGCCCGCCCAGTCCTTGAGGCGGTGCAGGAATCGGCCACGGCTGCGGACTTGCTCTCCACCCTCCTGGAGAGCGATCGGTGCCAGGTGGTGATCGGGGGCGAGCACCGCGTCGAACCGATGAGACAGTGCAGCTTCGTAGGCGCGCGGTATGAAGGGCCGGGGGCCGTCGCGGGAGCACTTGGTGTGCTGGGCCCCCGCCGGATGCGCTACTCGGAAACGGTGCCGGTGGTGGAGACTCTGGCCGAGAAGTTGTCCGGCTCCGTCGTGCACGGCTGACTACTCCGCCGACGGACGGCCGCCGGGCCGGCGCGGAGGCGGCAGGAGTCGGGCGGTATACCGGGCGTGGGTGGAGGTCATCCGAGGTGCCTGTTCGCGTCGAGACGGTCCGGCCCGGTTGATCCCTCCGCTTCAGAAACGCGACCCGGCCATGGCCGGCCACCAGAGACTCGACAGACTCGACCCAAACGACCCGGAGAGGTGAACCAACGTTGCCAGTTGAAGACCCGCGGAACGATTTCTCGCGCGGACGCACGGCGGCCGACGCGGTGGTGACCGAGGAACCTACGGAACTCCCCGAAAGCGGCGACAACAGCGCTGAAGCGAATGGCGAGCCGGAGCGGGTCGCAGA
Source organism: Armatimonadetes bacterium CG06_land_8_20_14_3_00_66_21 (assembly GCA_002779825.1). Lineage (GTDB taxonomy): Bacteria > Armatimonadota > Abditibacteriia > CG2-30-66-41 > CG2-30-66-41 > CG2-30-66-41. The sequence continues at coordinate 26,261 of PEVN01000290.1, read as the reverse complement.
GGGGAGCGGCCCGGAGCCGGTTGACCAGGAAGAGACAGGCGGCGAACAACCGGCCGAAGCGAAGGCCCCCGAGGCAGCCGCGGAGCAGCCGCTCACGCCGGAAGCGGTGATTGAGCAGCTACGGGCCGAGGTCGAGGGAGCGAACGACAAGTATCTCCGCGCCCTGGCCGATCAGGACAATGCGCGGAAGCGGGCCCGACGCGATCTGCAGGAAGCGCTCCGCTACGCCACTTCGACGCTGATGGCCGCATTGCTGCCCGTCGTCGACAGCCTGGAACGGGCGTTGGACAGCAGCCAATCGGCAGAGGCCGAGGGGCAATTGCGCGAGGGCGTCGAGCTGACCCTGAAGCAGTTGACCCAGGTCTTGGAGAAGCATGGGATGATACCCGTTCCCGCGCTGGGGGAACGGTTCGATCCCACGAAGCACGAGGCGCTCGGGCAGGTAGAAACTGCGGACGCCGAGCCCGGCTGCATCGTGCTGGAGGCGCTCAAGGGCTACTGCCTGCACGATCGAGTGCTCCGCGCCAGCCAAGTCTTTGTGGCTGCGGTGTCGACTCCGGCGGAAGCTGGAGCCGAAGCGGCCCCAGACAGCGAAGCAGCGACGAGCGACGACGAGACGGCTTGAGCCAAGTTCCGACCGCCCCCTCGGAGGCGTGGATTGAGACTATGAAACGAGACTACTACGAGGTTCTGGGCGTCTCCCGCGACGCGACAGAGCAGGAGATCAAGAAGGCATACCGAGGGTTGGCCCGCAAGCTCCATCCGGATGCGAATCCGGAGAATACCGAGAAGGCAGCGGAGCAGTTCAAGGAGCTAAGCGAAGCCTATCACGTGCTGAGCGACCGGGAGCGGCGCGCCCGCTTCGACCGGTACGGGCACGAGGCTCCGGGCGGCTTCGACTTCGATCTTAACCGGGACATCCGCGGCGGCGGGTTCGCTGACCTGTTCGACATGTTCTTCGGAACGTCTTCCCGCCAGGGCTCGGGGCGCTCGGCCGTCCAGCGGGGTTCCGACCTGCGCTACGACATCGAGATCTCCATGGAAGAGGCCTACACCGGCGTCGAGAAGACCATTGAGTACCGGCGACTCATGTTCTGCGTCGACTGCGGCGGCACCGGCGCGGCGCCCGGCACGAAGGCAGAATCGTGCTCGACCTGTGGCGGCGTCGGCCAGGTCCAGCGCGTGCAGTCCACCTTCTTCGGACAGATGTCCACGGTGAGCACCTGCCCTCACTGCCAGGGGGCGGGAAAGGTCATCAAGAGCCCCTGCCTCCACTGCAGCGGCGACGGGCGCGCTCGCCGGAAGACCCGGGTCAGCGTCAAGCTCCCCGCTGGCGTCGACACCGGCTCGCGAATTCGACTCTCCGACCAGGGCGACGAAGGTCCCGAGAGCGGCCCTGCGGGTGACCTCTACGTCGTGATCCATGTGCTGGCCCACGAGTTCTTCCGGCGGGAAGAAAGCGACGTGTACTGCGAAGTGCCCCTGAGCTTCTGTCAGGTTGCCCTGGGCGACTCGATCGAGGTGCCGACGCTCAACGGCGGGGCCACCGTGACCGTTCCGGGAGGCACGCAGACGGGGACGGTGTTTGAGATTCGGGAGGCAGGCTTCCCGCACCTGCGCGGCCGGGGTCGCGGCGACCAGTACGTCACCATTCAGGTGGTGACCCCCACGAAGCTCAACGCCAAGCAGAAAGACCTCCTGAAGCAGTTCGGCGAGGAGTGCAAAGAGCAGTGGACAGGCGCGCGCAGCTTCTTCGAAAAGATGAAAGACGCCTTCGTCGGCTCCGCTCACCGCGAGTAGGGGCAGACCCGCGTGTCTGCCCCGGCCCCTCTTTCCCCTCCCACCCCGCGTAGGGGCAGACCAACGTGTCTGCCCTCGGCGTCCGGTCTGGCCCCGCCACCATGTCCGGCCCCACCCCCATCCGGGCGGGCACGCAGGCCCGCCCCTACGCGCACAGGAATCACATTCCGCCCGCCAATAGCCCATGCCCGCATCCGCCATGCCCCAACACCACGAATGGACCGAAGTTCACCTTCGTACGAAGTCGGCTCACGCGCCGACACTTTCGGAGGCGCTCATCCGCGAAGGCGCTTCCGGCACGTGGCTGCAGGACGACGCCGGCGGCACGACAATCGTTGCCTTCTTCCCCTCGCGAACTGACGTGTGCAGCCGGCTGGCGTCGGTCGAGGCGGCACTGCCGGGCCTCACGCCCTTCCCCGAACCCGCGGTCTCCGGGGCGCTCGCCCGCGACTGGGAGCAAGTCTGGCGCGAGCAGTTCCACCCCTTCCGCGTCGGCGAGCGCTGGGCGGTGCAGGCGCCGTGGCACGAACGACCTGCAGGCATTGAGATCATCGAGATTGAGCCGGGGATGGCCTTTGGGACCGGGCTGCACCACACCACTCGGCTGTGCCTGGAGGCGCTGCTGGAGAGTGAGGTTGCCGGCAGCACCGTGGTGGATGTGGGGGCGGGGAGTGGTGTGCTTGCCGTCGCTGCCGCCAAGGCGGGGGCGGCTCGGGTACTGGCTTTGGACTGCGACCTCGAAGCACTGCTGTCTGCCGCGGGCAACGTGGCGCGGAACGGAGTGACGGAGCGGGTCCACCTGTTTGCCGCCAGCGGCGTTGCGGCCATTCGACGCGCTGCGGCCGGGCGGCCGGCGTGGGCCGATATCGTTGTGGCCAACCTGACCCCGACTGGCGTCTCGGAGTTGGCGGGGCACTTGCCCGGCGTTTTGCGGCCCGGTGGCCGCTTCCTCGCCTCCGGCATTGCGGAGCCGAGCGCTCGTGGTGTAGAATGCCGGTTGCTTGAGCAGGGCTTCAACATCACTCGTCGCCGACAGGCCGAGGACTGGATTGCATTTGAGGCGCTTCTTTGTCGCTGAGCTGTCGACGCAGGACGAATTCGAGCTTCCCCGTGCGCTCGCACACCGCGTCGCGCGCGTGCTCCGGCTGAAGGTCGCCGACACCTTCGAGCTCGTAACGCAACGCGGCTCTACGCACTTGGTCGAGATCACGCGCCTCACGGCGGACCGAGTCTTTGCTCGGGCGGTCGGCGACGTCTCCCTGGTCGAGCCGGCCGATGAGGATTCGGTCGCGATCTACCAGTGCGTGCCCAAGGGCCGGAAGCTGGACCAGCTTGTGCAAGACTGCACCGAGTTGGGCGCCACCCGAGTGGTTGCTGTCTTCTCCGAGCGGACCGTTGCGCATTGGGAGCCGACGAAGACAGCCCCTCGGCTAAGGCGCCTGAGAGCCATCGCGGTCCATGCCGCCGAGCAGAGCCGGAGACCGGCGCCGCCGGTGATCGACGGCCCGCTGTCGTTCGCGCAAGCTGCTGAGCGGCGTCCGGACCGGCGGCAGCTTGTGCTGGCGCCGGGAGCATCCAGCCGCCGATTGGGGGCGTTCGTCGCCACCCTCACCGGGCCCGTAGACCTCCTTGTCGGCCCGGAAGGGGGGCTGTCGGACGCTGAGAGCGCCTTGGTCGACGCCAATGGCTGGACTGCCGTGTCGCTGGGGCCGCGCGTCGTGCGCACGGAAACCGCAGCAGTGGCAGCGTTGGCGATCATCCTGGACCGATGGGAGCAGTAAGTCGGTGAGAACCCTCCGCGCACGAACGCCGCTCGTTCGCGCACGAACGCCGCTCGTTCGCGCACGAACGCCGGACGTTCGCCAGCTCTGCCTGATTCTGGCTCTGGGCCTCGGTTGGGCCTGCGCGGGGAGGGATGCCACTGGCGCAGATCTCACGGTCTGGACGGAATCGTGTCTCACCAAAGTCCGGCCGTCAGCCCCAGCGCCGGCTCGACTTGACACGACGGTCGTCCTGCACGCGGTCCGCAACGAATGGGAGAGCTTTCAGGTTGTCCTGCGGGCGCCAGCCCGGACTGTGCGCGGCGTGCGGATCCAGCCGGGCGACTTGGTCGGTCCCGAGGGGGCGACGCTTCGCGCCCTCGCCTATGACCTCAACCGCGTCGGCTACGTGAAGGTGCAGACGCCCTCTTGGGTCGGCAGTCGAGCGGGTGGCTGGCCCGATCCCCTCCCTCCCCTCGTGCAACCCCTGGAGCTGCGCCCCGACGAAGGAAACCTGTCGATCTGGGTGACGCTGAAGATCGGGAAGGGCTTGCCCCCGGGACGGTACCTGGGCTCATTCCGCGTTGCCACGGCTGAGGGCGAAGAACACGACCTCTTGGTCGACCTCCATCTCCACGACGCGGAGCTTCCTGACGGAACGGGTCCGTTCACGCAGTGGTTCGACCAGGACCCGGCAGAGATCCTCGCCGCCCACCAGGTTGACGCCGCTGACCGCGAACGGGCGGCGGCGCTGTTGGACCGGTACTTCCGGTTCCAGATGGAGCGCCGGCTGCCACCCTCGCAGTTGCCGGTGCCGCCGGACTCGACGGAGGCGAAGGCGTACCTGACGGATGCCCGACTGGGGACGCTTCGGGTGGGGCCGAGCAGCGGCCGCGACGCGGGTCCTCCTGCCGTCCCGCAGAGCCTGGTCCCTCGCGTCGTCGCCGTGATGAGAGGCGACGAGTCGCCCCGAGCGGTGGAGGTGTTGGACCTGCGATCCAGGCAGCTTCGGGCCTTGGGTCCGGGCGCGCGGGTGCTGGCCACGAGCCTGCCGCCGGAAGACAGGTTCGACCTCGCCGACCTCTGGTGCCTGCCGCCTACCGCGCTCTCCCTGGCACAGCGAGGGGAACTCCAGGCCCTCGGCGCCCGGGTGTGGTGGTCGCTGACCGCTGCGCTGCGGCCGCCGGCTCCCAGCCTCCTCGTGGACGACGACGGCGTGTGTCCGCGGCTGCTGTTCTGGCTGCAGGTGCCTTACCGGGTCACCGGCCTGTGGTGCCCCAACACCACCGGGTGGTCGCGGACCGACGTAGGTGGTGAGCCGCGGAGGCTCAACGTCTGGAGCGATCCGGAGACGGTGCCGGGCGCCAGTGGGGCGGGCTATCTCCTCTACCCGGGGGCGGCGGTGGGCGTGGACGGACCGGTCAGCTCAGTCCGGCTCGAACTGCTGCGCGAGGGTGTCGAGGATCGGCTGTGTTTCCACCTGCTGGAGACGGCCCTGGACTCCTGCGCCCGGAAGCTGGGCGCGGCCGACCAGCAGTTCGGTCGGCTGCGCTGCCGAGAACTCGTCGCCCGAGTCGCCAGCGAACTGACGGCGTTCTCACGCGCCCCGGAAGGGATGACAAAAGCGCGCGTTTCGCTGCTGAGAGACCTCGCGGCGGCGTCTGCACAGCCGCCGTTACTGGTCCGTTCGACTCCGCCCGAAGGCACCACGATCGCCTACCCCGGGGACGGGATCCAGCTTTCTGGGGTCACGCTTCCGGGCAGCACGATGACCGTGAACAACCAGCCGGTCGCAGTTGACGCCAAGGGCGCTTTCCGCGCGCGGGCGTACCCGTTGTTCGGTGCGAACGAGTTCGTTCTCCGGGCGTGCGCCGGTGACCGAGGCAATGAGACCCGCCGGCAGTACACGGTGGTTCAGGACCCGGCGCTCGGCCGCTTGGAGAGTCTCCTCCGCGCGTCCGAAGCCCAAGGCACCCCACTGACAGACGCCCGGAGTGCCCTGTCAGCACTGATGGAACGCGCGAATCAGGGGACCTACACCCGCGAAGACGGCCGGCGCGCCGAGGCGCTCGCCACCGAAGTCGCCCGCAAGGCGACCGAATGGGAACTGAGCCGCGCTCCGGGGACCAGCGGGGAAACCGCCGCAAGCTCCCTCGCCGAACAACACCTGATCCGGATCGCCCAAACGCTCGACGCGAAGCGGCAGTACCAGCAAGCCCTGCGCGTCCTGGAGTTGGCCGCCAAACGGGAGACCGGCGACCTCAGCCGGCCTTGCCGGGCGGAAGCCGGAACGTACTTCGGCAAAGTGGGGTTCCGCCTCTGGAACGGTTGGGTCTCCCTGATTGTCTGGCGGCAAGGCGGGCGCGTGGTCGACTTGCGCCTGCTTGGCATCCCGCTGCTCCAGCACATCGACTTGGCGGCAGTTCCGGACAACGAGGTTCCGCCGCTCTCGGCCGAGGTCGGCGGGTTGGAAGATGCCCTACCCGAATCCAACCGCCTCTCGCTGGTCAACTGGAACTTGGCCGTCGTGGAGGAATTCGACGAGCAGGTCACGCTGGCCGCGCGGGCCACGTTCCCTGAGACCGGCTTGAAGCTCGAACGGCGCGTCACGCTGCGGCGCAGCTCGCCGGACCTACTGCTGACCTACCAAGTCACCAACGCGACCCTTGAGCGCAAGCCCTTCCGCTGGCGAGCGCGCCTCGGCGCCGGGGTCGGCTTCCCCGTCACCGGTACCGGCGGCGACCCGGCGGGCGATCTCCTCTGGGCAGCCCTCCCCCAGGGCGCCGGCATCGAGCGCCTCGCGATCTCGGGCCAAAGCTGTTCGGCCCTCCAACCCGCCGGCGGCCATCTCGCCTGCTACGACCCGGCGTTCCGAATGGGCCTCGGCTTCCAGTACGACGAGGACTTGGTGGCTCTGCACCTCTCCAGCGACGAAGCGCACGGGCGCTATTGGATCGAGGCAGACACAAACCAAACCGGCCAGCCCGCCATGATCGAGCCCGGCGACCTCCGCCACTTCACCCTCCGCCTGCTCCCGATGCTCGATGTTGGTTCGGCAGAGTCGGTCGCCGCCAAGCTCCTCTCCTCACCACGGTAGTGAGGCTCGAAAACATGATCGCGACTGTGCTATACCCGCGAAGGTTGGGAACACACCGAAGTCCCGGTGCGACTTCGGCTCCGTCTGGGAGAATACCCTCTGTCCTCCGTCTGCTGCACGCCTGCCGGGGAAGTTCCGCGAACTTCCACTTCGGTGTGTTCCCAACCTTCGCGGGTATACAATCACTCGCCCTCGCGGCCGGGATGACGGCGGCGTGCGGCGCCCGGGGCCAGTGCCCACGCACGCTGACGTCTCCTACGGTCCAAGTCCCCATCAGCTTGTGGACCTCCATCTGCCGCCGAAAGGCGCCGGACCGTTCCCCGTGCTGATCTGGTATGGGGGGATCTGGCAGCCGAGCAAACACGTGCCAGACCTCAACCGCTTTCTGCCGGTCGGGATCGCCGTGATCGGTGTAGAGACTCGCCCGTTGACCGACGGCGTGCAGGAGAAGGCCGACCCGCCGGCCTCCTACGTCATGAACGATGCCTGCCGCGCGGTGCAATTCGTGCGGCTGAATGCGGCCAAGTGGAACCTCGACTGGGAGCGGATCGCCGTGGCTGGCGGTTCGCAGGGAACGCTGCCCGCGCTGTACGTCGGCTGCGCCAGCGAGCGCGCCAAGCCGGCGTCGGCAGACCCCGTCGAGCGCGTCTCCACCAAGGTCACCTGCGTCGGCGCCTTCCGCAGCCAGCCGAGCATCGACCCGAAACGCATGCAGGAATGGGTACCGGGCGTCGAAGGGGGAGCACCGGCGCTGGGCTGCAGCTTCGCTGAGTCGCTGAAGCGGCGCGACCAACTGCTGCCAACCATCCAGAAGTGGTCGCCCGAGTCCCTGCTGCACAAAGGCGCCGCGCCCCTCTGCTTCGAGAACACCTGGGGACTCACCCAGCCGGAGAACGTCACCGAGATGGACTACAAAGTCCACTCGCCTGCGTGGGCGCTGGGTTTCCAGAAGCTCGCCCAGCAAGCCGGCGTGGTGTGCCACGTGAAGTTCCCCGACCACCCCGCGGACCGCTACAACGACATCTGGGAGTTCCTTGTCCAGGAGTTGCAGTCACCGGCCCCGTGACCGAGTAGCACTCGATCAACCGGCGTGCGCTGCGCCGTGACCTGCAATCGGGAACCCGAGCGTACCAGCCCCCAATTGACCCCGGCCGGGTGAGCGCCTACAATCGCCTTCATGAGTGAGCAGGCGGAGAACGAAGCGGTGCGGGTCCCGTTGGTGGGGTTGGGTCGGTCGGAGTTGGAGGCGCTGCTGGCGGGGTTGGGGGAGCCGGCGTTTCGGGCGAGACAGGTTGGCGAGTGGGTGTATCGGCGCGGCGCGGCGTCGTTTGGCGAGATGACGAACCTGAGCCTGGCCCTGAGAGAGGAGTTGGCGCAGCGGTGCTTGGTGCGTTCTGGGGAGGTGGTCGGGGAGAGGGCTTCGGCTGATGGGTGCCGGAAGCTGCTGTTGCAGTTCCCCGATGCGTGCCGGGTCGAGACGGTGCTGCTTCCCTATGCCGGCCGCACCGCCTGCTGCGTCTCCACCCAGGTGGGCTGCCCCGTCGGCTGCCCCTTCTGCGCCACCGGCCTGTCGGGCTACACGCGCAACCTGACGGCGGGGGAGATTGTGGAGCAGGTGTTGGCGGCGCAGAGGATTGCAGATTGCGGAGTGCAGATTGCAGATTTGAAGGTCGGCGAGCAGCGGTCGGCGGGCAAGCGCGAAATCCGAGACCCGAGATCCGGAATCCAGCGCCCGAAGCCCGGAATCCGGAACCCCAAATCTGCAATCCCAAATCTGAAATCTGAAATCCCCCTCACGCACGTCATCTTCATGGGCATGGGCGAGCCGCTGCTGAACTACGCCAATGTGCTCAAGGCTGTGCGGCTGCTCAACGAGGAGGTGGGGATCGGGATGCGGCGGCTGACGATCTCGACGGTGGGGGTGGTGCCGGCGATGGACCGGCTGGCGGCAGAGGCGCTGCAACTGACGCTGGCGGTCTCGCTGCAGGCGCCGGAGGCCGGGTTGCGGGCGCGGCTGGTGCCGCTGGCCCGGCGCTACCCACTGACGGAGCTGATGGCTGCCTGCCGGCGCTACGTGTCGCGCACCCGCCGTCGGTTGACGTTTGAGTACGTGTTGCTGCGGGGAATCAATGACTCGGTGGCGCAAGCCCGCGCCGTGTGTTCGCTGCTCAAGCCCCTGACTGCCGCGGTGAACCTGATCCCGTACAACCCGGTGCCGGGAGCGGCCGGGTTCGATCGGTCGGAGCCTTCGCAGGTGAGCGCGTTTCGAGGGGTGCTGGAGGGCGCAGGCATTACGGTGACGGAGCGCGTTGAGCGGGGCGGTGACATTGCGGGGGCGTGCGGGCAGCTTCGGGCACGGAGGGCGGAAGAAGACCCCGAGCCGGACAGGGGCAAACCTATTCCCGAAGAAGAGCCATGCCACCCGTAGGCCGCTGCCGGCCACCTGACAATCCGCAGCCGCCCGCCAGCGAGCCGCCCTCCGAGCCGCGACTGAAGTCTCGGTGGTATTGGGACCCGCGCTGCCCTGCGTTGCTCGTGGTCCTCGTCGCCTGCGCACCTCGTTTGGCCGGGCACGCGTTGGCCGACGAACAGCACGACCGCGAGGAGATCGAGCAGTTGCTCGGGCGACGTGCGCGGGCTATTCGGACCGGGGACATGAAGGCACTGTTCAAGGTGTACACCGGCTCGCCGAGCGAGGTCCGCGAGCATGTTGCGGGCGACTGGTCGGCTGTCTTCCGCAACCACCGGCGCCTGCAATACGACTCCACGGTCCGTGCTGTGGGCGTGCGAGGCGACCGAGCGCTGGCGCGGGAATGGCACCGGCTGACCGCGGAGACGCTCCAAAGCACGTCGGTCGAGCTTGGCGTCGGCGGGGCCGACTTCGCGTTGGTGCGCTTGCCGGCGGGATGGCGTTTGTCGGTGCTTCGGTGGGAAACTCCCGACCTCCGCAGCGACGTTGTCGGCTGCCTGGCCGGGCTCAATGAGAAGGACGAGACGGGAGTACTCCACTTGGTGGCGGAGCTGCGGGGCGGGCAGTGGCGGCCCGATCGCTACACTTGGTGGACGGGCGCCGTCGGCTGGGCCCCGCCGCCGAAGAGGTCACCCGACGCGGTGCGCGGGGAGCTGCTGGAGCGCCTCGAGACGGTAGCCGAGGAGCAATATGCCCTGGGGAAGCCCGGGTGGGTCCACGTGTTCGTGCAGAAGAACGGCAGCTTCTGGCGCGCGGCCGGAGGCACTTGGTACGACACGGAGAAGCCGGAACAACGCTGGCCCGTGAGCGAGGGCGACGTGCGGGCCCTGCGGGCGGAGGCGGAGCACGACCTCGGCGATCCGGCGGCGCACGTGCGCCTGAGCGACGGTCTGCAGAAAATGGGGCTCTTCGCCGAGGCGGTTGCCGAGTTGGAGAAAGCGATGGCGCTGGACCCAGGCGCCGTGTCCGCGGAGACGCTGGCCGCGGCCCGCGCGCGTCTTGCCGACGATCCGCTCGTGCAGGCGCACCGGCAAGTGCGGTTCGAGAACGCGCTGGATGTCGGAGCGGATCACCCGCTGGGATTGCTCTCGGCGCTCCAGCAGCACGCCCGGAGTGAGCCGACGAACCCGGAAGTCGCCGCCGCGTTGGGGATCGAGCTGGCCCGGATCGCGGCCGACCAGGAAGCGGCCCAGCAGTTGCGGCTGGCGCGATCGCTGTCCAGAGGACAGCCTCGGTCGGAAACGCTTTCGCTGCTGATGGACGCGTTGACCCAGGCGGTAGACACGACGCCCCTCAAGCCGCCGGCTGCGATTCGCTCACGGCTGTTCACGCTGCGGTTCACGCCCGGTGAGGAAGGCGTGCTGCGCTTGATGGCTGCCCTCGAACGGGCGCAGCATGTGATCTACGCCGAGTTCCGCATGCCGTTGGGGGGCACCGAGGTCCTGCTGTTCTCCGACCAGAGCGCCTTCCAGAAGTATACCCGGGCCGTGCGCGGGGAGGCGGTCTCGGAGATCACCTCAGCCTATGCCATCGGCGACCAGATCGTCACCTACTCGCAGCCCGAGACCGACGACCTCTCTGCGGTGGCGCACGAACTGGGTCACCTCGCCGCCCGCCGGCTGACAAAGGGGCAGGTCCTTCCGACGTGGTTCGACGAAGGGTTGGCGTGCTGCATTCAAAGGGGCTACTGGGGCTATGAAGCGCGGGTTCAGGAAGCGCGCCTCCGCGGGCAGTTGCTGACGTATGCCCAACTGGAAGCCTGGGACTTGAACAACGACTACAGCCTGCTGGCCTACAGCGAGGTCAACCACCTTGTGGAGTTCCTGAGCCGCAAGCAGGGCTGGGCGGCAATCCAGGCGCTGCTGGGCAAGGTGGGTGAGGGGCTCTCGTTCGAGCAGGCATTCGGCTCGATCACCGGGCTGTCGCCGCAGGACTTCTACGGAGTCTGGTTGCGCGAGGCGTTCGCGGCAACCGGCGCGAAGGGAGCCGGGCAATGAGCGCGCAACGCCGCGACGACGGCGTCGGTGAGCGCGGCTGTGGGTCGCTGCTGACGGTGGCTGTCGCCTTCCTCGCCCTCGCGGTTCTCAGTGCGCCGCTGCGCGCTGACGAGCAACCGGAGTCCGAAGTGGCCGCCCTCCGCCTCACCCAGGAGAAGTTGCCGGAGGGTTGGGTGGTCGCCAAGGAAGTGGCGGCAGAGCCCGAGCAACTCCTTCCGTTCGGGGAGAAGCTCGGCGGAAAGCTCACCGCCATGGTGAGCCAGCTCCTGGAGTCCAAGTCCGGCAGAGTCCAGCTCAACTACGTCGGCTTTCTGATCCCCGAGGAGATGGCGCGGGCGTACCAGCGCATGGTCCAGCTTTCACGAGGCACCATGACGGTGCTGGCCTGCGGCCGCGTGGTCCTGGAGGTGGGCGCGGTCGACGAACGGGGCGCCCCCAGCGACAAGCTCATGGAGTTGGCGACTTCGTGGCTCACGCTGGACCCACTTCAGGCGCTTAAGGTGAAGCCGCACCAAGTCACCGGCAAGTGGCTCTTGGCGGAGGAAGTGGTGTTGGCGCAAGGAGACCTTCGCCGCGTGCGCGCCGACACGGGCGTCGAGATCGAGGCCGGGCTGAACCAGCTCTTCGGGATGACCTCCGGCGAAGGCGTGCGGATCAGCCTGCTCAAGCCGACCGACCCCGCCAGGCTCGACCGGCTCCAGGCAGCGTTGCTGCGGCGGAGTGAGCTGCGGAACAAGCTCCTCGTCTTGGAGGGGTGCGTGGCGGAGATCGCCGCCAACGACTCGCGGGCGCGGGACCTCGCGATCAGTCTGCTGCAGGCCAATGCGAAGGCTGTCCGGGAGCGGACCCCGCAGCCTGAAGAGCCACCGGCGGCGGAGAAGTGAATGGGCGTTCTGCGGCCTGAGTACCCCGCGTTACTGAGCCCGGCGGAGGCGGCTCGCCTGCTGGCGGAGTACTGGGACGTTGAGGGGTCGCCCGACCAAGTTGAGGTCCGGCCCGGAGCCTTCGGCACGGTGGTGCAGCTCCGGAAGGCGGACATGCCAGGGGTACTGAAGGTGGTGCCTCGGTCGCAAGCGTCGGCGGGGCGACTCGCGGGTGCGGCCGCCCTCTCCGACGGGTTGGCGGACCGGGGGCTGCCGGTCCCCCGACACCGACCGTCGCGCGGCGGCGAGGCCGTTGTCGAGCACGGCTCCCTGTTGCTGCGTCTCCTGGAGTGGCTGCCCGGCGCGCCGTACGAACCGGGCAACGCCGCCCAGCTCGCGGAGGCGGCAACGATGCTGGCCCGTCTGCACGCCTGTCCGCCGGTCGTTGCCGACCTGCTCGGCGATCGCCGGCTGGCCGCCGACGAAGCCGATCGCGTCGACGAAGCGTTCCGTGCAATCGAGGCGACAGTCGAGCGACAGGACGCGTTCTCGCAGCGATGGGAAGGCTGGCTGCAAGGCGTCCTCGACCGTCGCCGAGCCTTGGCCGCGCGACTCCGGCACGACCTGCCTCCCCTCGACCGTCAATCGCTGTGCCACGGCGACTACCGGGCGCAGAACGTCGGCTTCGCCGGCGACCGACTGTGCGCGCTGTACGACCTCGATGCCGCCCACAGCGGAAGCCGCGTGGTGGACCTCGCTTACGCGCTGGTGTTCTTCCCGGCGGTGGTCTGCCCGCGTCCGCTGACGCGAGCGGAACAGGAGGCATTCCTGGAGGCGTACGAGTCGCGCCTTCCGCTTCACCCAGCGGAGCGCGCCGCGCTGCCGGCGCTGAGGACCGCGGCGTTCGTGCGCGGGCTTGCTCTCTGGCTGAGCCTATGCAACCATGAGTCTGGAGAGGCGGCCGTATCAGCGTGGCTGGAGGCCTATCGGGACGTTCCGCAGCGGCT
>PEVN01000290.1:0-13248 GCA_002779825.1 Armatimonadetes bacterium CG06_land_8_20_14_3_00_66_21 | reverse complement strand
CCGACAGGTCTCCAGAGCCCTTTGAGACCTTCCGGTCAAGCGTTTCGGGGCGGTCGGAGACCTGCCCCGAGCTAAGTACGGTTGTAGTATTAGGACGCCCCAACGTGTTGGGGTACCCCGCGTGCCGGCCCCCGAACAAGTTCGGGCGTCCCGCGGGTGCGGCTCTTGGAGAATGAACCCCGGGGGCAGGGGCGTCCCTCCCTCGTGATTCGAGATGCAGCAACTCAGGCACCATTCATCCAGGCGTTTCGCCCGCGCAGTGTCCAGCGCAAGCCTGCTTCTCGCTGCGCTGCTCGTTGTGAGTCGGGCTGCGGCAGCCGCCGGGCCGCCACCGGCGCCAGCCGAAACCGCGCTTGTCAGTGACGACTTCGAGGGCGCCTCGCCCTGGACGTTCAGCGCAAGCCGCGGGGCCGGCAGCCCGTCGCTGAACACCCATCTTGCCCAGGGGGGCGCCTCCTGCCTCGAATGCGTCACCACTGGGAACGCGTTCACTCTCAGCAGGCGTCTTGAGCTTGTCGAGCGAGGCTCGCGACTTTGCTTCTGGTTCCGCCCTGTCTACGACGCCACCACACTCACGGACGTTGTGCTCACGGTCACGGTAGACTCAGCCACGGACGGCCAGTCGTACTCCATCCGGATCCGCGACCCCGCTCCCAACGAGTGGCACGCGTTCGATACGGACGTTGGCCGCGTCTCCCCGGGCTTGGTGGGCGACGCGCTCACCGGGATTCACCTGCGGCTCTCAGCTCGGTCGGGGCCTCTGCGGTTGGCGCTGGATGACTTTTCCGTCACCCAAGAGAGCCGGTCAGAACCGGCGCTCGTGGAGCCGCCGCTGCGGCCGCGGGACTGCCTGGCATACAAGCAGCCGCGCAAGTGCAGTCCGGTGCTCCAGTGGGCCCTATCGGGCAGGCTGCGGGCCTTCCCGACGAGCACCGCAGACACTCTGGGGGCGGCTGCCGCCGCGGGGTTCAACGCCGCTCTCGTTCCGGCGCAAGCGGAGGACGAACTGATCGCCCTCATCAGCGCCGCTCACGACCACGGGCTTGCGGCGCCGGTCTGTTTCCCGGTGTTCCACGTCGGGCTGGAGTGGGGCAAAGACCGCGAGGGGACGGCCGCCGGATTCGCCGGAGCCGTCTGCCCGGACGTGGTCTGCCCCTTCGACTGGAACAACTGGGATACCCTCGTCCGGCTGCGTCTTCAACGGTTGGTCGCCCTCTCGCAGGTCCTCCCTTTGGACGGCATCCTGCTGGACCTGCACCTTCACGGAGGGCTGCAGCCGGCCCTGGCAAACACCGACGCCTGCCTCTGCGCCCACTGCGTCGACTCCTACTTGCGGAGCCGCGACGTGACGGAGCTTGGCCTCGAGACGACGCCGGAGAAGCGCTACGCCAAGCTCTGCCGAGACGGTCGGCTTCGAGACTACTACGACTTCCTGCGCCGCCGGCTGGAGCGGCGGGTGCGGGATCTGATCAACGACAACGTGCCGGCCGCGACGCCGCTGATGATCGGCGTGCTGGACTATGAGCCGCACTGGACGGGGGACGCACTGGCGACAGGAGTCTTCGCGGCGCGCGGCGAGGTGCTGGTGCTGGCGAGGGCGGGCTGTCAGAGCGGCTACTCCTGGGAGACCGACAGGCTGGTCGACAGGATCAGAGCGCTCGGCGACACGGCCGTCTGCGTCCCGGGGATCGCGCCGAGTCAGGTGGGGACCGACCGCCTTCCGCTGGAGCTCTTCCATGCCGCCATGAACAGCGCCGGCTACTGGCTCTCGATGGGTCGAGAGGTGGTGGAGGGAGACTTCTCTCAGCAACGCGCGCTCGCGGCGTCCCCCGAACTCCTGCGGCGGTGCCAACCTATCAACCAGGAGATCGCAGAATGGACCAAGAGGAGTAGCTGAATGAGTGGTTCGCCCAAGACGTCTCCTTCCTCCCTTGAGCCCGGCGCGGCGGTGGGCAAGTTCCGCCTGGAGCGGCTCCTCGGGAAGGGCGGCTGTGGCGATGTCTGGCTGGCACGGAACACCTTCGCGCTCCCCGGGGAGGACGAACACGTGGCGCTGAAGATTCCGCACCGACAGGCGGCGGATCACCTCCGGCTGTTGGCGGAGCCCAAGCTGCTCAAGAACCTCGCGCACCCCAACATCGTTCGCGTGTTCTTAGCGGACAAGTCGGCGGGGATGTTCTACGTGGCGATGGAGTACATGCCCGGCGGCAACCTACGCGAGGTGCTTCAGCGCGAGGTGCGTTTCTCCGCGCAACGGGTCGTTTCCTTGGCAAGGCAGGTGCTGCAAGGGCTGGCCCACGCGCACCACGCCCGGGTGGTCCACCGCGATGTCAAGCCGGACAACGTCTTCTTCGACGCCACGGGCACGGCCAAGATTGGCGATTTCGGCATCGCCCGCGAAGTGGAGGCGAACGGCCAAGCCATGGGCACCGGTGGGTCGCGGGCCTACAAGGCGCCCGAGCAGTTGCAGGGCGTCGCGACGCCCGCTTCCGACGTGTGGGCGCTCGGGCTGACGCTCTACGAAGCCGTGACCGGCAGATACCCCTTCGTGCCCACGCGCACCGAGACGTTGGAGACAGCCATCTGCCACCGCGACGTGCCGCCACTGCCAGCCTGGGATGAAGCGAGCGCCCTCCTGGGCCGGCTGCTGCCCCGCTGCCTTCAACGCGACCCCGTAGCCCGATTCGCCGACGCCACAGTGCTGCTGGCGGCGCTCGAAGCGCCCGCTGCCTGACCGCAGCTCTGACCCCGGCGGCAGCAGTTCGCCGCCCTCCCACACAAGCCCACCGAACCGGTTATCATTAGAAATCGCCCAGTTGACCGGACGCGTGTCACGTGACACATGACGCATGACACGTGACACCCTCTCCCAGGAGTGATCCCCGTTGGCATCGACCACCCCGCCCGGTGCCGCCAATTCGTTCCCGAAGTTCGGGTTACCGGTGTGCCCGGCGAATATGTTCGTTTTCGTCCGTGAAGGCACCGAACCCGGGCGCGCCTTCCCGCTGAACAGGAACATCGTCCGCCTCGGCCGGAGCGCGCAACACGCGGACCTGGTGCTGTCGGGCGACGCGCGCCTCTCCCGCCGACACGCCACGATCGTCCAACTCGCGCGGCCCGGCGGCAGGCACTACATCCTCATTGATGAGGGCTCCAAGAACGGTGTGCTCGTCAACAACCGACGCGTGGACGTGCACTGCCTGACCCCGTGCGACACGATCCGTATCGGCGGCACTGTGCTGGAGTTCGTGCCGGAGGAACTGCTGCCCGTGGAGAGCGACATCGTCACTCTGGAGCCGCTCTCCGTCCCCTCTGACGTGGACCGAAGCGACTTCCGCAAGCCGGGCGAGGTGTATTGAGGCGTGGACCGCACCAAGCCCAATCGGGTTGGCGTCATCATGGCCGGCGGCTCCGGCGAGCGCTTCTGGCCGCTGTCGCGCCGGGATCGGCCGAAGCAACTTCTCAAGCTGGTGCACGAAGACCGGACGCTGTTGGAAGACGCAGTCCAGCAACTCCTGCCGCTCATCCCCCCCGCGCGTCTCTTCATCGCCACCGGCGAACACCTCCGCGAGCCGATCCTCAAGGCCGGCTTGCCCGTTCCCGCCGAGAACGTCCTCACCGAGCCCTGCAAGCGCAACACGGCAGGCTGCCTCGCCTTTGTCACCGCACACCTGCTGCACCGCTTCGGCGATGAAGCGCAATACCTCTCCCTCGCCATCACCGCCGCCGACTTGCCCAACTGGAACCCGGAGCGCTACCGCCAGTGCGTCGTGGCTGCACTCGAAGCCGTCGAGGCCAAGCCGGTCCTCGCTGTCTTCGGCATCCAGCCCACCCGGCCGGAAACCGGTTACGGGTACGTCGAGATCGCTGAAGGCGCTCCGCTGTGGGACGGCAGCACGCCCGACCTGCCGGTCTACTGCGTCGAGCGCTTCCACGAAAAGCCCTCCCGCGAGGAGGCGGAGCAGTACCTCGCCACCGGCCGCTTCTTTTGGAACAGCGGCATGTTCTTCTGGCGGGTGGCCACGTTCCTGGTGGAGCTTGAGCGGGCCCAGCCACGGATCGCCGTCGCTGTTACGAGTCTGGCAAGGGCTCTGGACCGGAACGACGAATCGCAGGTGCGCGAGACGTTTGCTGCCCTGCCGGACCTCTCCATCGACTACGGCCTGATGGAGCGCGCACGGGATGTCGTCGTAGTCCGTGCCGACTTCCCGTGGGACGATATCAGCTCCTGGGAGTCGCTGGCGCGGCAGCTACCAAAGGACGAGAACGGGAACGTGCTCGTGGGCGAACCGGTCATCGTTGATACCGACAACTCTCTGGTGTACAACGAACCCGGCCCCGCCCGGATGGCCGTCGGCGTCGTCGGCGTCAAAGGACTGGCTGTGATCGTCTCCGAAGACGCCGTGCTGGTCATCCCGAAAGACCGCGCGCAGGATGTCCGCCAGGTGGTGGCGAATCTGATGATGCGGGGCGTCCCGCAAGTCTGAGAGGTCAAAGACATGTGACAAGCGCGCGAACACCTTCCTGCACCCCCACCGCCGTGACGGCCGGCGACACAATCAGGCACTGCCAATCGCTCCCGGGTTCTCTGGAGACCTGGAGGAGTTGCCGACTCGACCACCCTTCGGCTACAATGGCGCAACCCCGTGCTTGATCCGCATACGACATGCAGAAGGCGTCTGAGAGCGGCGACGGCTGCCACCATTCGTCGGGCCGGGGCAGCAGCGTCGCGGCGCTTCGGCGACATGAACGTGCCATGCCCACTAAGAGGAACAGAATGCCAATGACAAGGACCATCGTGGAGCTCGATCTCGTTGGCTACAGCCAAGTCGCACGCCAGTTACAGGAGCACCTGGACAGTGCCGCCGTGCGGAGACTGAACAGGCAGGTCCAAGAGTTCGTGGACACGGGGCTGGACCGCGTGCGCCTCAAACGGAAGGACGTCGTGGTCAACACGGCGGGCGACAACGCAGTGCGGCTCTTGGCGGACGCCGAACTCGCACACCATTTCGCCGTGGCTGTGCACCGCGCCACCGAGGCGCACAATGCAACGAGGACGCTGCCCTCGGCCCACCGTTGGTTCCGGATCGGCATTGCGACCGGCAAGGTGTCCAAGCGTCACGGCAGGGCGGCAGGTCTCCCATTCATCGACGCAGTGCGTCTTGAGACCCTCGGGGACGGAGGGCACGTCCTGATCGACGACACCACCTACCGCGCGCTGCCGGACGACCTACGCTCTCTGTACGCGGGACCTCAGCGCGTTACCGATAGCAAGGGTCAGGTCCACCTGATCTGGCGCCTAGTGGCTGTGGTCGTTCTCGATGAGTACGATGAGTGCCTTCAGAAAGTCGACAGAGGATGTCTAGCCTGGGGAGTCCACAGCTCCATCCGAGGTCCGCAGAGGCGGCGAGACGAAGGACTGTTCCCGCGGACGTTCGAGGCGGCGACCATGTCGCCATTCCATCTGCACGTGGCTGCCAGACGGCTGTGGGGCATGCTCAGGCGGACACGCTGGATGCCCGACCTGCTGGTCGCGGCAAACGAAGGCGCCTTGCTCACAGGGGCGCACCTTCTCGAGCACCTGCCCGTGCCTCTCTGCACTGCGGCCACTTCCCCGTACCGTGGCAGCCTGAGGGACGTCGGGTACCTATCCACGCCCCTGGGTGCGGACTCGCGACGTGTCGAGCGTGTTCTCGTCCTCGATGCCAAGCTGAAGCGAGGGGCGAGCCTTCGAGCTGTTCGCGGCAAGCTGGCGGAGCTGTTCCCCGAGGCAGACGTCCGGTCCGGGATTGTGCTGGCCTACCACGATCAGGCGAGGTTCAGCGTGCTCGATGACGAACCGCCGTGGTTGGTGACGTTCGATGGCACGAAGTGCTATGTCGTGTTCTACACTGACTGGGACCCCAGGGAAGACCCGATCAAGGAAACCGTGCGCCCCTGACGGCCGCGAGCCAGCGACCGGAGAACGCACTGTGCACAAACGAAGCATCGGAGAGCCGGACTTGGACCTGCGCGATGCGCTGGCGGCCGTTCGCGCAGTCGCGGCAGAGCAGGCAGCGGTGCTCCTGCGCCAATGGTCCTCGTCGTCACCGGTGGACGACGATGGCGGGCGGGACTTCACGACGCGCGCCGATATCGACGTTGAGCGCAATATCCGGGACTTCCTGAGAGACCAGTTCCCCGCCCACGGCTTCAGCGGCGAGGAAACAGGCGACGATGGCGACGATGCGGAGTACCGGTGGCTCGTGGACCCGATCGATGGCACCAAGTACTATGCGGCCGAGTCGAGTCTGTTCTCGGTCTCCATCGCGCTTCTCCGCCACGGCGCCCCCGTGCTGGGAGTGGTTCAGGACGTCTGCGCGGGCAAGTGCTTCAGCGCGCACAAGGGGGGAGGAGCGTTCGTCGACGGTCGACCGCTTCGGGGCTCTCGCATCGACGTGTTGCGCAAGGCCATCGTGAGCGTCGATACGCCGAACAGTGATGTTCTGCCTCAGGATGAGCGCGAGTGGTTCGAGGGCAGGCTCGTGGGACTGACGCGTCACACGTACAGGGTGAGGGCGCTCGGCGCGGGGGCGCTGGCGGCGTGCTGGGTGGCCACGGGAGCGCTTGACGCCTATGTCGATCTCACGGGCTACGTCAAGCCCCAAGACCTCGCTGCTGGGTGGATCATCATGGAGGAGGCCGGGCTGCACGTGGAGCACCTCCACCCGATCTGCGGCCCGCCACGACTGGTCGCGGCGCCGGAGAGGCTCTGGGCTCCGCTGGTCCAGGTCCTCGACGCCGACCTGGCCTCTTCGGTCGACCCCGCAGAGACGGTCGGTTGAATTGAGGTCTCACGGCGCACCAGTGGCAGTGCTTGGCCTGGTGTCGACGCTCGTCGGCAGCGCCCGACGGCCGGATGCGACCACGCGCTTCCGCTGGAAAGCGACCCGGGCCGTGCCGGAGGTGCGCACCAGAGACCGGGCTGCCGACACCGTGGAGCATCCGGTGCGCCAGACCGTGGGTGCAGAGGTCGTCAGGCTGGGACCCGGCGCAAGACTGCGTCCAGCTTAGGCGCCGCCCTGGAAGGGCAGGGGTTCTCGGTGGCCTGCGCATCGGAAGACAAGCGGGACGGCAACGGGCTTGCAGACTCATGCGGCAGTTGCCGCCGGCGACCCGGAGACGGAGGATGATACCTGTGAACTCCCGTGGAGACGCAATCACCCTGAAGCGCGGGCCCTGCCACGAGCCGTGGTGGGAGCACGAGATGCGGGGCCTTCTTGCCGGCAACGCGCCCCCTTGGGGTGCGGATGAGATCGTGCCCCTCGGCCAGCCGGGCGTTGTCAGGCTTCGCCTCACGAAGGCGATGCTCGACGATTTTGGGGAGGAGAACCCCGATGGTCGGAGCGTCCGGCGGTCCTGTGAGAAGTTCGCGGAGTTGGCGCCGCTTGCCATCGCCGGCCTGCGGCACGCCGTGAGCATCCTCGATGTCCACGACACTCGTTTCGTGAAGAACTCGGTCGAGCGGGCTCTGACGTCGCTGGCGCTCGGACTAATGGTGAAGATCACCTGCAACAAGGGCGCGGGCTTCCCGTATCAGACAACGTACGGGCATGAGGTCCGCTACCACAGCGCCGTATTCCAGGAGATCACAACTCGCACACTGGCGGGGTTGGGTTTCGTCTGCCACATCATGCCGGATCACATACCCACTGCCATCTGGAATACGTCCACCATGGGCAAGTTCTTCTGCTTTCCGTTGTCGTTCTGTGGCACGGCGAGCCACTCGGAGAGTATGGTGGATGGGCTGAAGATGATGGACTCCGAGGGCAGTCAGTTCCTGGTCGAGCGGGTGGAGGCACTGGTCGAGATCCAGCGGACGCTGATTCGGAAGGTAGACCAGGACGGCTACCTGGACCTCTATCTGTCAGCGAGGACGGACCCGCGCATTTCCGATCTCCTGTACCGACTGACCCACCATGGCATGTCAGTCTACGAGGCGTACCAGCGCAGCACCGCGGCCGATGAGACCCTTCTGGAACGCGTGCGGGGACTGCAGCCATCCGTGGTTCACATTGACTGCTGCCACGGTACAGGGCGACAGACGTTGAAGGAGTTTTTCGCGAAGATGGGGCTCTCGCAGGTGACCGAGCGGATCGGCTGGATGCACGTCGAGGAGCGGGCGGACTTCGGTAACATCGGCAAGGCGTTGGAGGATCCAGCCACCGGGCAGGAGAAGCTGGTCGACATGGGCGCCGACGTGACGCAGGTCGTGGAGAGACAGTGCCCCGGTCGTCCTCCAGTGATGTACTTCCCAGTTCTGCGGACAGCTGACTACCCGGGCGCGCTTGCAGCGATGCCGGTCGGCCACATCGTGCTGCATACCGACATGGACAACGACCGTCTCGCGGCAAGCCAGATCCTCGCAAATGACCCAGAGACCAGGAGACAGCTCGATGGGCTGGGCGTGTTGTACAACGTGCTCAGTGCAGAGAAGCTTCAGGCCGTCTTCGTGCCCAACAAGTTCTTCCATCTGCTGCATGAGATGAACTTCGAGCGCCTAACCGCGCTGAAGGAGAAGGGCGCTCTCGCTCGGGACACAACTTTCGTCGTCCTGAAGACCCTGGCCTCTACGCCCGCCGTGGACACTTGGGTGGCCAAGCGGCAAGCGGAGGGGCACCGGATCGTGGTGATCAACACTGCGGTGGGATTCGCGAAGCTCGCCAACGTCATGTATCGGATCGAAGCAGAGATGCGGCGGAACCCAGGTGAAGACGTTCTGGTGAACGACGCAACGGGGACGGCAATCAATGTGGGTGCCAGACCCCTGATCCTGGCCGCCTGGGAAGAAAGCGGCGGCATCATTGTTGGGATCACGCGTCCATTCAAGGACGTGCTGGGCAACACCTTCCTGGCTCAAAGGGAGAAGAGTGCCACGGAGTCGATTTTTCTGTCGCTCGCGCTCATCGCGAAGCTCCAACGGGCGGGCGGGCAGGCGGACCTGGCCGAATCACTCAGTGAGCTCTACACGAGAGACGGAGTCGACACACCCATCGACATTCGGTTCGAGAATGTGCTGATCCGTGCCAGGGAAGCCTCGCAGGACCCAGAGGCAGAGGCCGTGGCCAACCGGAGCAAAGTCCGGGTCTTCGGCGCCTACCTCTCGCTGGCCCTTGCCTCTGCTCGGGGAGAGGTCACCTTGGCGGAAACCAGAGCCATCCTTGGCGACATGTTCGGCCAAGAGGCGGATGCTCACGTCAGTGCCGGCGTTCGGGGTTCGGCTCTCGCCCAGCGTTTCCGAGAGGTTGCCGTTGAGGCACTGCAGGCGATCCAGTTCACCGGCGATGGCGTTCGCTTTCTCTTCCGCGGTGACGGCCGAGAGTGGTCCGTGCTTTTCCGACCCTCGGGCACGGACGCCAAACTGAAGGCGTACGGGTTTGGTCAGGACACCGACCGTCTCACTGTCGATACGTGGGCGTTTGCGTTCAACGTGAACTTGGCGCAGGAGCTTCCGGGTTCCTTCACCACGAGAGCTTGCCTGATAGACCTGTGGGGAAATGATGGCTCGAAGGCCGTCGAGAAGCAACGACGCATGCAGACGGCGTGGGAGGAGTACGGCGTTCTCGTGGACCCTCAGGAGCTCACTGCGCAAGAGCGTGAAAGACTCGAGCCGCGTCGCTTGGACCGGTCGTTCGCGCCGCCTGACGACCATCTGGAAATCGTCGGGCAGTGGGTGAGGGACGCTGGGCTTGGGGAGTTCGTAATCGACTTGGACGAGCCGCAGGCCATGCCGCAAGAGCAGGTGAGGGCACTGCTGGAAGCGATACCGGAGGAAGTGTACCAGAAGCTCGGCCGGGCCAAGGATGAGGTGCTCGCCAAGGAACGCTGACCTCGGGCGCTTCCGCTCAGTGCCGAACTCACGGTGACCTGTCGCCCACTTACCTCGTATCGGCTGAGTCCGGGGAGGTTACCCGTCGTTGGATCCATACCCACTCCTCTGCACCCCCCTCTGCAAACCCAAGCTCTGGGGCGGTACTCGCCTCGCCGAGCTGTTCGGCAAGGCGCCCGTGGCGGGCGAGTCCAACATCGGCGAGACGTGGGAGGTCGCCGACCTGACCGAGGGGGCTTGCACCATCGCCAACGGGCCGCTGGCGGGGTTGACGCTGACCGCCGCAGTGTGCCGGCACCGCGGGATGATCTTGGGTGAGGGCGCGCAGTGGGAACGGTTCCCACTGCTGGTGAAGTTCATTGACGCGAACGATGACCTCAGCGTGCAGGTACATCCGGGCGCGGCGGCGTGCGCGAAGCACTTCCCGGGCGGGCACAGCAAGGACGAGAGCTGGATCGTGGTGGACGCGGAGCCGGGCGGGCGGATCCTGGCGGGGACGCGGCCGGGGGGTACGCGGGAGGACTTTGTTCGGGCGCTGGAAGCCGGGAGGGTGGAGGAGTGCCTGCAGTCCATTGCCGCCAGACCGGGCGAGGTGTTCCGCATGGCGCCGGGGACGGTGCATGCACTGGGGCGGGGGGTGGTGATTCTGGAGATTCAGGAGCCGTCCGACACGACGTTCCGCTTGTGGGACTACAACCGGCTGGACGACAAGGGGAACCCGCGGGAGCTGCATGTTGAGCAGGCATTGCTCTCGATGCGGTTCGAGGCGACGCGCGCCGTCGAACCGCAGGTCGAGACGACGGAGTGGGGTAGGCGAGAGCGGTTGGTGCGCGCGCCGGTGTACGAGATCGAGCGGCTGCACATTGAGCGCGGCTTCACGTGGGAGACGGCGACCGACCGGCCGCAAGTGCTGGTGGTTCTCGACGGCGCGCTGACTGTGGAGGGCGGCGGCGAGTCGCTGCAGTTGGGGCCGGGCGAGGCGGTCATCGTACCCGCCGCCTTGAGGGAGGTCGTGTGCGAGCCGGAAGGGGAGACCACCGTGGCGACCTCGCGGCCGACGCTGGATCCAGGGACTGGATAGAATGGCCGGTCAAGCTCGGTCTGCTTGGAGGTACGCGATGAGCGAGACAATCACTATCCCGCCAATCACCTCAGAGTACCTGACTGACATGAACTGGGCGCTGGCGCACTCGCAGGAATTGCATGACCGGTACGAGAATGAGTGGGTCGCCATCGTGGGTGGGGAGGTCGTGGCGGCGGGCCCGGATCCTGCACGCGTGAAGGCTACGGCTGCGGAGCGGTGCAATCGGGATGCCGAGGAGATCTTCCTGGACTACGTCGAGGACGGCGCAGCGGTCTACGGCCTATGGCACCAATAGCCCTCGACTTTGCCGAGCACCTACTTCAGCTTCCCGGTGGCACGCACACGGGGATTCCAGTTCTGCGACTGCGCGCGCGGCTGCGGTTCCTGAAAGCGGACGGCTCACCTTCGCCGGCTTGGCTCGGCACCGTGGACACCGGGGCTCCGGTCAGCGTGATCCCGAGGATCCTCTGGCAGCCGTTGGCAAGGACTCTCGTGCACGAGAACACGACATTCGGCGGCATCAGCAAGCAGGCAGTGTGCCAGATTCCGGCGTCCCTCGCCGAGGTCCAGGGGCTGATCATCGACAGCCGGGGTCACGCGTCTCGCTGCCTGACCTTTCCAGCGTATCTCGCCCACACGGACGAGGTGCCGCTTCTGATTGGCTTCGCCAGTCTCCTCAGCGTGCTCGCGCTCCATGTCAACTGCCAGAAGCGCCAGGCGTGGGTGCGTGAGTTGGACTGAGTCCCCGCTCCCGCACCAGCCGCCCACTACCGCAGCTTCTCCTCGTAGGCCCAGCCCTGCGTGTTCGCCTCCCGGCGCCACTGCGTGTGGAAGTACGCCAAACCGTCGACTGCGTTCGCGTCGGGATAGCGTTCGTAGTCGACGTAGAAGTAATGGGGGTAGGGCTCCGGCCCCTAATTCTCGGCCTCGACGCGGGCGTGTTCGCCAAACGGCATGGGCCACCACGAGTTGAACCCCTTTCCGTTCTGCGGGCTCATCTGTAAGGGCAAGGTGATGAAGTTCTTCCGCACGCCGTGCCCGAGCCCGAAGAAGTCGCCGATGGGGCACTCGACGCTGGGTTGCTTGCAGCCGTCCCAGTAGAAGCGGAGTACGATCCGGCGGCAGTAGTCTTCCGACTTGATGCCGAGGGTCATCCAGAGGTGCTTCAGGCAGCCGGGACTGTCGATCTCGGCGAGCACCTTGGTCTCGCCCTGC
Source organism: Armatimonadetes bacterium CG06_land_8_20_14_3_00_66_21 (assembly GCA_002779825.1). Lineage (GTDB taxonomy): Bacteria > Armatimonadota > Abditibacteriia > CG2-30-66-41 > CG2-30-66-41 > CG2-30-66-41. Next base: position 1,081 of record PEVN01000290.1, on the reverse strand, counting down.
TCGATCCGCCACGCATCGGCGTTGCCGCCGGTGATGTCGTAGCTGGAAATGCGAGGGCTGGTGTAGTCGCGAAGTCGGGGCAGAGAGGCGAGGCTGGTTTGGCCGATCATGGGTTCACTTCCTTCGGCAGCAGTGTTGGCGAAGGATTCGCCAGCCCCGTTCCGGTTCCCTGCTGCCTTCTCGCGGCGCAGGATCGGCTAAAATGCACAACGGGCTTATGCGCCCGAGGAGGTACGCCATGAGCAAGACGGTCGCAATCCCTCCTGATTACGTGGCTGACATGAAGTGGGCCTCCGAGCACACTCAAGAGCTGCACGACACTTACGAAAACAAGTGGATTGCTATCGTGCATCAGCAAGTGGTAGCGGCGGGGGCGGACCTGGGTCCCGTGCGAACGCAGGCTGCGCGACGCACCGGCCGCCCAAGGGACCAGATCTACGTGGACTTCATGGACGACGGACTGACCATCTATGCGCAGGATCCACCTCCAATTCGAGACGCAGAAGCCTGCCAGTGACGAGCTGCATGGCGCCGGCTTGTGGGTCGTTCGGTTGCGGGCCCATGTCCGGTTCGTGCAACCGGACGACAGCGTCACTGCGGCTTTCACGGCCTTTGTCGACACGGGCGCGCCGGCCTCGGTCATTCCACGGGATCTCTGGGTAGACCTCGAGCCTGAGGTGCTCATCGAAGACGCACCCATCATTGGAGTCAGCAAGCGTAGAGTCTGCCAGATCCCGGCGTGCTTCGGAGTGGTGCAGGGCGAACTCGTCGACGCGGAGGGGAATGCGTCGGGTGCTCGGCCCTTCCGCGCCTACCTTGCCAAGAGTGACCGCGTGCCGCTCCTCGTCGGCTTCGCGGATCTGCTCAGCGAGTTCCCGGTGCACTTCGACTATCGTGGACGCGAAGCGTGGGTCGAGGCGCCTTGATCGGTCGCAGCGCGTGTGGCCGGCCAAGAGGACCGTTCGCGACGACAACGAACTCAACTCGTAACTACTCACCTTGTGGCTACGGGGGCTGGGGGAGGGGCAGGAGGGGAGCGCCCGGGCTCAGTAGGCTGGTGAGGACGTCCAGGGCATCCTGG
>PEVN01000548.1:26415-28262 GCA_002779825.1 Armatimonadetes bacterium CG06_land_8_20_14_3_00_66_21 | reverse complement strand
GGGGAACTCGGCTGGACTTGAGTCCACAGGAAGGAGTGACAGACATGCCGGATCGGTTTGCAGTGCACAAGGAGCGAGGGATGGTCACCCTCGCCGTGGTGGACAGGGTGCCACGGCCACCGGCCAGGCGTTGATCGACGCTGTAGACGCGAAGGAACGCGAGGCGGCCTCGGCGGAGACGGCCACGGCCATCAAGGAGGCGCAGGCGTTCGAGGGGTGGCGGGCCATCTGGCGGACGCTGACGGCCTGGCTCGCGGTCGCCAAGGTGTCGGCGCCGGCAACGCTGCTGACCGCCTTGAAGCAAGTCCCAACGGGCCGGGGTTTCTCGCCCGCCCGCGCCCGATGGCACTGGAGACTGACCGGTGAGGCAGAGCGGAACGCGTTGGTGGTGCCTCCCTGCCGCACTGGGCGTGGTTTGCATCGCTCGGCCTGCATTCCCTTGGGAGGATAGCTTGATGACCGGCGCAGCAGGTGGCTGGCGCAAGCTCCAGAGCAATCCCGTCGGCGGCGGCGAGTTGGGCACCTGCTTCGACGTGTCGGTGCTGCAGGAGGACGGCAGATTCCGGATGTGGTTCTCCTGGCGCCCACGGAAGTCGCTGGCGTTGGTGGAGAGCCTCGACGGCATTCACTGGGGAGAGCCGCAGATTGTGCTGGGTCCGAACCCCCAGACGGTTTGGGAGGAGGACGTCAACCGACCGGCAGTGTTGCAGCGTGCCGACGGCCATCACCTGTGGTACACCGGTCAGACCCCGAGCCGTTCCTATCTTGGCTACGCCACCAGTCCGGACGGGGCGGCGTGGACGCGCCAAAGCGCCGAGCCAGTCCTGTCCGCCGAACCGGGGTGGGAGAAGAACACGGCGGTGATGTGTCCGCATGTCCTCTGGGAGGAGCGGCTGAAGCTGTTCCGCATGTGGTACTCCGGTGGCGAGCAGTACGAGCCCAATGCCCTCGGCTATGCAACCAGCGCCGACGGACTCCACTGGACCAAGTGCTCCGAGAATCCAGTGTTCCAGCCTGACGCTGGTTCCCCCTGGGAACGGCACAAGGTACCGGCGTGCCAGATCGTCCAGCACAACGGCTGGCACGTGATGTTCTACATCGGCTTCCGCGACGAGCACTGCGCGCAGATCGGCGTGGCGCGCTCGCGGGACGGCGTGACCGGCTGGGAGCGGCATCCGCAGAACCCCATTCTCTTCCCCACGGGCGAAGGCTGGGACGTTGAAGCCTGCTACAAGCCGTTTGCGCTGCTCGAGGGCGATCGCTGGCTGCTCTGGTACAACGGCCGCCGCGGCAATGTCGAGCAGATCGGTCTGGCGATTCACAGCGGGCGGGAGTTGTGGCCGGCCTCCGCCGAGACGAGTTCCCCCATGGCGCCCTGTCCGCTGGCATCAACGATCTCCCAGGCTCGTCGTGTCTCAATGTCCACAAGCGCCTGAACGTTGGTTCGGCGACGCTGCCCGGGGTACGGAGACCTCCGCTGACGCCGCCAGTGAGGCGGCTGAAGTGCCCCGTACCCACCAGAACAGGACCTTCTCGAGGGCACTTGCATCCGCTGCGTTTGTGCTGCTACCCCTTTGCGGCTATGCCTGCGCCGCGCCCGCCAACCAGGAGGTCACAATGCACAAGCCCCTCAGCGTCCACCCCACCCCCCCCGCTACTTCACCGACGGCACAGGGAAGGCGATTCTTTTGACGGGCGCTCACACCTGGAACAGCCTGCAAGACATGGGCGAGACCGATCCGCCCGCAGCCTTCGACTGGAACGGCTACCTGGACTTCCTCGGCAAGCACAACCACAACTTCGTGCGCCTGTGGCGGTGGGAGTTGACGATCTGGGATACGAAGGGG
>PEVN01000548.1:0-26409 GCA_002779825.1 Armatimonadetes bacterium CG06_land_8_20_14_3_00_66_21 | reverse complement strand
GAGAACCGCCGGCACTACTGCGCGCCGCAGCCCTGGCCCCGGACGGGGCCGGGGGAGGCGCTGGACGGCAAACCGAAGTTCGACCTGAGCCGCTTCGATGACGAGTACTTCGCGCGGCTGCGGTCGCGCGTGGAGTCGGCGGGCCGGCGCGGCATCTACGTCTCCGTTATGCTGTTTGAGGGCTGGGGGATGCAGTTCGTCGAGAACGCCTGGCGCGCACACCCGTTCAACCCCGCCAACAACACCAATGGCAGCGGCAGCGACCCCAACGGCGAGGGGAAGGGTCTGGACGTCCACGAACTGGCCGATCCGCAGATGACAGCGGTGCAGGAGGCGTACGTGCGCAAGGTCGTGGATACTGTCAACGACCTGGACAACGTGCTCTACGAAATCTCCAACGAGAACCACCCGGCCTCCACCGAGTGGCAGTACCACATGATCCGCTTCCTCCACGACTGCGAGCGCACGAAGCCGGAGCAGCACCCGGTCGGGATGACCTTTCAGTTCAAGGGCGGCTCGAACCAGACGCTCTTCGACAGTCCCGCCGACTGGATCTCCCCCAACCCCGACGGCGGGTACACCGACAACCCTCCCGCCGCCACCGGCAGCAAGGTGATTCTCAGCGACACCGACCACCTCTGGGGCATCGGCGGGAATGTGGCGTGGGCCTGGAAGAGCTTCTGCCGCGGCCTCAACCCGCTGTTTGTGGACCCCTACGACGGCACGATCCTCAATACCGACTCGAAGTGGGAGACCGTCCGCCGGGCCCTGGGCCACGTCCGCACCATGTCCGAGCGCGTCGCGCTCGCCTCCATGGCGCCCCAGGGCGGTCTGGCCTCTACCCACTACTGCCTGGCAGACCCGGGCAAGGAGTACCTCGTCTACCTCCCCGATGGCGGCGAGGTGACGGCAAACCTGACGGCAGCGACGGGGACGCTCGCGGTCGAGTGGATGCACCCGGTGGAGGGCGCACTCACCCCGGGCGACGCGATTGCGGGCGGGGCGAAGCGCACGCTGAAGGCACCCTTCGACGGCGACGCTGTTGTGCGCGTGTGGAGGAAACCATGAGGATGACCGCAACGGTGCCAGCAGTTGCTCTCACCTGGATGACCACGACCATCGCCAATGCACAGGCAGCTCCAGTGTTCCTGGCTCCCGGCTTGCTGGCGACGTCCCCTACGTCTCAGGACCCGGACCCCGAGACGGTCCATGGAATGCCGAACGCAACACCCGCTTGGTATGCCTAACCCCTGGCGAGGGGGCGCTGGCCTCCCACCGGAAAGAAGAATGACCCATGCGATACCTCACCACAGTGCTTGCCTTGTGTGCCATGGCGCTGCCCGTCACCAGCAGGCACGCCTGCGCCGCGGACCAGACCGCCTCACCGCCTTACCCGCCCAGTCCGGTGATTGCCGGCGTCACCTTTGACCAGAGCACTTGGATCAAGGCGGCGCCGGGCAGCGATCAGTTCGGCACCACGTGGGCCGCGGACGACAACCTCTACCTGGCTTGGGGGGATGGCGGAGGTTTCGGCGGGACGAACTCGTTGGGACGGGCCAGTCTGGGGGTGGGGAGACTTGAGGGTCTGCCGCCGCAGTGGCAAGGGGTCAACGTGTGGGGCGGCGTCAATCCGCTTTCGCGCCAACCTCCCATCCCCGGCAAGACCTCCAGCGGGGTGGTCTGTGTCGCCGGGGCGCTCTACCTGTACGTCTCCGAGCAGGGCGTGTGGACGAACAACCGCCTCTGGAAGTCAACCGACCTGGGCAGGATGTGGACGGAGTTGGGCCCGGTGTTCAGGGAGCCGGGGAAGGCCTTCGCCGATCCGGGCATTATCCAGTTCGGCCGGGATTATCAGGGAGCCCGCGACAACTACGTCTACGGCTACAGTGAAGAACCGTGGCCCACTGCGCTCGGGCTGTTCCGCGTTCCGCAGGACCGGCTGGCAGACCGCAGTGCCTACGAGTTCTTCGCCGGCTTCGACGACGACAAGCCGTTGTGGACGCCGGACATCACGCAACAGAAGCCGGTGTTCACCGATCCCAACGGCACCGAGTGGGGTGTCACCTGCGTCCACCATCCCGTCCTCAAGCGCTACCTGCTGGCCGTCCGGCACGCTGGCGACTCCGGCGAGTGGGGCCTGTTCGATGCCCCCGAACCGTGGGGGCCGTGGACGACCGTGGCCTACGGCAAGGACTTCCCGGAGTGGACATGCACCCCCGACCCAAAGGGCGCCAGCAAAGGCCGGCCCGCGTGGTTGCACACCTTCCCCGCGAAGTGGATCAGCGAAGACGGGAAGACGCTGTGGCACCTGTCGGACCGCGGGGACCAGCTCAATCTCATGCGGGTGACGTTGCAGTTCCGGTAAGGTGAGAGGAAGGAGGTCGGCGCCCGCGAACGGGACCGCCAACTTCGGGCCGGGGGCCCGGCCGGCCGGCTTGCTGTTGGGGTGCGAAGGCAGGTACACCCGCGACGAATCGATGATCGCCCCGCCGGGCGGCCTCGATCAGCGGCACATCGCTAGGCGATCTGCCGCTGACTGCCCAAGCCCTCGAAGTAGCCAATGAACAGCATCCGGAAGTACACCTCGGGAGGAATGGACTTCCTCCCCGCTCCGTCTGCAGAGTGCGACCGGACAGTTCTTCGACAGCCGTGTCAGATCCCGCCTCACTTAGCAACTCGTTCAGCTTCACAGAGAACGGGTGCGACGGGGCCTCCGCAATGTCCTGGGGCGCCAGCCAGAGCTCCTGCTGGCGTTCTGCTCTTCGTTTCCCGGGGGCCATGTTCCGGTTCCAACGCCAGCGAGAATGGTCTCCACCCTCCCACCGTATGCCCGGTTGGCCATTTGCACAACTCTGCGGTCATCTCACCTCGAGGCGCCTCGTGCGAGTTGCCGCGTCTTCCAACAGGCTGATAGAACGGGACGCCGGGGTCGCATCCGCAGTCCCCAATCGAGAGGTTCAGGAGACCCGGGATGGCGCCCCCTGTGTCCGCTGCGTCCGCTCGCACTTGGGGAGGTGGAGCAAGCAGTGGCGGCTGGCGCGCTTGTCGCCGGTCGCGGTGCGCGGGTGATCGCCAGGGGAAGCTCCCGCGGCCCTCGGCTGGTCCGGGCTGCAGAAGTCCTGGCAGCCGATCTGCTTGAGCCCGCGGAAGCCATCGACGAACTTGCGGTTGTCCTGACCGGGCGCTGCCGGTCGACGCCTATCGGCGCGTTGTTCCGCCGCTGGGCAACGGGTAGAATGGACGGTCATATTGGCGCCCCGAAAGGCGAAGCAAGGCGATGCCGCAGCGAGGAAGTGACATGCGACGGGACCCCGAAGTCAGGAGTCGGCCGGTTTGAGGGGAGACGGGAGGATCGCTGCTCGGTCTGTCTGTCTCGGGATCCTCGTGTTCGTCTGCGGGTGGACGTTGATGATGCTCGAGATGCTGGGCGCGCGGATCCTGGCGCCTTGTTTTGGCAGCGACGTGTATGTGTGGGGCAGCGTCATCGGCGTGTTTCTGTTGGCGTTGTCGGTGGGATACTACGCGGGCGGGCAGCTTTCGGCGCGGTCGCCCCATGCAACGACGCTGGTCGTGCTGATTGTCTGCTGTGCCATCTGGCTGGGCGCGCTGCCGCTGGTGCACCGGCCGTTCAGTGACTGGATGTTCGACTGGTGGGTGGCAGGGCACGGAGGTGAGGACAAGTGGGGCTCGTTGATGTCCGCTGTCGCTCTGTTCCTGGTGCCGAGCGTGCTGTTGGGCACGGTGTCGCCCTTCGCCATCCGGCTCGCTGCAACCGATGTTGGCTCCGTGGGTGAGAAGGCCGGGTCGCTCTATGCGGTGTCCACCATCGGCAGTTTTCTAGGGTGCATGATGACCTCGTTCTACCTCATCATGTGGATGGGGATCAACCGAATCATCGAGGTGCACGCCGCCGTCTTGCTGCTGACCGCGCTGGCCTTTGGTGGAGCGTGGTCGGTGTTGTCGCGTCCGAAGACCCCCGCCCAATCCGAGCCGCGACGGTGACGGAGCGGCCGCCCGAGAGCTATCGGCGCGCGCACCGTCAACGGCGGCCGCTCCGCCACCGGCGCAGCTCGGATTGGCGGCGCGTTCTCGAAGGAGTCCACAAGCCCATGAAACTCGTACTATACCCGCGAAGGTTGGGAACACACCGAAGTGGAAGTTCGCGGAACTTCCCCGGCAGGCGTGCAGCAGACGTAGGACAGAGGGGATTCTCCCAGACGGAGCCGAAGTCGCACCGGGACTTCGGTGTGTTCCCAACCTTCGCGGGTATAACCGCTGCCTTCCTGAGTCTGGTCGCGACGACCGCCGTGCCGGCCAAGACCATCCATGAGCGCGAGACGCGCTACCACTACATCCAGGTGGACGAGTCGAGGTCGATCCGGACGTTGCAGTTCCGGCGGAAGGGCACCAACTACGACGAGTCGTCGGTCGACATGAAGGACCCGCTGAACTTGGTGCTGTCATACTCGCGCTTGATGTTCTCGGGGTTCCTGTTTGTGCCGGAACCTAAGAGCATCCTGATGGTGGGATTGGGCGCCGGCACTTGCCCGCGGGTGATGAACCACTACTTCCCGCAGGCGAAGTTCGAGGTCGTCGAGCTGGACTCCGACGTGCTGGAGGTGGCGACGCAGTACTTCGGCTTCAAGCAGAACGCGAACCTGAAGGTCACCGTCAACGACGGCCGCAAGGGAGTCAGACTACTGAAACGGCAGAAGCGGAAGTACGACCTCGTGATGCTCGACGCGTTTCGCGGCGGCTACATCCCCGCTCACCTGACCACCAAGGAGTTCTTGGACGACTGCCGCGCGCTGCTGACCCCCACTGGGGCGCTGGTGTCCAACCTCTGGCCGTCGCTGGAGCTGTATGAGTACGAGCGGCGCACGATGGCGAAGGTGTTCCCCAAGCAGTACTCGTTCGGCCGCTACGGCAACAAGATCGTCGTCTGTCTGCAGCGCGACCCCAAGCTGACTCAGGACGACCTGCGCAGCCGGGCTAAGCAGATTATGGAGAAGCGCAAGCTGTCATTTGACCTCGCGAACGTCGTCGCTGAGATGGACCTGCGCACCGACTACAGGGCGACCGGCGACATCCTCACCGACGACTACTCGCCCGCCAACGTGCTGAACAGCATTCCTAAGGATAGGGAGTAGGGGAGTGGTGAGTGGTGCAGGGATCCATCGGTACTCCGCCATTCCGTTGCCCCGCCGCTCCGGGGCGCCGGGAGTGAAGTCATGAACCTCGATGTCCTCCGACGCAAATCACGGGCAGTCTTACTGCTTTGTCTCGTGGAGGTGCTGTGCCAGCTTGCGGGTGCTTCGGGTGCTCCGGCGGCGAAGGCGCGGTTCTCGGCCGTGGTGGCGCCGGCTCAGGTGCGGCGCGGCGAGACGGTCGAACTCCGGCTTCACGCCGACGTGGATGAGGGCTGGCACATTTACGCGCCGACGAGCAATCCTGACGGTGGCGTGCCGACAGCGGCGACCTTGGAGAAGGGCGGCCCGTTTGCCGCCGCCGGGAAGCTGACGGGACCGAGCCCGGAGAAGCACGCCGTTGAGGGGCTGAACCTGGAGGTCGAGTACTATCCGGGCGACGTTGACCTGGTCCTGCCGGTGCGCGTCGCCAAGGACACTGCGCTCGGCCGGACGAAGGTGCCGGCGACAGTCAAGTTCATGACGTGCAGTGACACGTCGTGTTCTCCGCCGACGGAGGCGAAGGTGAGCGCGGCGGCCGAGATCGTCGCGGGCGAGGCGCGTCCTGAGTACCTGAAGGCGGGCGCAAGCAGCAAGCCTCCGCCAGGGGCCGCCACGCCGTCGGCCGCGCCGGACGAACTGGAGCAGGCGATCGAGAAGGGCTTCTGGTCATTCGCCTGGTTGGCGATCACCATGGGCCTGTTGGCGCTGCTCACGCCGTGCGTCTTCCCGCTGATCCCCATCACCGTGTCCTTCTTCACCGCCCAGGGGGAACGCACCCGGGCACAGGCCGTGGGGATGGCTGCCACGTATGCGCTGGGGATCGTGGTCACCTACACGGCTCTCGGGCTGGTCCTGGCGCTCACGCTGGGTGCGACCGGCGCCAACCGGCTGGCCTCCAGCGCGGTCTTCAACCTGTTTGTGTCGACGCTGTTCATAGTGTTCGCGCTGAGCATGTTCGGTCTGTTCGAGCTGCGGCTGCCATCGTCGTTCGTCCAGTTCAGCAGCCAGCAGCAATCGCGCGGCGGCTTCCTGGGTGTGCTGTTCATGTCGCTCACCTTCGCGCTGGTGTCCTTCTCGTGCACAGTGCAGTTCGTGGGGCTGCTGCTGGTGGCTGCGTCGCAGGGCGAGTGGACGTGGCCGGTGCTGGGGATGGCGCTGTTCTCCAGCGCGCTGGCGTTGCCGTTCTTCTTCCTGGCGCTGTTCCCGCGCTTCCTTCAGTCGCTGCCGAAGAGCGGCGAGTGGATGGAGTCGGTGAAGGTAGTCATGGGCTTCCTTCTGGTTGCCGCGGCGACGAAGTTCTTGAGCAATGTGGACGCACTGTGGGGCTGGCATCTGCTCTCGCGGCCGGCGGTGTTGGCCGTGTGGGTCTGTTCGTTCGGATTGGCCGGTCTCTACCTCCTCGGCAAGCTCCGGTTGGCGGGACACGGGGAGCTGCAAGGAGTAGGCCCCGCCCGGTTGATGCTCAGCCTGCTGGTGCTGGCATTTGCGCTCTACCTGTCGGCGGGCCTGGCAGGGCAGCCGTTGGCCGGATGGCTCAATGCGTACCTGCCCACGGCGGAGCAAGCAACCGCCACCCCCGGCGCAGCCGCCGACGCTCACCACTGGTTCGACAGCTACGACCAAGCGCTGGCCGAATCGAAGCGGACGGGGAAGCCGCTCTTCGTAAACTTCGGCGGGAAGACCTGCACCAACTGCCGGTGGATGGAAGCCAACCTGCTGCCACAACCCGAGGTGTCGGCACTCCTGGACAAGTTCGTGCTCGCGCGGCTGATGACCGACATCGGCCCATACGCCAAGCAGAATGGCGACCTGCAGGTCCGCCGGTTCGGCACCACCGCCCTCCCGTTCTACGCGGTGATGGACTCGGCGGACCGCGAGATGGGTCGGTTTCCCGGGCTGACCAAGGACGCTGGCGCGTTCGCTCATTTCCTGAGCGCGGGGCTCGAAAAGGCGGCGAAGAGAGCGGGCGAGTAGGGGAGGCGGTGGGTCCAGAGCTGAGGGCAAGGCCGGGCAGCGCCGGTCAGGAGACGGCGGGTCGCTCAGTCTCGGTCTTTGCCAGTACCTCGGCCGTTGCTTGCGTGAGGTCATGGGACCGGATACGCGTCGAGGCTTGGATGGAACGCAGCAGGCTGTCGTCGAGGGTCATGAACGCCTCGACTACGTCGGGGTCAAACTGCGTCCCCGCGCAGCGACGGAGTTCGTTGCGGGCGTCGGCGAACGAGAGCGCCTTGTGGTAGGTACGATCGGACGTCATGGCGTCGAACGCGTCTGCAACTGCGAACACGCGTGCCCCGAGGGGGATGTCGTCGCCCGCCAAGCCCCGCGGGTAGCCGGACCCATCGAACCACTCCTGATGTGCGTGGACGATCTCGCCGGCGCGACGCAGGAACTCGACGCGGGAGACGATCTGCCAGCCGAGGGTGCAGTGCAGGCGCATCTGTTCGTACTCCTCCTCCGTCAGCTCTCCGGGCTTGTGGAGGATGGCATCGGGCACGGCGATTTTCCCGATGTCGTGCAGCAGCGCGCCGTGACCGAGGTGGAGGAGGGCCTTGTCGTTCAGGTTGATTCTCCTCCCGATCACTACCGCCAAGTCACGCACCCGCCGGGAGTGACCCTCGGTCTCCGTGTCGCGGAATTCGAGCGCGCTGGCCAAGCACTCCACCGTGGAGAGGAAGGCCGTCTCCATGCGTTCGACGAGTTGGGCGTTCTCCAGCGACACAACGACCTGACTCGCCATCGCCGAGCAGAGCCGGAGGTCGTCGACGTCGAACTGCGCTCCTGCTTGCTTGTTGAGGACCTCCAGCGCCCCGATAGTCCGGCCCTTGGACTGCAGGGGTACGCAGAGGATGGAGCGAGTCTGGAACCCGCTTTCTTCGTCGACGCCGGGGTACCAGCGTGGGTCCTCGGCGGTGTCGGGCACGAGCAGCGGCTCCCCGTGTTCCGCCACCCAGCCGGCGATGCCTTGACCACGCGGGAGGCGTCGCTGCTCGATCTCCTCCGCCTTCTCGCCGATGGCCGCCTCGAAGATGAGTTCGCCGGTTTCGGCATCCACCAGGAAGACCGCCCCGGCCTCGGCCTGCATCACGCCGGTGGCCAGGTCCATTACCAGCCGCAGCAGTTGCCGCATGTTGAGCGTGGAGGTGAGCTGCTGACCGACGTCGATCAAGGCGGACAGCTCCTGCATCCTGCGGTGGGCGCGTGTCAGCGCTGCGGCCGTTTGGTCTCGGAGACGGCGTTCTTCGCGGACGAAGAACCCGGCCACAGTTCCTACCAGGAGCCAGAGGACGGATCGCAGCAGGAGACCGGTGGGAAGCCCCTCACCCAAGCCCGTGTTCGCGCGCTGCGCGGCCTCGACGATCGCTGAGACCACACACACCGCCAATGCAGCGGCCAACGCGCCGCGCACCTCGTAGAACAAGGCTGCGCAGAGAATCGGTAGGAAGAAGAGGAGGTGGTACTCGCCGCCCTTCTGCGCTGCCGGGTCCGAGGGGTCCAGGCCGATCAGGTAGCCGATCAGGAGGGTGTAGAGGACGGCCAGAGGGAACGCGATGAGGCGGATGTGCTGCAGCCGCTGAGTAGCCTGCAGGTAGAGCGTGACCACATTGACCCAGGCCGCGCCGACAATCAACCACGTGAACACAGGGTGCCAGGCCGGCTCGCGCAGGTTCGGTCTGGTGCCAAACAAGTGAACGACCAGCACGAAGAACAGCACGCCGCTCAGGCACGCCACCACGACTATTTGGAGGCGCTGCTGGAGTTGAGGGGTTCCCGCCCCCTCCTGCTGCGGCGCGGTTGCTGCTTCGTTTCCGGCGTCTACAAGAAGTTCTGTGTTGCGGGGTGTGGTGTGTTGCTTCAGCAAACGGTCTTCTGCCTTTGTGGTCGGCGGAGAGGTGCTCGCCGTAGGCGGTGCACCTGACGCCGGAGTCCAAGTGTAGGCTATACTCTGCAAGCGCGCAAGTTGGCGCGGGCTCCCGGTTCCGGGCGTCACGCTCACCTCGCGCAAGCGAGGACTGCCCGGCGGGAGTCCGTTTCGGAGGGAGCCGAATGGCGTTCGACCCAACTGCGTTCACCCCAGCGGAGGTCGAGCTCCTGTGTCAGGAGTGCGGGGGCCGCTGCTGCTTCTGCATTCCCTACACACACTCGATGATCGACATCGAGGCGTTCGTGGAGCGCGGTGACGTGACGGCCTTCGTCGACTCCAAGGCGGAGCACGCCAAACTGCTTCACGAATTCCAGTTCATCGCCGAGAACTGGCAGCAGATCTCCATCCTCGACGCGAAAGAGCAAGCCCCCTACGACATTCCAGGATGGTCAACCGAGGACGGTGCGTCGCACTACTTCAGTTGCAGTCAGTTCGACCCAGAAACGCTCAAGTGCAGCGCCTACGAGAAGCGCCCCGCCAACTGCCGCGGGTTCCCCTTCTTCGGCAAGCAGGACCCAAGCGATACATCCGACTACCTGGAATGTTTGCTCGTCAAGGAAGCCAAGCGCCGGCTGCGGAATCAGCGGCGACGCCAGCGGCGGGACTTGGAGGCAAAGCTCCGGCGCGCAGGCGGCGTCAAGCGTGCCCGCTGATCCCCCGCCCAGACGGCCCGGAGGTGTCGGCGCGGTGTGCGGGCCGGCGGTCGGTTCCCGCGACGGTGTCGGTCACTTGCGGGCGCGCAGAAGAGCCGCAATCACCGGCGAGAGCACCGCGGCAGCCGCGGCCGTATCCGGCACCCGCATGACGCCAACCAGGTAGCGACCGGCGGGCGCCAGTGCGACCACGTCGTAGTAGGACTGCCGGACGATCACCGTATCCTTCGGCAGCTCGGTGGGAGCCTCAAGTGGCGCCGCTCGCTTGAGGACTGCCTCGCGGTACTGCGCCAGTGACTTGAGCGCCTCCGCCTGCGTCCGGTGGTTGATGACAAAGAACTGCCACCGCCGCGCGTCCCGCTGGTACTCCGCGCCCGCAACATCCTTCAGGAACGCATGCCCCAGGAAGTCCTGTCGGTACCACCGCACCGAGTTGGGCAGGAGCCCTCGCTTAGGCAACAGCGTGCAGACTGCCGGCAGCTCAGACTTGCCGGTGATCCTGCCGGCCAGCTCTCTACCAAGTCGGGTCGCCGTCTCCTCGAACTCCACGAACTTGGCGCCGGGGTAGATGTGGACAAAGTACTGCCCCTTCCAGAAGTCCAGCACCGGTCCGGCGACATAGCCCTGAGCGCCCACCTCGACGTACTTGACGTCGCCGGAGCGCATGGAGCTGTAGAAACCAAATGCCTGCGCCGAGGAGCCCTGGTCGTAGACGTCGACGGTGATCTTCCGCTTTGGGTCGACTTTCGACTGATACTCGCCGACAGCGGCCTGCCGGAACCCGTACGCGACGAAGTGCTCCGCCTCGCCGTCGATGTATTCGAACAAGTCCTCGGGTGCGTACAGCTTCGGCTCGCCTTGCCGGACCCAGTCGCCGGCGAGGATCGGCTTCAGCAGGAGCGCAGGGCTCTGCTCTTCGGCATTGGTGGGAGGCGACACGAGCAGGCAAGCGGTGAAGAGCAGCAGTGGGCGTAGTAGTTCCATGGTTCTCCCTTCGGAGACGTGGGTTCCCCCTGTCCGTGCGCCGTCACACCTGCGGCCGCTTACCGCCGGCGGCGCGTTCGCGAGCCGCGTCTCGGAACCGCTTCACACGCCGCACGAACACCCCGAATAGCAGCACCAGAGTGAGGTAGGCGAGGTACTCCCAGATCGGGTCTGGCCACTGCAGGATATACTTCGGCCACAGCACCAGGATGCCCAGGAAAATGAGGACTCCTTCGAGGAACTCGCCCTTCATGACGAGCACCGTCCGCTGATCTCGACCGGTTGGCGTCGCTCTGCCGACTCGACGATGGCGGCGCTGGTCCGGCACATGAGCAGACCGTCATCCCCGGAAGGCTCCGGGTCGCGGTCGTGGGCGACGCAGTCGACGAAGTGACGAAGCGCTTCCAGGACGAAGCCCCGCGGCTCGCCGTCGAGGCTGTATGAGATGATGCTGGGGATTGAGTACTTCTCCGGCGTCACCACCTGAATATCGGGGGCGAGCGCGTCGACGTGGACGGCGCCCTTCTCGAAGACGAACTCCATCTTTGAGTCCACGACCGAAGGCATCGTCTCCGGCAGGATCCAGCACGACTCGAAGGTGCCGATTGCGCCGTTGTCCCACTCAATTGTGGCGTGGTAGAGGTCGGGCGTGTCGAAGCCCATCGAGGTCAACACGCCGGAATGCTGCACGGCGTAGACGCGGACGGGATCTGCCTGCCAGACGTAGCGCACCCGGTCCAGCGTGTGACTGAGCAGCCAGAACGGCAGCTTCGTCTGCGACGACCACGGCTTGAGCATTCCCGTCGGCACGTAGATCGTGTTGTTGAGTCGTGTGTAGGCGTAGACCGCCTTGCCGAACGCGCCGGCCGAGAACCGCTCCCGCAGCATCTTCACGGCAAGCTGCCAGCGGTTGGAGAAGTTGACCATCAGCTTGACGCCGGCCGCCTTCGCCGCCGCGACGATGGCTTCGGCGTCCGCCACGGTAGTGGCCAGCGGCTTCTCCATCAGGAGGTGCTTCCCGGCCTGGGCCGCCCTAACTCCCGCCTCCCGGTGGAGATGGTCGGGCAGCACGATGGACACCGCTTCGACGGCGTCGTTGGCCAGCAGCTCGTCCAAGTTGTCGTACGCGTGAGGCACCCCGTACTGCCGCGCCACCTCGGCTGCTCTCTCGGCATTCACGTCAGCTACCGCCACTACTTCGCAGCCTGGAACGCACTTGAATGTCCGCACATGCGCCTCGCCCTGAAGACCGACGCCCAGCACGCCGAGACCGACGCTTCGCTCTGCCATGGTCGCTACTTCCTTCCGCTGACTTCACACTTCACAGTTGTCGGCCATCGTAGCACAAGCCGTCGGGCGTGGCAAGCGCGGGCCGGCTCGCGCACCGGTTCCCGTCGCGGCGAGTGCCGCAACCGAAGTTGGCCGCCACGAACAACCGGAGGTCGGAAGACTGGAAGGCGCCCCCTCACTCTTCCGCTCACCCAGCCTTCCGCCCCCACCCGGAAGCAGCGTTCACGCTACAACAGGATTCTGGCGATTGGCCACACAGGAACTGGCCTCCGCCCGTCGAATAACGCAAGCGCGAAGGCGCGCCCGTCACCCGCCACCCGTCACTCGGCACGAGAAGAGGAGCCCTCCATGGTCATCGACGATCACGTCCACCTCGGTCAACTGCGCCACGGTCAAGAACCGCTGACCGCCTCACGCCTGCTTCGGCAGATGGACAAGTGGGGTGTGGACAAGGCGGTAGTGCTGTCGGTCGAGAACCCCGAGGAGGTCGATCTGTACGTCCCCACGCGCGACATCCTCCGGATGTGCCGGCGGCATCGAGATCGGCTAATTCCCTTCTGCAACATCGATCCCAGGCGCCGCTATCCCGGCCACTTCGACCCGACCCCGATGCTGGAGGACTACATTGGACAAGGCTGCCAAGGCTTCGGCGAGAACCTCGCCGGCATCCCCGTCGACGACCCGATGAACCAAGTCCTGTACGAAGCCTGCGGCAAACTCGGCTTGCCCCTCATGATGCACTTTGACTACTGGATCAACCGCGACGAGCCCGGCATGCCCAACTTCGAGAAGATGCTGAGGAAGTACCCCGCCACCGTCTTCATGGCGCACGGTCCCAACTTCTGGCGGGAGATCTCGAAGAACGAAACCGACCCCTCCGGCTACCCAACCGGCAAGGTCCGCAAAGGCGGCCGCGTCGACAAGCTACTGGCCAAGTACCCCAACCTCTACGGCGACCTCTCCGCCGGCTCCGGCCACAACGCAATCGCCCGCGACCCCAACTTCGGTCCGGCCTTCCTGGAGCGCAACCAGGACAAGCTGCTCTTCGGGACCGACTACCTCACCCCAAAGCAAGAGTGCCCCCTCGTCGCGTACTTCCAGGACCCGCCGGTCCCCAAGCAGGCGGTGAGCAAGATCATGGGTGCGAACGCGCAGAAGCTGCTGGGACTGTAATCCGCCCAACAGCCTGTGGGGAAGCCGGTTTGCGCTGCTGCCCCGGGGCGGGAGCGCGCGCGTACGTCGCTTCCGCGGAGTCCTGTTGAGCGCCGATTGAGATCCTCAACGGACTGCCGGGCCGAGCAACCACGCCAGCCTCCGACCGCGCGACCGCGGCGGCTCACGTCAATTCCACGCTTTGGAGTGTATGGAATTGCTGCTGCGACTGCCGCCGGGAGAACGGCTTCCCGCTCTGCGCGAGAGGGGGACGAACGGCTCGTCTTGGGGCGGCCCCGTCGATCCCCCCGGAAACGTCTGCATGTCAGGGGAGGCCCATCAGCGACGACTGCCTGAGCATCACCGCTGCCGGCCCCAGGATGACGATGAAGAGGGCGGGGAAGATGAAGACCATCAACGGGAACAGCATCTTCACCGGCAGCTTGGCGATGA
Organism: Armatimonadetes bacterium CG06_land_8_20_14_3_00_66_21; assembly: GCA_002779825.1. Taxonomy (GTDB): domain Bacteria; phylum Armatimonadota; class Abditibacteriia; order CG2-30-66-41; family CG2-30-66-41; genus CG2-30-66-41. The sequence goes on along the minus strand of PEVN01000548.1, from coordinate 12,766 downwards.
TCTCTCGGGCGCGGTAGACCCGTTCTTCCCGGAGCTGATCGCCCAGCTCGCGCAGCGCCTGGCCGATGCTGGCCCCCAACTGCTCCGATTGCTGTACCGTTGCAACCAGCAGGGAGAGTTCCTCGATCTTCGTGCGCGCGGCGAGATCACCGAAGGCGACCACCCGCGGTCTGCCCTGCCCGACTTCCGTCAGCACGCGGGTGAGTTCCTCGCTCAGCGGACCGGTCGTGCTGGCAACCGCCCGAGCCACTGCGCCGTCGAAGCCCAACCCTGCTTCCACGCTCAAGGTGATCAAGTCCAGCATGTCCGGGAGCGCAAGCTGCATCTCGAAGCGCCGCCTGGCGGCCAGTCGCGACAGGACCGCGCTCGGCAGGAGGAACCCCATCGCGGCCGCGAGGCACAGCACCAGCGGACCGAAAGGGAGGAGTCTCGGCAACAGGATCAGCAGCGCGCCCATTGCCATCGTCGCCACGACTGCCGCGCCGACCTTCAGCCCGACGAGTTCGACGACATCCAGTCGCAGCGGATACCCCGCGGCCCGCAGCAGCCGCTCACTTCCCTCCGCTGGCCGGACCAGTTTCTGAAAGCGCTCCGCTACCCACCGCAACAGCGGCCGGAGCACTCGCTCCGCCAGGGGGGCAGGCGTGCCGGCAGCGCGCTCGGCCGGACGGGAATCATCTACAAAGCTGAATGCTTCCTCCAGCCGCTCCGGCGATAACCCGCGAGCGCGCCCCGCAAGCACCGCCACGACGGCGACTGCCAACGTCGCCCCCCACATCACACTCAACGTAGCTAACAGCACGAGGGCTCCTTCGAAAATGCGTCACCACACGCCGGAAGATAGGTGTCAGCCGGTCCGTCTACCGCGGCGTCGGCGGAGAAGGGACCGGCTGTCGCCGATTGTCCCAGAAGCGAGGCATCTTCCTGCGACGGGGTGGTCAACCTGTCATGAGCGATTCTCATGGGCATACAGAGCGCAGATTCCAGCTCTCAGATTGCAGACCACGGGTCGAACGGCAGTGCCGTCAGACGCGAATCCGCAGCAGTCGTTTGATGACGAAGAAGCCGATCACCTGCATGAGGACGGCGGCTCGGACGAGCATCCGTCCCAGCTCCGAGGTGAACAAGAGCATTGCGTACTGCCGGTTGATCACCATCAAGGCGGCCGCGATGCCGAGCGGAACGAGGAACAGGACCGCTCCGCTCAACTTGCCCTGGGCGGTGGCCGACCTGACTTCCCGCTGCAGCCCGAGGCGCTGTCGGATGGTAGCGGCGATGTTGTCCAGGATCTCGGACAACCGGCCGCCGCCGCGCAACTGGATCGCGACGGCGTTGACGAACAGGTCGAAGTCGTAACTGTTCACCCGGTCGGTCATTTCCCGCAGCGCCTGCTCCACCCCGAGGCCGCGGTTGACGCGAGCCACGACCCGCTGGAGTTCGTCCGCGATGGGCGGCGGCAGCCGTTGCGCCGCCGCCCCCAGGCTGCTCTGGAAGCCATGACCGGCCTGCATGGACGCGGAGATCAGCCGGACGGCTGTGGCCAACTGCTTCTCCAGGAGCGAGCGCCGTCGCGCTTCCAACCAGCCCACCAGCACATTGGGCAGGTAGTAACCGAGCCCTCCCAGGAGGGTCGCGGCAAGCAGGTTGCGCATACCCAGTGCCCCCACCAAGGCCCCGGAGACCGTGGTCGCCACCACGGTGACTGCGAACTCGGCGGGCTTCAGCGCAATGCCGGCGGTCGTGAGCCGCCGCTCCAACTTCCGGGCGATTCCGCTGCGCCCCAGCCACGAGTCCAGTGCCGCAATCGCCGAACGGCGCCGGGCTGAGCGGGCGACCTCCCGGGCTACGTCTGAGCCGCTCTGCACCAGGCGGACCGCCGCCATCCGCTCAGCCACCAGCCGTTGCCGGTAGGTCAGCAACCGATACACTGCGAACACGGTGACCAGCGTGCCTGCAAAGGCCCCACCCAAGATCAGCAGCTCTCTGAGTTCGAGGTTCATAAGCCGTCAGGAGGACGCCGTCGGTTCCGGTTTGGAATCGGTATCCTCGGCGGTGCTCAACAACTGTTCGAGGTTCACGCCAGCGCGCCTCAGCCGCTCGGCGCACAGCAAGTCGGTGCCGACGTACTCGTGGCGGCCGGTCACGTTTCCGTCCGAGTCCGCCCCGGTGTGGCGAAACGTGAACACGTTCCGCAGCCCGGGCAGCTCTCCGGGCCGCGGCACCACCTCCGCCAGGTGGGTGATCTTTCGGCTGCCATCCGGCAGCCGGCTTTGCTGCACGATCAGGTGCACGGCGGAGCCGATCTGTCGCGAGATGGCCTGCGAGGAGAGTTCGAGACCGGCCATCATGCACATGGACTCCAGTCTGATCAACGCATCTTCAGGCGAGTTGCTGTGGAGCGTGCTCAGCGAGCCCTCCGTGCCGGTGTTCAGGGCCTGCAGCATGTCGAAGGCCTCCTTGCCGCGAACCTCGCCCACGATGATCCGATCGGGTCTCATGCGAAGCGCGTTGCGCACCAGGTCGCCAATGGTGATCTCGGTCACGCCCTCCGCCGTCGCCGGTCGGCTTTCCATCGACACGAAGTTGCGCCGGTCGATCATCAGTTCCGCGGAGTCCTCCATGATGACCACGCGTTCCCCCTCCGGGATCGCACCCGCCAAGACGCGCAGCAGTGTCGTCTTCCCGCTGCCGGGACCTCCGGAAATGACGATGTTGAGCTTCGCCTTTACGACCGCCTTCAGGAACCGCCACAGCGGCCTGGACAGGGTCCCCACCTCAAGGAGCCGGTCGACCCCAAACGGAGCCTCCCCGTGTTTGCGGATCGTCACCAGCGGACCTGCCACAGCAACCGGACGAATGACCGCATTGAGGCGGGAACCATCGGGCAGGCGAGCATCGACCATGGGGGACCGCTCATCCAGCCGCCTGCCGACCGGCCCAAGGATGCGCTGGACGATCCGCACGACATGCTCGCCGTCATCGAACACGATGTCCGCGCGCTCGAACTGCCCCGCTCGTTCTACGAACGTCTCCTCCGGCCCGTTCACCAGGATTTCCGTGACCGACGGGTCTTCCAGCAGCGGCTGCAATGGTCCGAAGCCGACAACCTCATCCACCGCTTCCCGAGCCACCACCTCGCGCAGCCGCTGAGGCAACAGGATTCCCCGTTCCTCGGAAATGAGCTGGGACAGCACTGCGCGCGCGCGTTCCAGTAGGTACTGGCGATCTCCCGCGCGGTCATCGGGGACTCCCGAGGTCTCGAGTGCCTTGACGAGGGCGTGGTGGACCCGAGACCGCAGACCGAGGGTCAGCTCTCGCTCGGCCCGCGAGATCGTGGGCCGAGTCGGCGTAGGGGTGCTTTGCGTGGTCAAGACGTGCAGACCTCTCACAACCGAAACAAGGGGCGCCGCCGCTTCCGCGGTTCGCTTGTCTCGGCCTTCATGCCGACGACCTTGCGTGCCAGTTCGCGGATCGCCGCCGCGACGTCGCTGTCGGGGGCGTCCAGCATCACTGGGTTCCCGGCAGTCATCGCAGCAGTCACCAAGCTGGTATTGTTGGGCACAGTCACGAAGGCTGGCTGGTTCAGGTTCTCCTCGAGGCTGGCGAGGTTGATCGGGTCCCGTTTGCTGTACCGGTTCAGTACCACTCGTAGGGCGGCGCCATTGGTCATGGTCTTCTGCAGGGCATCGATCAGCGCGCGACTATCTCGTACTGCCAGCAGGTCCCACGCCGACAGCACCAGCAGCACGGTTGTCCATTCCGCAGCCCACTCCAGGCTGCTGCCCACCTGCCAGGCGGGACAGTCGATCACCACATGCCGCCGCGAGTCCCGCAGGCGGTCGGTCACCGCGCGCAGGGACTCGGCCGCGACCGGTGGCGTGTCCAGATAGTCGACGCGGGTGTGCGTGGACAGAACCTGGACCCCGGACGAGTGGGTGACCGCCAGCTCTGCGAGCATCTCCTCGTCGACCTCGGCGGCCAACGGCCCCAGTTCCACGATGCCGCGCACGGGCGTCAGCTTCAGCATGAAGCAGGCATCCCCGAAGCCGGCATCAATCAGCGCTACGTTCTCCTGACTCTCCTGCTTGAGCGCGATGGCCAGGTTGGCGGCAATGGTGGACTTGCCCGCTTTTCCGCGAGCGGAGATGACGCCGATGACCTCCCACTCCGGGCACGTCCGTTCAGGGACGCGCCTCGGCTGCAGCGATTCGAGCCGTTGCCGCTGGCGGCTAATCACGTCAGCGAGCGCCTCGGCCACTGCCCGCAGATCCAGGGGTCGGATGAGATACTCGTGCGCGCCACATGTCAACGCCCGCCGCAGATTGTGGGAATCGGCGGTGTCTCCCACGAATACCAGGCAGGCGTCTGGACACTCCCCGCTCAACGCCTGTCCGAGCGCAAACGGATCGAAGGCGCTCTGGTCGACCTCCACCAGCACAACGTCCGGCTGCACCTCGGCTGCGGCGCGCAGGGCGGACAATTCGCTCGCAGCACGTTCCACGAGCGCGGTGACCGACCCGCCCGGCAAAGCAAGACCGTCGAACTCCGCGTAGGCCTGCGGCTCGGGGTGTACGGCCAGCAGGCGGATCGTGCCTGTCTGCTTGGTGGAGTCAACCTCTGCGTGCATGGTCTACTCTTCCACGTCTACGACCTGGCGGTCTGTGCCACGGATCACGGTGACTCGCTTGCCAGGTGTCATCGGCGAGGAGACGCTTTCCACCGGCGCGGGTCGTGGAACCGGCAGGGGAGGCGCCACGTCTCGGGGTCCGGGTTCTCTGTTCGGCTGGCTCGATCGAGGCTCGGCGTCCCGCGGTCTCTCAGGAGGCGCTTGCGGTTCCTCCGAAGCGGCGGCGGGCGGCGCGAGGACTGGCTCCACGAGGACCGGTACCGTATCCGAGCGATTGCGCAGCGCTACGCTCAGGACGCCTGTGGTGTGAGCGGCAAACAGGCAGGCCGCCTCGTCTGGGGTCACTTCCACGACCAAGTTGGCTTTGCCCTCGGGAGTGGCTGTGGCTTTCCCCTCGCCTTTCCCTGCGATCTTGGCGTCGGGCAGCTCGATTACGCGGATGTTCTGGGCCAGGACCTGCGCTGCTTTCGAGTCCACTCCCATATAGAGAATGTCGATCCTGTCCCCCGGTCGCACCAGCCTCGCAGCACCGACTTGCGCCTCAACGGCGATGATGAAGGCTCTCATGCCGCCCTCCACGGTATACGAAGGAGCCGCCGGCGCCGGGGCGACGTGTGCCCGCGTCAACACCGTGCCCGCCGGGAGGTCCTGTGTGGTCGCCCTCCCGATAGCATCAGCCGGGGAGCGGAGGGCGTCCCGCGTGGCTGTCGCCATTCTCACGGGCCCCACTTCCAGGTCCTCCGAGCGGAGGACTGTGCCGAGCGGCAATTCCCTCTTGGCACGCACAACCTTCACCAGACGCTGCTCGGGACTACCCGCAGCGCGACTCAACAGCCAGTACGTGATGCCGGTGGACACGACTCCCAACACGACGGCGGCGATTATGAGCGGTCTGTTCATGGTGCTGTCATTCCTGACCGGAACTGTGTGCCATCCGTTACCGCACGAACCAGCAGGTGCGCAGTCCATAGTCTGTCTGCCCCGCGTCCGTCGCCGGACCGGGACTGACGGAGTACTCGAGGAACCGGCCCGTCAGTTGCCGGCCGTCTTTGGAGACGGCACGCACGTAGAACGCCGCGAATCCCGCCACATCGACGTTGCGCTTCGTGACGCCTCCGCCGAAGTTGCTGCCAACCGCGACGAGGGCGATCCGCGGGTCGCCGTACGGGTAGTCGGGGTGCGAGTACGTGGCGCCATCATCGTTGTACGGAGCTCGTCCGGCCTGCTGGAACAGCGCCTGGCGCGTTTTCGGGTCCTTCACGATCGCCGTTCTGTTGGCCTTCGCCATCGACTTCGCTTCAGTTTTCAGCGTGTCACGAACTGCAACCGTTCCCGCGTAGCCGACCTCCATGTTCTCCACGTAGGTCGTCGCGCCGGTGCCGCCCAGCGACAGGGCGACGTAGCGGCTGGCTGTCTTTTTTGCCAGCGCCTTGGCGTCCTTCGGCAGGACGGCCAGCGTGAGCGTAACCGACTTCGACAGCGTGTACGTGCTGGGGTGGACGGCGAGCGGACGCAGATGACGGGTCACCGACGTCACCGGATCGGTCTGAGTCTGCGAGCAGGCCGCACGCACCTGCGTCGTCTTGACGCCCCACATGCCCGCCAGGAGGGAGGGCAGCGCTTGCGAACAGGTGACCGACACGCTTCGCGCCTTAGGATACTGCACTTCCACGGCCTCGGCACCGTTCAACTCGGCTACACTAATTGCGGACTGAGCGCCTGTCTTCTGGTTGGGGAGTCGCATTCCCGCAGCCAGCGCCGCGGCGTCCGCCGCCTGGTTCATCTCATGCTTGGCGGTCCCCAGGCGCCCCAGCTCGATCACCAAGGCGACGAAACCGACCATTACGAGGGCCGCAACGGACAGGATCACCAGCACTTGTCCCTTACCTGTTCCGAATCGTTTCGCATTCATCGTGTTTCGCGGCACCTGGCACCGTGTGGCACGCGCAGCCGAGGGTGGCCCGGAGGTCACCGAGAGGACGCTTCCGTGGCAGGTCAGGGCGTGACAGCCGGCGAGACGGACAACGCAGGGCTCTTCCCACCCCCTTCCCGCCGCCTCCGCCCCCGCCAGACGAACCACCTGCCGCAGAAGCGTATTCGCGCTGACTGACCATCCGTGCCACCAGCGTCTTGCTCTGCTGACCGGGGACGACGAATCCGGTGACGTACCGGTGCGGGTAGCTGGCGGTGAGTCGAATGAGGCTGCCAACCGGCGCGTCGTTCTCGCCTCCGGAGTCAGAGAGCACTTCCGGGAAGGAGGCGCCGCCGTCTGTGCTGTACCGGAGGTCCACGCTCACAGCCGCCGCGTTCAGCGAGATCGCACTGTTCTGCGTGCGCGACGTGATCGTGTCGGTCGTGTTCCCCAGCCCTGCGCTTCGCGCCCCCACGCGGGCGGCTTCGTGCAGGATGAGTAAATCCTTGAACAGGAGCCCGAACTCGAGGATGCCGAGGAGCAACAGCAGCAGTAGCGTCACGGCCGCGGCGAACTCCACCAGTGCCGCTCCAATTTCCGCCTGCCGCCGACGCCTCACCGGAGCGCCCCCCCCGGTCCGGCCACCGCCGTCACGAGAGCCTCGACCACGCGGGGGTCGAAGTCCTTGCCGGCCTGCCCTTCCAAGAAGGCGACGGCGTGCGAAACAGCAGTGAGGTTCCCCCGGTGCGGGCGCGCCTGCAGTGCCAGGTAGAACCGATGCACTGCGGACAAGATTCGCGCCTCGAGCGCAATCTCCTCCCCCGTCAAGCCCTTCGGGTGTCCGCTCCCGTCCCACGCTTCGCCCATCTGGAGCAGGATGTCAGCCATCGGGCGCAGCGACTGCACCCGGGCCAATGCCTCGATGCCCTCCCGGATCGCAGACCGGATCTGCTCTCGTTGCGCTCCCTCCAGCCGGGCGGGCGCCTCCGCGAGTTGTCGCAACGCGCTGATCTTCCCCACATCGTGCAGGTACCCGGCCCTCTCCGTCAGCCGGCAGCGCGCTTCGGGAAGACCCATTTCGTCGGCAATCAGGCGCGCGCACTCTCCTACCAACCGCGAGTGGTGGTGCTCATCTCCGGTCGCCGCATCCACGACCCGCGCCACCAACCGACAGGTCGCCTCGAGGGCCGGGTCGCCTGACAACGCCGCGCGACGCATCTGCCAGACAGCGTTCTGGGCGAGTGCAGTCAGGAGGCCGGTGCTGCACTCCCCTGCTTCCGCTCCGCAGACCAGCCGCACGAACCCGAAAATCAGGTCGTCTTCCACCAGACTGATCCACAGTCCTCGCCGGCGCCTCTCCTCACTGAAACCGATCCGCCTGTCCAGCGCCTCCACCAGTGTCAGCGCCTCGGCGGTCAACTCTGACGGCGACTCGAGCGAGGCAACCAGCGGGTTACCCTGCAACCGGTCGATTTCGTCGCCACCGATGGCGATCTCCTCCCCCGGATCGGGCAGACGACGCACCGCACACAAGTAGGCGTCGTCGTCTTGTGGACCCGCCAGCAGCATGTACCCACAGTCGGCTCCGCAGACCTCGACCAGAGACTCGAAGACCCGTGGTGCCAGCGCTTCGGTCGAGGCGCAGTCGTGGAATCGCTCCCAGGCACGGACGAGGGCAATCGCGTCAGCAGACAGTTTCCTGTTCATGGTGTCATCGTATACTGTCGAGCAGTCCCGGCATTGGCCCGTCCGAAGTGCGCCTGCTTGCCACAGTCGAGAACAGGTCCACGGCCCTTTACCGGGTGCTCATTATACCCCCTCTGCCACTTCGCGTCGCGCGTTAGACTTTCCCATACTCTACCCTCACCACCGCCTCCTTCTCCAGCGACTCGATCGACGCGGCGATGACCTCTTGCGCGCGGAGACCGTCAAGGCCGGAGCCGTCGATCTCGTCGGGCTGGCGGCCGGAGGCGACTTGCTTGACGAAGGTATGGAGGCGGTCGGTGAAGGTGTCGCCGAAGTCACGGAAGCCGCCGAAGAGGGGGTTGGTATAGACGGTCTTGTCCCAGGAGTCGACGGGGTAGAGGGTCAGCTCCCGCCACATGTCCTCCAGCACGAAGCGCCCTTCGGTGCCGCAGACCTCGCAGCGTTCCATCGGATGGCCGCGCCTCACGTCGTAGCTGCCGGTCAGGCCGCCGACGACGCCGTTGGTGAACTTCATGTTCCAGTGGGCGGTGGACCAGATGGTTCGGCCGGGCGCCTTGGTGGCGAAGCACTGGACCTTCTCGATGTCGCCGCAGAAGTAACGCATGACGTCGATGGTGTGCGGGTGGAGCGCCTTGAGGTGGTAGTAGGGCGAGCTTTCGGCCGGGTTGCCGATCCACATGGACATGTTGACGAACAGCAGATGACCGAGCCGTCCCTCCTCGACCCACTGCTTCGCTTTGCGGGCGGCTGGCGTGAAGCGGTGGTTGAGGTCGATGCCGTAGCATAGCCCCTTCTCCTTGGCCTTGCGGACCATCTGGCGCGCACAGTCGATGTCGTTGGAGATGGGCTTTTCACCCAGCACGTGGCAGCCGGCTTCGAGCGCCTGCATCGTGGGGAGAAAGTGGTCGCTGCTGTACTCCTCGCCGCCGGTGGTGATGCTGCATACGTCCGGTCTGAGTTGCGCCAGCATTGTCTCAGCGTCGTAGAAGGCAGGCACGCCCAGGCGCGCGCTTGCGGCGTCGGCGCGGTCGGTCCGGATGTCGCAGACACCCACCAACTCGGTTTCCTGGAACGCGGCGTAGTTGTCGGCGTGGCGGTTGCCGATGGGACCCATGCCAATGATACAGACTCTGAGCATCCACGATCACCTTCGTTTGGTTGGGGGGGGTGTGTCGGCGTGACCGGTCTCTGCGAGTGCGCCCACTGCCCGGTCGCCACCGATTTGCCAAAGGGCATCGAGGGCGGCGGCGCGGGTAAGCGGGTCACCTTCGCTTGCCCAGCGAATCAGCGGATCGGTGGCCTCGCGCGCGCGCCTCGCTCCCAGCGCGTGGATCAAGGCCGGGCGCTGGTCGGCCGCGGCCGTCGTCAGGGCGGTGATCAGTGCCTTCGAGGCATCGTCGCCCGGAAGCTGCTGCAGGGCGGTGCGAGCGGCTTCGCGCGTCTCCGGCTCGGCGAGCGCCAGACTCAGTTCGCGGACCGACTCCCGGTCGTCCGCGGCGAGGCTCAGCAGGCGAGCGGCGTAGGCTCGTGCGTCAGCGGGGCCGTCGACCAGCTCTGCCTGAAGCGCGGCCGCTACCTGCTCGCGCCGCCGACCGGCCCCAGGGGCGGTCGCAACGCCGGCGAGGCGGAAGAGTGTGTTCTCGGCGACGGCGGTCAGCGCGGGATCGCCCGCCGAGAGCAGCCCAAACAGCGGGGCGACCATGGGCGCTCCCAACGCAACAGCCTGCTCGCGCGCTGCTTGGCGAATGGTGACATCGGGCGACCGCAAGTCGGCGCACAGCGCGGCGGGGTCGGGGCTGGCGTGCGCCTTGGGCAGCAGGCTGGTTGCGGCGGCGAGGAAGAGAATCGGGAGGTGCATAAGGTTGCCTTCGGTCAGGTGGGGAGCCACCAGGGGTCGCGGTAGGGGCGGAAGAGCAACCTGTTGGCTGCCTCGTCGCCCACGAACTGCTCGGCCTGCGCGTTCCAGGTCAGCTTGCGGCCGAGACGGTAGGAGAGGTTCGCGAGGTGCATCGGGGTGGTCATGTTGTGGGCGTATGGCAGGTTGCTCTCGGTCAGCGCCCGAGTCTTCACACAGTCCAGGAAGTCGCGGTGGTGGCCCGGAGAGCGCGGAACAGTCTGCGGCACTTCGGGCAGGTCGGTCACCGGTTCCTTGGCGTCGCCCAAGAAGAGCGCGCGGCTGCCGTAGTCTGCCACCAGCGTTCCGTCAGTACCGACGAACTGACACCCGATGCCCTTCCCTTGCGCGCCCGGCACGTCGGGGGTCTGCGTGGTCCAGTAGATCTTGCGGTCGGGGAAGTCAAAATCCGCGTCGATCCAATTGTGGGTAGTCGCCATGCCGGCGCGGCTGTCCTCACCGCGCGCGACGACGGTTGTCGGGGCGCCCGGGTCAAGCGACCAGAAGGCGATGTCCGCGATGTGACACCAGAAGTCGGCGAACACGCCGCCCGAGTAGTCCCAGAAGTAACGGAAGTTGAAGGGGCAGCGGGCCGGATTGTAGGCGTGCCACGGCGCCGGACCGAGCCACATGTTCCAGTCGAGCGACGGTGGCGGCGTTTGGTCGGGCGTGGGTTTGAGGTTGGGGGCGCCGCCGTTCATCCAGAGGCGGACGGTGTGGATCTTGCCGAGCGCGCCGGACCGCACCAGTTCCACCACTCGGTGGTAGTTGTCGCCAGCGTGGATCTGCGTGCCCAACTGGAACACCCGCTCATGACGCTTGCCAGCGTCGACCATCGCTCGGCCTTCGGCCACGTTGTGGCAGAGCGGCTTCTCGCTGTAGACGTCTTTGCCCGACTGGAAGGCGAGGAGGGTGACCAGCGCGTGCCAGTGGTCGGGCGTCGCGCACGAGATGACGTCGATGTCGTCCCGTTCCAGCACTCGCCGGAAGTCGTCGTACAACTCGGTCCGAGTGTCGGGGCGGCTCTTCTGCAGGTTCGCCAAAGTGGCCGTTCGGCGGGATTCGTCCACGTCGCACAGGGCAGCGATGTCCACATCCTTCTGGCTGGCGAAGCCTTGCACGTGGCCGTTCCCCATGCCACCCACGCCGATGTGGGCGGACACGATTCGCTCGCTTGGCGGCACGCCCTCCGCAATGGACGGCCGCACCAACATGCCGGCGCCCAGCATGGCGCCAGTGGACTTCAGGAAGTGCCGACGGTTTTGGTTGCGGTGGCGCTTTGAGCTCATGGCTAGAGAGTTCTGGATTCGGGAACCGATTCCTCCCTTCTTCGAACTCACGTTGCCTGACTCCTTTGCTGTTTGCTGGGAGTCATACTGTGGTTTGCGGGCGGAGCAAACTCCGCGATACCGCAAAGGAGTGGTTCTAGTGCATCGCGTCAGTCTCATCCCGGGCGACGGAATCGGGCCCGAAGTGGTCGGCGCCGCCGTGCAGGTCATTGCTGCGTCCGGTGCGGAGATCGAGTGGGAAGTGCTGGAAGCCGGCGCCGAGATCGTCGAGAAACACGGCACGCCCATGCCGGATCACACGCTCAACTCGATCCGGAAGAACCGCGTAGCGCTGAAGGGACCCCTAACCACCCCCATTGGCGGCGGCTACCAGAGCCCCAACGTGGCATTGCGGAAGTCCCTGGAGTTGTACGCCTGCCTGCGCCCCGTCAAGGACGTGCCCGGAGTGCGGACGCGCTTCGAGAACGTGGATCTGGTAGTGATCCGGGAGAACACAGAAGGGCTCTACTCCGGCATCGAGCACCGGGTGGTTCCCGGAGTGGTGGAGAGTCTGAAGGTCGTCACCGAGGAAGCCTCCATGCGCATCTGTGAGTACGCCTTCCAGTACGCCAAAGAGCACGGTCGCCGCAAAGTGACCGCTGTGCACAAGGCCAACATCATGAAGATGAGCGACGGGCTGTTCTTGGAGTGCTTCCGCCGGGTCGCCAGCAGGCATCAGGATATCGAGCAGGAGACGATGATCGTGGACAGTACCTGCATGCAGCTCGTGCAGTGGCCCGAACGGTTCGACATGCTGGTCATGGAGAACCTGTACGGCGACATCCTGTCGGAGATCTGCGCCGGTCTGGTCGGCGGGTTGGGCGTGGTCCCCGGGGCGAACATCGGCGAAGACTGTGCCGTGTTCGAGGCCGTGCACGGAAGCGCACCGGATATCGCCGGACAGAACATCGCCAACCCCACCGCGGTTATCCTGTCGTCGGTGTTGATGCTGCGTCATCTCGGCGAAGGGACCGCAGCCGACCGCGTCGAGACCGCGCTGTATGGGGTCCTTTCCGAGGGCGTCCAGGTTACGCCGGACCTGGGCGGCACGGTGGGAACGTCGGGGATGGCGGAAGCGATCGTCGCCAGGATGTAGCAGGGCCTCTCCGGCGAGAGGGCGCCGCCAATCCGAACCGCGACGGTGACGGAGCGGCCGCCCGAGAGCGATCAGCACGCACAACGTCAACGGCGGCCGCTCCGTCACCGTCGCGGCTCGGATTAGGCGGGCGTTTCCGAGGAAGTGCCCTTGGGCAAAAGTGGTGTAGCGGTACCGCTACGCCACTCAACTGCTTTCCGCC
>PEVN01000441.1 GCA_002779825.1 Armatimonadetes bacterium CG06_land_8_20_14_3_00_66_21 | reverse complement strand
GCCAGGCAGACCGTGACGCACGTGCCGCAGCCGACCAGCAACACACGCTCGTGGTCTTTGATCATGTCCCGGATTTCGGGGACCTTCTTGCGGTCGGCGACGATCATTGTGCGTCTCCTGATGGCGGCTTAGTACTACAACCGTACTTAGCTCGGGGCAGGTCTCCGACCGCCCCGAAACGCTTGACCGGAAGGTCTCAAAGGGCTGCGAATCCACGGGATTCGAGGAGACCTGTCGGTCCGGGGAGCGGCGGGGTCAGGAGACCCTCGCCGAGCACATTCGCGCTAAGTACGGTTGTAGTATTAGGCGTGCGGGTGGTCGGACGGTTCAGACGGATCGGGCGGAACGGACAGATCGGCGAAGTCGGCCGCGCCGGGAGCTGACGTCCCTCGCAACGGGCTGGGGCCCAGCCGAGCGAGGCGCTCGCTCATCTCCGTGGCAATCTGGGCGAAGCGCGGGCCTTCGGCGGAGGAGAGGTTGAACATCTCCAATCGCTCCGGCTCCAGCCCGATCTCACCGAGAAGTTGCTTGGCGCGCTCCACCCGGCGGCGGGCCCGGAGGTTGCCCTCGAGGAAGTGGCACTGCCCTTCCAGACAGCCCGCTACCATCACGCCGTCGGCGCCGCGCTCAAAGGCGGCGAGGAGGTAGTTGACCTCCAGCTTGCCGGTGCAGGGAAGCCGCAGCACGCGCACGTTGGGCGGGTACTGGAGGCGCATCGATCCGGCCAGATCTGCCGCCGCGTAGGCGCAGAAATGGCAGCAGAAAGCCAGGACGATGGGGTCACGATCGGTGGTTGGGGGCGTGTCAGTCACTTACGGTCACCTTCCGCCAGCGGGGCGGCGCGACGCCTGCCGGTTGGGCGAAGGGCGGGGCGGCGGGTTCTTCCTCCGCGCCCAGCAGGCTGCCCAGCGCGTTCAGAATCTGCGAGTCGAGGTAGTGCCGAAGTGAGATCGCTTTGGCGGGGCACTCGGCGGTGCAGCTTCCGCAGCCCATGCAGACGGCGCTCTGGACCTCGGCCTTGTTGACCTCGCCGATGCGCGGCGCCATGTACGGGCAGACGTGGACGCAGGTCATGCACGAGATGCACTTGTCGGGGTCTACCCAGGCAATCTGACCGCTGACCGGCATGCGCTTCTTCGACAGAATCGAGGCGGCGCGCGCGGCGACGGCGTTCGCTTGCGAGAGGGTCTCGCTGAGGAACTTGGGCGCGTGGGCGGTGCCGCAGAGGAAGAGACCTTCGGTGGCGAAGTCGACGGGGCGGAGCTTCATGTGGGCTTCGAGGAAGAAGCCGTCGGCGTTGAGCGGCACGCGAAGGAGGTCGCCCAACTCGTGCCGGTCCGCCCGCGGAACCATGGGCGCGGCCAACACCACCAAGTCGGGCTGCACCTCCAGATCGCGGTCGAGCGACGGCTCCCGGAAGCGAAGCTGGAGACCGCCGTTCACGTTGACCTCGGGTGGTTGCTCCGGCTCGTAGCGAACGAACAAAACGCCCTGTTCGCGTGCTTCGCGGTAGGCCGCTTCGCGAAAGCCGTATGTCCGCATGTCGCGGTAGAGCACCAGCACGCGGCAGTCGGGATGTTGCTTCTTCAGCAGCAACGCGTTCTTCACCGCGGTCGTGCAGCAGACGCGGCTGCAGTAGGGGCGCTCGTCGTTGCGCGACTCAACGCACTGGATCATCGCCACGGTGGCGTTGGCCGGCAGCGACAGGTCGCCCGCGGCTAACCGCCGATCCAACTCCAACTGGGTAAGCACGCGGTCGCTCTGACCGTAGCCGAAGCTCGTCGGCTTCTGCTCCGTCGCGCCGGTCGCCACGATCACGACGCCGTGTTCGATCTCGCGTTCGTCGCCATTGGTGGAAACGGTGGAGGTGAACTCACCCACGTGACCGTCGATCTTGGTGACGCGGGAGTTCAGGCTAACGGTGATGAGCGGGTTCGCGCAGAGGCGGTCGATTGTCTCGGTCAGGAATGCCTGTGGGTCCTGCCCGGAGAGCGTCGCGTGCAGGTCCCGCACGGTGCCGCCGAGTTGGTCAGCCTTCTCGACCAGCTCCACCGGGAAGCCCTGCTCCGCCAATTCCAGCGCAGCCGTCATTCCGGCAACGCCGCCGCCAGCGATCAGTGCCGTGTTCTTGACGGGGACGGTGTCCTCGCGCAATGGCTGCAGCTTGGCCGCGCGGCCGGCGATCATCCGGACGAGGTCGATGGCCTTCTGCGTGGCAGCCTCGGGGTCACCCGAGTGCACCCAGGAGCACTGGTCGCGGATGTTGGCCATTTCCAGCAAGTACGGGTTCAGCCCGGCGTCGCGGAGGGTGTCGCGGAAGATCGGCTCGTGGGTGCGCGGCGTGCAGGAAGCGACGACGATGCGATTCAGACGCAGCGCCTCGATCGTTTCCTTCATCGCGTTCTGCGTGTCGTCGGCGCAGGTGTAGGTGTTGTGCTCGGCGTGGACGACGTACGGCAGCTCGCGGGTCCGCCGGACAACGCGCTCGACATCGACGACGGAGGCGATGTTGCTGCCGCAGTGGCAGACGAACACGCCGACGCGCGGCGGCTCGTCGACGATGTCGCGCTCGGGCGGGTACTGCTTTTGGCGAACCTGCGTGCCTCGCGCCGATGCCAACAAAGCCATCGCTTTCGCTGCCGCGGCGCTGGCCTGCATGACGGTGTCGGGGATGTCCTTCGGCTCCTGGAAGGCGCCGCCAACGTACACGCCGGGTCGCGACGCCTCCAGCGGGCACAGCTCCGCCGTGTCGGCGAAGCCCCACTTGTTCAGCGCCACTCCGAGGCGCTCGGCCTGCCCTTGCAGCGAGGCACTCGGCTCGAGCCCGAGCGCCAGGACGACCATGTCGAACTCGTCCTCGACCTGCTTCCTGTCCGGGCCGTTGTAGACAAGGCGCAGGTTCCGGGTGCGCGGCAGCTCGTAGGTGCGCGAGATGAACGAGCGCACGAACCGCACGCCCAACTGCTTCTGCGCCCGTTCGCAGTAGCGGTCAAAGTCCTTGCCGAACGCGCGCAGGTCGAGGAAGAAGACCGTCACGTCGAGACCGGGCTCGTGCTCTTTGGCCAAGATCGCTTCTTTGGTGGTGGCCATGCAGCACACCGAAGAGCAGTAGTCGTTGTCACAGCCGTGATCGCGCGAACCGACGCACTGAACGAACGCCAACCGCTTGGGCGGCTTACCATCTGATGGGCGGCGAATGTGCCCCTCGGTCGGTCCCGCCGCCGACAGGAGTCGCTCGAACTGGACATTGGTCAGCACGTTGGGCGCATAGCCGAACCCGAACTCGCCACGCCGGGTGGCATCGAACGCCTCGAAGCCGGGCGTCAGCACGACGCTGCCGACGCTGAGGTCAACGAACTCCTCGGCTTGATCGTAGTCGATGGCCTTCGCCTGGCACACCTCGGCACAAAGCCCGCATTCGCCCGTTTTGAAGTGAACGCAGTTGTCGCGGTCGATAGCGGGCACGCGCGGCGCCGCCTGCGGATGCGCCAGGTCGATGTTCGGTCGGGCGGTGAGGAACTGGTCGTACCCAGTGACGTGCCCCGCCACTCGCCGCGCGGTGATGGTGCTGAGATCGACCCTCCCGGTGGGACAGACAAACACACAGGCGCCGCATGCCTGACAGGTCTCCGTGGTCTCGTCGAAGGCAGGACGCACTTCGCGCCACGGCCCGCGGCCGACGATGTTGGCCGCGCCGCGCCCCATGCGCTCAGTGCAGACGCGCACGCACAGGCCGCAGAGAATGCACTTGCCGTCGGCCAACGGCTCGAAGGGCGTCGACTCGACGCCGAGCCCGGCAGCGAACTCCGCCAGTTCCGTCGACTCGGGCGCCTCGGCCAACAGCAACTCCAGAATCGTTCGACGGGACGCCAGCACCTGTTCCGAGTCCGTGCGCACCACCATGTCGGCACTGACGGGATGGCGACACGAGGGCACGTACTGCGCCCCGCGCGGCGTCTGCACCTCGACAAGGCACACCCGGCAGGCGCTGTACGGCTTCAATCCGCGGTAGTGGCACAGCGTGGGGATGGAGATGCCCATCTGGCGGGCAGCGTCGAGGATGGTGACCTCGCGCGGCACTTCGGCCGTGCGGCCGTCGATGGTGATGGATACTCGATCTGAGGTGACTGCGGCCGGGCGTCCGTTCCCGTTGCTCATGCCGGTACCGCCTTTCCCACCGCACACACGCCCGCGGGGCAAGTGCCGCTGAGGTGCGCCTGGAACTCCTCCGGGAAATCTCGCAGGGCAGTGAACACCGGGTTGCACGCCACGTTGCCGAGACCGCAGGACGAGGCGATCTTTAGCGTCTGGCTGAGGCGTTCGAGTAGTGGCAGGTCCTCGGCCTTGCCTCGCCCTTCGCATAGCCGGTTCAAGATCGAGTGCATCTGGCGGGTGCCTTCGCGGCAGGGCGCGCACTTGCCGCAGGACTCTTCCATGAAGAAGCCGACGAGGTAGCGCGTCATATCAACCATGCAGGCGCTGTCGTCGAGGATGATGATGCCGCCGGTGCCCATCACGACGGTCTCGCCGGGCCGGTCGTCGGCGTCGATGGCGAGGTTGAGGGTCGAAGGCGGCAGGCAACCCTGAGAGGGTCCGCCTGCCTGGATGGCCTTCAGCGAGCGGTCGCCAACCAGCCCGCCGCCGATCTCGTAGACCAACTGCCGAAGCGTAAGGCCGAAGGGCACTTCCACCAGACCGGGGTTGTTGACGACGCCTTCGAGGGAGAACACGGTCGTGCCCGTCGTGCCCTTCGTTCCCATGGAAGCGTACCAGTCGGCGCCGCGGGTGAGAATCGGCGCGACACTCGCCCAGGTCTTCACGTTGTTGACGACCGTGGGCTTCCCCCACAGCCCCTCGGTCACGGGGTAGGGCGGGCGCGGGCGCGGCTCGCCAGCGTGCCCTTCCAGGGACTCGATCAGCGCGGTCTCTTCGCCGACGACATAGGCGCCGGCGCCGCGGCGCAGCGTGAGGCGGAACGACCAGCCGCTGCCGAAAATGTCGTCGCCGAGGAGTCCGTGCACCTCCGCTTCGGCGATGGCGTGTTGCAGAATCTGGATGGCCAGGGGGTACTCACTGCGGACGTAGAGATACCCCTCCCGGGCGCCGATGGCATACGAGCCGATCAGCATGCCCTCGATCACCGCGTGCGGGTCGCCCTCCAACACGTTCCGGTCCATGTAGGAGCCGGGCGCACCTTCATCGGCATTGCACACGACGTACTTGAGGTCTGCCTCTGCCGCGCGGGCGAAGCGCCATTTCTGCCCTGTTGGAAATGCCGCGCCGCCGCGGCCGCGCAGACCGGACTTGGAGACTTCCTCGATCACCTGTTCGGGCGTCAGCTCTGTGATCGCCCGCAAGGCGCCGCGGTACGCGCCGCGGGCCAGGCTCTCCTCGAGGGACCACGGGTCGATGGAGCCGCTGTTGCGCAGGATGACTTTCCGCTGGTGGCGGTAGAAGTCGAGGTCCTGCCAGATGGGCACGCCGCCAAGTTCGTTGACCGAGGGCGCGTACTCGTGCACTTCGCCGGTCGAGACATGGTCTTCCCGCTCGAACCGGCCGAGCGCGCGTTGTGGTTTCGTGTCGCCGTTAGCGGCGTAGGCGGCGAGCAAGTCGTGGGTCTTCTCCGCAGTCATGTCGCCATAGCTCACGCGGGGACCGCCGGGTAGCACCAGGTCGAGCAGCGGCTCGCGGCCGCAGCAGCCGATGCAGCCGGTCCGCGCGACGACGGCGTCCAGACCCAACGCGTCAACGGCTCTCCGGGCAGCGTCCTCAACGTCGCGAGCGCCCATGGCGACGCCGCACGTGGCGGAACCAATGAGGATCTTCAGCCGCTGGGGGTAGAGCGTTGCCGCACCAGCCGCCGCCAGCCGGTCCAAGTCTGCGAGGTTGCGTATCGGTGCGCTCATTCAAACCGCTCCAAGATCCGCGGCAGTCGGTCGGGAGTCAGTCTGCCGAAGCTCTCCCCATCAATGCGCATCGACGGCGAGAGCGCGCAGAGCCCGAGGCACCGAACCGGGCGCAAGGTGAACCGGCCGTCCTTGTCGGTCTCCCCGGCGCCGATCCCGAGCTTGTCCGCCAGCCGCTCCAGCAGCGCCCGCGATCCGCGCGCGTAGCAGGAGGTCCCGCTGCAGACTTCGATGACGTGTCGGCCCACCGGCTCAAAGGGGAACTCGTCGTAGAAGCTCGCCACGCGCAGGATGGCGGCGACGGGCACTTCCAGCCGCTGCGCCAGGTGCTCCAGCACGAGGCGTGGCAGGTAGCCGTACTCATGCTGCACGTCGTGAAGGATCGGCATCAGCCCGCCGGGATCGCTCTGGTGTCGCGAACAGACGGCGGTGAGTTTCACTTCATCGTCTTCGGTCAGCGGCTGGCTGGGCGTGTAGGCGTCGGGAGTCTGAACGACATTGCGAACGGGGCACGCCTGGATGCAGTCGCCGCAGCCCGTGCACTTTTCGGCGTCAACGCTGCGCGGCCGCTTGCGGACCTTCGCGGTGAAGTGGCCCGCCACTCCGTCCAGTGTCAGCACGTCCGCCATGGTCAGGATCTCGATGTTGAGGTCCCGCATGCACTCGACCAGCTTGGGCGAGATGATACAGGTCGCGCAGTCGCCGGTGGGGAAGGTCTTGTCCAGGCGCGCCATGCCGCCGCCGATGGTCGGGCTCTCTTCGACCAGGTAGACATGGAAGCCAGCAGCCGACAAGTCGATGGAAGCCTGAATGCCGGCGATGCCGCCGCCACAGACCAGGACGGAACCGGACAACTCCTGTTCGCCTGCCGGAGCAACAGCAGCGACTGCTTGTCCGCCGTTGCCGTTCATGCGATCCCTCCTGTCGCGGCCGCCGCGCCGAGGTTCGCTAACAACGGCTCTGCGCTGACCATCAGGGCATCGATCGCCACATCCTTACGGGACAGCCCCAACGCGAGCCCGAGCAACTGCGTGACGTACAGCACCGGAGTCGGCGGCAACGCGCCGTGTGCCTTGACCGCATCTTCCTGGCGCAGGTCGAGGTTCGACTGGCACAGCGGGCAGGCGACGGCGATGCAATCCGCGCCCGCTTCCCGCGCCATGGCGAGGAGCTTGTGAGTCAGCCGCAGCACCACGTCGCTGTTGGTGATCGAGAGCGCCGCGCCGCAGCATTCGGTCTTGTAGGGCCAGTCCACCGGCTCGGCGCCGGCGGCTACGAGGAGGTCGTCCATACAGGTCGGGTGCTCGGCGTTGTCGAACGCGGCGACTTCGGGCGGCCGCGTCAGCAGGCAGCCGTAGTAGCAGGCGACACGGAGCCCGCTGAGCGGCTGCGTCACCTTGGCGCGAATGGCGTCCACACCACAGTGGTTGACCAACACGTCCAGGAGGTGCAGAACTTCGACGCTGCCGTCGTACGGCCGGCCGAGCACGCGCTCCGCGCGCTGCCGCTCCGCCAAGTCGCTGCCGATCTTGTGGTTGGCGGTGCGGCACCGCGAGTAGCACGAGGCGCAGGCGGTCATCATCGGCACGCCCAACTCCCGCGCCTTGAGCAGGTTCACAGCCGGCAGCGCCACCGCGACCGCCGCATTGCTGGTATGCGCCGGCGTCGAACCGCAGCACGTCCAGTCCGGGAGGTCCTGCAACTCGATGCCCAACGCGCGACAAACCGCCCGCGTGGACTTGTCGAAGTCCCACGCGGTGGATTCGAGGCTGCAACCGGGGAAGTAGGCGTATCTCATCGCTTCCCCTCAGCCTCCGCGCGCTCGAACACCTTCCGCACCTCCGCTGCGCTGCCGCTCTTCTTCGGGAGCAGGGCGAGCTTGTGCTTCTTGAGCAGCTTCGGCACTTTGTCCATATCCTCGAACAGCGCACCACTGCGGAGCTTGTAGCCGGCCAAGGCGCCCATTTCGTAGACGCGGCCGAGTCGGCGGACGCTGCCGAGGAAGGTGCTGCTGAAGTGCTGTGCGCGGGCTTGCGGGCCGACAACTTTGCGCTCGACGGCCAGGATGCGCAGGGCGTCCATCACGCCGGCGATGTCGATGCCTTGCGGGCAGCGCGTCGTGCACGCTTCGCAAGAGGCGCAGAGCCAGATGCCGCGGCTGCCGAGGGCTTCGTCAGCGGCGCCGAGTTGGATCAGCCGCATGAGCTGACTGGACGAAAAGTCTGTCTCGGGACCGACGGGGCAGCCAGTCGAGCACTTGTGGCACTGATAGCACGCGCTGACCGGCGTGCCGCTGCGGCGCTCGACTTCGCGCAGGAAGGCACTATCGTTCCATTCGAGGGGAGTCGCCATCGCTATTCGCCTGCGCCGTCCGTCTCGGTGGCGTGAGCCAGGGGCACAACCTTCCGGTACACGTGTTCGGGTGGCTGGAGTTCGCCTTCCACGGTGAGCAGGTCGCGCTCGACCTGGATGCCGAAGAGTCGCTCGTTCTCTTGCAGGAAGGGCAGGATCAGCTTCCAGTCGGCGGTCGTCAACCGTCGGTAGACACCGCCGTTCAACTGCTCCTCGACAAGGCTGTGGTGGGGGTCGCGGACGAAGATGCAGCCGCCCGACGCTAACGAGAGCAGGTTGCTACCCGGGTAGGGCAGTTCGAGCGGAACGACGTTCCCGTCGGCGTCGAACTGCACTCCGTTGAGAATCGCGAAGCCGCCGCCGTTGTGTGGGTCGCCCGCCATAAACGACTCGGCCAAGAAGTCCAGCGCCGTGCCGTTGATGACGACCTTCGGCCGCCCGACGGCGTTGATCAGCGGTCGCCCGGCGGCGTTGCCGAGGACGTACACCTCGCCACCCTTCGCGCCGTACAAGAACGTCTGGCCGACGTCGCCATAGACAACGAGCTTGCCGCTCTTCGCAATCTGGCAGAGCTGGTCCTGGGCGTTGCCGTGGACGTAGCACTCGAGACCGTCGATCCCGGAACCGAGGTAGTCGCCGGGGTTGTCGTAGCAGTCGATTCGCAGCCCGGCGGTGTCGGGACCGAAGCCGACCGCGTGGAAGCGCGTGCCGCGCACGTTGTAGTGAACCAGGCGCTGCCAGCCGAGGTGATATGCCTTGACCGCCAGCGCGGCGTCGCAGTTCTCGCCTTCCGGGCTGAAGCCCCGCGCGTCGATCAGCAGCGTCGTCTCGCCGTCATCCGGACCGCGGAGCGTCTCCCGCGTATCCCAGGTGATCCGGCGCAACGCGCCGGCGCCGCCCTGACTCAGGCGCGGCTGCCGCTCGAAGATCCGCTCCAGCCCGCCGCGCAGGATGGTGAGCACCGAACTGCGCTTCTTGTCGCCCGTCGGATAGCGTCGGTCGAGGCAAAGCGTCAGCGCGTCGATGCCGAGGGCGGGCGCGGCGTCGGCAGTCTGGTCAGCAAGCTCGTCCACAAACCACCGCAGCCGGTCGTAGTCCCACTCAACAAGCGAGTCGCGGACCTTCGCGAACAGCGCTCCCGCGTCGCCGCGCTCTGCCGCATCCTTGAGGTCGTCGCTGTCCTCTTCCGTCCTTGCCTCACTACGCACCGCCACCGACAAATCCGCATGAACCTGCCCGGGCGGCGTCGCCACCGGCCGACCGAACTTGTCGGTCACGCGCATGACATACTCACCGCTGCCGTTGTTGGGCGAGACCGTCAGCACAAACGCGCCGCCATCGGTGTGGCTGCCGCCGCGAGCGTTCCAGTAGTGATCGGCGATGGGCGTGAAGCGCTTGTCTTCGCTTGCCAGGCTGGCCAACGTCGCGTCGATGGCCTGCTTCTCGGAGCAGATCAGACCGATGGACACTTCGCCTTCCTGGAGCGCGAACACCTGGGGCCGGAGCATTGCCGTGTCGGTGATGCCGATGAGCTGGAACTCGCCGCTGTTGGCGAGGCTGCGGGCGATGATGAAGAACCACGGTCCGTCCGGCGAGCCGTGCATGTGCGTCGCCTGGAGCTGGCGGTAGATACGCTGCTTCTCTTGGGGCAGTTGGTCGAAGTCCAACTCCGTGGTCGGCGCCATCGCCTCGATGGAGTACTCCAGCGGGTAGCGGTAAATGCGGTCCCACAAGTCAAAGAGCTGAACCGAGACTTCGGTGTCGGTCAGGAACTGCGGGAATCGGTTGCGCTGAGCCAGGTACTCACTGACCGAATGGTAGTTGGCGAAGTCCCCGTTGTGGACCAGCGCTTCGTTCAGACCGATGAACGGATGAGCGCCACCCGGATGCCAGACGCGGCCTTTGGTCGGGTAGCGTTGATGGGCGATCCACACGTGAGCGCGCATGTCCTGCATGCGGTAGTACTGCACTGCCGCTTCGGCAAACCCGACGATTTTGACGATCAGCAGGTTGCGGCCATGCGACACCACGAAGGCGCGCTGCTCACCCAGCGACGCGTAGAACTCCTGGTTCAGGCGGAGTGAGTTCTGGTAGATGAACTCGTCGGCAACGTCGCGCTCCGACAGCGCGGTTAGCCCCTTGTCCTCCGCAAATCGCTGGAGCACGTCGGGCTTGACGCGGACGAAGTACCGCGCCACATCCGGTGGCTTGATTTCCAGCAGCTCGATGTCGCGGTAGTCATCCACCGTCGGAATCATGCCGCCCTGATCGATCTCGAAGAACGGTTCGAGGTACTTCCGCTCCACCTCGCCGCGGGCGCCGGGATCGAGCAAGGCGACCTGCAACAGGTAGTCCTCCTGCAACACCTTCCGCGAGACGCCCAAGTCTTCCGGCACCAGTCCGCAAGCCGCGATACCGCCGCCCTTGCCGTTGCCGCGGTTGCGCATCTGGATGGACGGCTCATAGATGTGCCGGCCGCTGACAGGGATCGTGCACGCAAACCCGGTGACGCCGCAGCCGCCTTCCGCCTCGCGGGGCCGCAGTGGCAGCTCGCCATCCGGTCGGAAACACGCGTTCGCGCGGATGAGCGCTTCAGCGCGAGCGGTCGGGAACGCCTGATTGTGAGTGCGGCGTTTCGTCATGAGGCTGCGTTGCTCTCGTAGTCCAGATGCGTCAGCAGGTCCGTCCGCCCGCGCAGCGCTGCCACGGAGTCGAGCCCCAGCCGATACAGAATATCGACTAACATCTCCCGCCAGGCGCTGTAGAGGTTGACGAGACGCTGGGTGCACCACTGGGTGGTCATCAGGTCCATCAGTTCGGTGTCAGTGGTGGCAATGCCCCGAGCGCAGCCGCGGCCGCTCTCGCAATTTCCACAGCGGATGCAGCCCAGTGCCACCAACTCGGCTGTGCCGACTACACAGCCGTCGGCGCCCAACGCGATGGCTTTGGCAATGTCCATGGGGGTACGGACGCCGCCGCTGGCGATGAGGGTCATCTGCTCGCGGATGCCCTCGTCGACCAGGAACTGGTGCACGCGGTTGATGGCGTACTCGATGGGCATCGCGATGTTCTTCTTCGCGACGTTGGGCGCGGCGCCGGTGCCGCCGTAGCTGCCGTCGAGGTGGGCGATGTGTGCGCCGGCGCAGTACGAGCCGACGGCGACCATGTCGACATCGACCGGTGTCGAGACCTTGGCGGATAGGAGTGCGTTGGGGTTGACGTGCGCGATCCAGTCGAGGTGCTTCCTGTGGTCCTCGACGGAGTAGACGCTGTGGAACGGGAATGGAGAGAACAGCGGAAAGCCCTGCACCGCCTCGCGCATCGCGGCGACGGCCGGGGTGTTCTTGTCACCCAGCAGGTGCCCGCCCAAACCGGGCTTGGCCCCTTGGGCGTACTTGAACTCGACGATCGGCGCCCGCTGGATGGTCTCCTCGCGCACGCCGAACAGCCCGGTGGCGACCTGGGTGATGATGTGCTTTGCGTACGGCACCAGCCGCGGGGGGTAGCCGCCTTCACCGGTGCACGAGAAGGTGTTCCACGCCTTGGCCACGCGGGCCTTGGCCATCATGGTGTACACGCTGACCGAGCCAAACGACATCCCGCCGCCGTACCACGGGACATCGATCTTGAGCTTGGGTCGGGAGTCGTCTTTGCGGCGGTTGAGCAGGAGTTCGGTGGAGATGTCTTCGCGGCGCAAGTCGCCTGGCGGCGCCTCGGGGAAGCGCAGCCGCAGCTTGTCGAACCCGCCGCCCGAGTCGCCGGTCTCGCTGTTGAGGTGGGGTCCCGGCGCGTGCCCGGTTTCGGCCATGACCCAGTTGCTGACGAGCAGATCCGCCGTCCAGCGGTAGTCGCCGAGGGTGTCGAACACCGGATTCTCAGTCAGCGACAGGGCGCCTTCGGGGCAGGCGCCAATGCAGAAGTGATCGGTCTTCGCGCAGTCAGGCCCGAGGCACCGATAGTCAAACGGCCGAATCGGCAACCCGTAGCCCTCCGGCCGCACGTGCACGCCGTGCGGGCAGAGCTGCGCGCACCTGCCGCACCGGATGCACCCGGACGAGCGGTGAACGCTGAACTTGCCGATCTCGTTGCGGTAGCGCGGCGGCGCCGGGCGCACGTCCCGCGAGACCTGGGCGAACTCCGGCTGGGACAGGAAGTCCTCGGGGGATTGAGGCGTAGCGCCGGACGCTGTTGCTGTGGTAGCCATCAGTTGCCCGCCTCCTTCCGTTTGCCGAACAGCCGGCCGAACGAATCGCGTTCCAGGTCTTCGAAGAACATCGCGCGGCCCGTCTCGCCGCGAAGTCGGCGCGCTTCGCGGATGCCCATGGCGCCCATCAACTCGATGAGCTGGTGGTGCCAGGCGCCCATGAGGTTGACGAGGCGGTGGGTGGCGTATTCGAGGTCGGCTTCTTCCAGCGCGATTTGGCAGAGCTCACCGCGTTCGCACTCCAAGCAGAGGCGGCATTCGAGCGCGATCACCAAGGGCAGATCGATGGCGACCAGGTCGGCGCCGCAGATGAGCGCCTTAACCACATGCTCGGCCATAGCGATGCCGCCGGAGGCAATCAGCGTGACTTGGTCACGAAGGAGGCTCTTCACCAGGGCGCCATGAACCTCGCGCAGCACGTCGCGGGCATGACGCGGTTCGGGCGCCTCTTCGCGACCGTGGGAGTCGAACACCAAGTGGACGACCTCTGCTCCGTCGCGGGCAAGTTGCAGCACCCGTTCCGTAGCGGCGGGATTCGCCGGGACGCGAATGACCACGATCTGGGCCGGGTTCTTCTCTTTCAACGAGGCGCAGACCGCCATCACGTCATCGCAGTCCGAGACCATGGCGATCGGCGCGCCAGTCAGCGCCTCGTTCGCCGCAGCGTCGGCGCCGGTTGCCCACGGGAGCGCCCGTTCGTGTTTCGGATCGACGCCCTCGGGCGTGTCCTCAACCGGCACGATGGCCAGCAGCCCTAACGCTTTCGCAGCCTCCTGGGTGGCCGCACCCACCGAGCCGCGATACCAGTTCCGCGGCAGCACCTCGAAGATCACCGGCATCGGGATCTCGGCCAGCGGCGGCGGCGAGACGGCCAACTTACCGTCCTCGAACGCGAGATGGTCCAGCTTCCGGCCGATGTCCACTCCGGTATTGATGTACTCGCGGCCGTGGATCCCGTCGCGCGTCGGCCGGACGATCTCCGACATGTCGGTCCACATGGAGTCGAACCCGGAGCCACTGAACGGACCGTTGTAGCCGGACCCGGAAATCGGAATGCTGCCCGATTCTGACTGGAACCAAGTCGTCAGCAAGATGTTCGGCGTGAAGTAGTCGTCGCCCAAGCACTCGTACTCGGGGTTGAGCACGCGGGTGAGGATGCCCTTGGTGCAGTTCTGTACGCAGTTGAGGCAGCCCTTGCACTGATAAATGTAGTCGAGGTACCCACGCTCCTCGTGCAGCGTGTCGTACTCGTCGCGGAATAACCCGTAGATGCACGAGCGCTTGACGCAGTTGTGGCAACTCGCGCAGTCCTCGCGCCAGTCCACAATGCCGAGCTTTCCCGCAGGGCGAACGCGGGGAGGGGCTGGGTGGGTGTGGATGTGGTACTTGGCTGGCACGGTTAGTCGATCACCAGCCCTGAACGCTCGATGACTGCCAATGCTGCAGTTGGCTCACCGCCGATTGTGAACCCACGCAGGCCGTCGATCTTCGACAGACGGTCAATGGTCTCCACGGCCAGGTCAATCCCGAGTTCGCGCTGTGCGCGGCTGTCCGCGCCTGCCGCGAGGCGCTCCAGTACCGCAGCCGGGATCACTGGAGACGGCCGCCGGCGGGCTTCAGCCTGGGCTGCGTCGGCGTCGGCCAGTGGCTCGACGCCCGCGAGGATGGCGACGCGGTCTTGGAGACCCCGCTCGGTGACCGCCGTCCACCACTGCTCGAAGCGTGCGAGGTCGTAGACCGGCTGAGTAACAAGGAAGCGCGCGCCGGTCTCAACCTTCTTGGCGAGGCGAGCAACCTGCATCTCCAGGGGATCGGCGTACGGAGCGGCCACGCCCCCCAAGCAAAGCTCTTCCCCGGCCAGCCGCTCTTCGCCGGCGCCGTTGGCGCAAAGATTCGTCAGCACCTGGGTCAGTTGGACAGAGTCGAGATCGAACACGCTCTTGGCGGCACTATATGCCCCGAGGGTCTGATGCGTACCGCTTGTGCATAGGAAGTTCCGGACGCCCAGCGCCTGCGCACCAAGGCAGTCCGACAGGAGGGCGATGCGGTTGCGGTCCCGGGTGGTGAGTGTCAGAACCGGCTCGACACCCTCCGCCGCAATCAGCGCCGCCGCCGCCAGCGCCGACATGGTGACTCCGTGGTGGTTGTCGCTGACACCAATCGCGTGGACCTTGCCGGCAAACTGCTGGGCAAGCTCGCGGAGTGGCGCGGGATCGCTTCCCTTCGGGGGCGACGCCAGCGTAAGCAAGACTTGCTTGCCGGACTCGAGCTGCTTGTGTAGCGCTGTCTTTTCTTTTGCCATAGGGTACAACCTTGCGTGCGCAATCCCCGTGTCCAGGCGACCCTTAGGGCGACCGAAGCCTGACAACGGCGCCGTTCGGTCGGCTATGCGGCCGCTCGCACCGGGCTGTCACCCAGCGCACAGATTCTGTCCACCGCTTGGCGAACCAGTTCGTCGAGGGGTGTCGGGGAGTCGTCGCGGGAGTAGTGCAGCAGCTCGGCGCGTTCGGGTTCGAGCCCAATCTCGGCGAGCAGTCGCTTGGCGGTAGCGGTCCGGACTTCGGCACGGTAGTTGCCTTGCGACAGCTTGCACTCGCCCTTAGGGCAAGCAACCACGCACAGCCCCCGGGCGCCGCCCTCGAGGGCATGGAACAGGTACTGTGCGTCGATCTTGCCGCTGCAGGGAATCTCTCGGACCACGACGTGCGCGCCGTCCTGGCGCCACTGCCGGGGAAGGTGTCCGCCGTCCGGAATGCAGTTGCGACAGAGATAGACGATGACATCCGGAGGTGAGGCGGCCATAGGGTTCCCTTTCAACGAAGCCCCGGGGAATGCAAAGCTGCTGCCACGGACGTGAGCTCGGCCGGCTTACGCTCCGGGCCCAGGCCCGCGGGGGATTTGTCCCTGTCCCGAGAGGAGCCGGGCCGACGACCAGCCGTCGCGATCTCCGCAGCAGTGGTGCGTTCGCGCCGCGCACCTGATACAATACCCCACGGCGCAAGGCGCCCCGGGCGCGCGGCAGATTCCGTGGTCGGCAACGGCACGGGGAGGGAGGTTTCCCGTCTGTCGCGTTCTGCTGGAGCGAAGTGGGGTGTTGGGGGAAAACCTGACCGCGCCATGGTGACGTTCTGTGCACACTCATTATCGGGCGACGACGCCTCCTGATCAGGCTGCCGACTTCGCCCGCTCCTCCATCGCTGCAATCATCCCCGTCTTCAACGAGGCCGGCAGGGTCGGCCGCGTGTTGTCTGTCCTACGACAGGTGACCGAGTTGGCGGAGATCCTTGTTGTGGACGATGGTTCGACGGACAACACCGCGGCGGAGGTCCAGCAGGCTGCAACCCTTGATGGGCGAATGCGCTGTTTGGAGCTCCCCGGCAACCGGGGGAAGGGCGGGGCCCTCTTCGCCGGCGCTCACGCAACTGCCGCCGACCTACTGCTGTTCCTGGATGGTGACCTGATCGGCCTGCAGCGGCACCACGTGCCTGCCCTTATTGGTCCGGTTGCGAGCGGGCAGGCAGACATGGCTGTTGGGCTTTTCCGAGGCGGTCGGCCGGACACCGACTTTGCGCATCGGGCGACCCCATGGCTCAGCGGCCAGCGCTGTGTGCGCCGAGACTTGTTCCTGCAAGTGGACGAGGAGGCCTCGGCAGGCTACGGCGTGGAGACCGCCCTGACCCTCGCGGCTCGCAGCGGCAAGTGGCGCCTGGAGTACGTTGGGCTGCAAGGGGTGTCCCACCCGCCCAGCGAGATGCGTCGCGGGCTGTGGCGGGGTGCCGGCACTCGTTCTCGCATGTACGGTCAGATCCTCCGCGCGTGGCGAGTGGACCGCAAGCGTCGCGCCCTAACGCGGCGCTCCTCGCGCCGCGCTCGCAGGCTCTCCAGAGCGCACGCTGCGTCGCGTCGCGGCGGCTTCGCTCGCCACCGTTCACAGGCGCTGTCGAGCCTGCGACTGCGCGAGTTGGGCCCCCTTCCGCTCGCGGGCGTCCGGCGCTTACTGGTCGTTGGTGCGCACCCGGACGATGAGACGATCGGCGTGGGGGGGGTGATCCAGGCGGCGTTGTCGCAAGGCGCCGAGGTGAAGGTGGTTGTGCTCACCAACGGTGATGGCCAAGCACTGGCGCCGCTGGCCCTGCGGCGACGCTTGGTGGCGCGCCCGGCTGACTACGTGACCAGCGGCGTTATCCGCGAGTCGGAGACTGTGGCGGCCATGGGGGCGCTGGGTGTGCCCGCGAGCTCCCTCGTGTTCCTGGGGTACCCGGACCGCCTGTTGGAGAAGCTGTGGCTGTCGGACTGGAGCACTGGGCGCACCTTCCGGTCCAAGTACACACGAAGGACCAGCAGTCCCTATCCGAGCACGCACGATTCCGGCGCGCGGTACTGCGGCAGGGACGTCTTGGACGACCTCAGAACGGTCATCGACCAGTTTCGGCCGGACTCGATCGTGGTACACCACCCCAACGATGCGCACCCCGATCACCGCGCCGCCAGCAACTTCTGCCAGTTGGCTTTGGGCGAACTGACCGCGCGAGAGACAGCGTACTGCGCGTCTGTCTGGGCGTATCTGGTGCACTATGGACGGTTCCCCAGGCCACGAGGGGTGCACCCGGAGGTGGCACTGCTGCCGCCGGCGCGGCTGTCCGGCGAACCGAATCACTGGGTACGAGCGGACCTGACGCCGGAGCAAGTGCAGGCGAAGCGCGCTGCCCTGCAGGCGTACACCTCGCAGCTTGTACTGCTCCGCTCCTTTCTCCCGAGCTTCTCGCGTCGGAACGAGCTGTTTGCCGCGCTCACCACTACCGGTCTGGAGGAACGGACCGTGTCACTCGTCGACGTCGAGGCGAGGGGCTCGGCAGAGGGAACAGCGACGCTCGCGCCCCTCCCGCTGTCCGAACCGGTCGGTACGGGCGCCCGCCGACGGCTGCTCGGCGTTGCCGACCTGGTGGGTGTCGGGGCACATCGCGCCGGTGGGCAGGTGTGGGTGACGGCACACACGCGGGCGCCGTTGGTGCGGGCGTTTCGCTACCGACTCCTGGCGAAGCTGCCGACCGGACAGACGGTGACCGCCCGCTGGCCCGGCAAGGCCGTGCGCACGGGGCGAGCCGCGTTTTCGTTCCCGGTGAACCTCGCGTTGGGCGACGATCCGGCAATCTTGGGGTTCGCTGCCGAAGTTCGTCGTGGGGGGGCTGTCGACCGAACCGGCTGGCACTTCGTGACGCTCCAGGGCCCGGCGGTATGACGTGGCTTAGACGGGTACTGGCAGTCGCCGCCTTTGCGGTTGTGCTCTACCTATTCTGGCCGCTCATCGGGCAGTTGAGGGACGCCGTCCATCTCTTCCGGGAGGCGAACTGGGGATGGATGGCGGCGGCTGCGGTCATCCATCTAGGCTCTTACTCGTTCCTGGCCGCGCTGAACTACCTCCTGCTGCGGCCGTTCCGAGGGCATGCCACGTTCTGGCAGCTCATGGCGATCCTCCCGGCGATGGCGTTCGTCGAGGTAGCTCTCCCCAGCGCGGGAGCAAGTGGGCTGGTTCTCCGCGCGCGTCTATTGGGGCGCTTGGGCTACTCGCCCGAGGTCTCGTCATTCACCCTGTTGCTGGAGACGCTGTACCTGTTCGCCATGATGGTAGGGGTCTCGGTCTCCGGGCTTTGGTACCTGCTCCATAGCGGCGAGATGAAGCTGTCGCAGTTGGCGTTTCTGGTGGGGTTGGCTGCATTGATCGTCGGCGCTGCGCTGGCAGCCTTCGTGGCGGGCCGCGACCGCGAACGGGCCCTCCGGTGGACGCTTGCGTTAGTCGCTCGGTGGGATAACCTGAAGGCCCGCTTCCCGAAGTTGCCGTCCCGCTCGCCCGAGGCCGTGACCGCGCGCCTCCACAACTTCTATGATGGGCTTGGAGAACTCGGCGAGACGCCGCGTTGGCCGTTCCTGACGACGGCGTTCGGCCGTGTGGCGCTGGACGTCGCGACTCTTGGTGCGTGCTTCGCGGCGTTCCACCATCCCGTCTCCGTTGGCGTGCTGCTGACGGGGTACGGGTTGACGCTCCTCCTGAGTGCCATGGCCGCGCTTCCCGGAGGAATGGGGCTCGCCGACGCGTCCCTGGTGGTCATCTACGCACGGCTGGGCGCCCCGGGCGCTGTGGCTATTGCCGCGGCGCTTACGTACCGGTTGATCGCGTTCTGGTTGCTCCGGTTCGTCGGTTTCGTCAGTTGGCAAGTCCAGGAGGCACGGTTGTGAGCAGCACAGAGAGCGTTAGGCAGCATTTCGACGAACGGGCGGCCCGGTACGACAACTGGGTCTCGGGCTTCGCCGGCGAGCAGGAGTTGCGGGTGGTCCGCACGATGATGCCCTCCGGCTCGACGGTGCTCGACTACGGCTGCGGCACGGGCCGAACTACGCTCGACCTACTCCGCCGCGGGTGCGAAGTGACCGGCTACGATCTCTCGCCGGAGATGCTCGGGCGGGCGAAGGCAAAGGCAGCAGAGCGAGGGTACCGAGCGGAGTTCACCGCTGATCCGGCAACGCTCACCGGCCGAACGTGGCCGGTGGTCGCGTGCATTGGTGTGCTTGACTACGCGCCGAACCCTCTGCCGCTGCTGCGCACGTTACGCGGCCACGTTGCTCCCGGGGGGCGTCTTGTTGTCACCTACCCGAACGCCACCAGCCTGCTCTGCTGGACCTACATCGCGTCGTCGCGGTGGACCGTCCCGGCATACGCGCGGACGCTCTGGTTCACCGAGAGGGCTGCCGCTGCCGCGGAACTGCAGGTCGAGTGCGTGAGGTTCGCCTTCCCGCCGATCCCGGGACTCGGACACACTCTCGCCCTGCGGCTGCGCCGAAAGGAATAACGCTGACGCTGGCGGCGGCGACCGCGAACCACCGAACAGCGCGCCCGGAGACAGCCAAGCATCAACCGGTCGTCACGCCCGATGTCTTGGGTCGAACCGCGCAATCGCGCCACACCGATTGCGGCAGCAGCGAGACGGGCGCCCACGGAAGGTCGCCGTAACGGTTGCCAGGTCTGTCTGTGAGTAAGGCAGGAACCGACAGGATCACTGGGGAGCGCTTGCTTCGGGCGGGTATGGGGCACCCCCTAAGGTTGTTGGTGTCGCCCTAGGATCCCCTCGCGGCAGGAGTTTGCTACACTGGCGCGGAGTTCGGTCCCGCCGTGCTAAGGCGCCAAGCCGCAGAACTGCATTACGGCCAAACTGTCGAAGGCGCCCTTAGCTGACGCCTGACCGCTGAAGGCTGATTGCTGTCCTCAAGGGAGACAACGAATCTCATGGCCCAGCGACCCCTCCGCCTCGGCCTCATCGGCGTAGCGCATCGCGCCGCGGTGGCGAAGAACTGGGATGAAGACGAGCGCGCGGAGGTGGTCGCCGGCGCGGACATCGTGGACGCGTACCTCGACGCCTTCCGCAAGGACTACGCGCCGAACAACCCCTCCACGACCAGCGATTGGCGCCAACTCGTGGCTCGCGATGACCTGGATGCCATCGGCGTGTTCACGCCCGACAACCTGCACGCTGCGCCGGCTGTCGCTGCACTCAAGGCCGGCAAACACGTGTTCAGCGAGAAGCCGATGGCCCTCTCCGTCGAGGATTGCGACCGGATGATCGAGGCGGAGACCCACGCATGTGCAGGGCGTTCCTGGACTACGTGCTCGACGGGGTGGAGCCGCTCTCCGCTCCGCAAGCCGGCCGGCTCGCGGTCGCGGTCGGCTGCGCTGCGGCGCACTCGATCCGGAATGGGAACGTGCCGGTGGAGGTGGGGTGACGCGACGAGTGGAGGATGGAGTTCCAACGCCGGCTGGTCGCGGCCACTTCGCCGCGCTTGTGCCGCCATCGTCCGCCCGCCGACCATTCTGGTAGACTACACTAACCATGCGCGCGCCTCCGCACCAAACGATGCGGTTCTCGGAGATCACCCGGGGCCTGCGGCTGCTGACGATCAACGCGGTGCTGGCGACGCTGTTCGGCTCGGCGACGGTGGGCACGTTCTCGACTGGGTTCGCGGTTGAGCTGGGGGCCAGCGACTTCCTGGTGGGGTGGCTGGGGGCGGCGCCGGGGTTCGGGCAGATCCTGCAGTTCTTCTCCCCGTTCGTCATTGAGCGGCTGCGCGCACGGAAGCCGTTGTGCCTGCTGCTGTATCTGGGCGGTTACCTCGTGTGGGTCCCGATTGCCCTGCTACCGTGGCTGCCAGCGGCGGTGCCCCGAGTGTTCCTGCTGCTTGGGCTGCTCTTCGTCTCCACCTCGCTCTTCAGCTTCGCTCTGCCGGCGGGCATCTCGTGGATTACGGATCTCATTCCGGAGAACATCCGCGGGCGGTACATGGGCCGGCAAAACGCGCTTGCGGGCATCGCGGGGTTGCTGGTGACGCTGGCCGCGGGGCGGTTTGTGGAACTCCCGCCGAAGCTGCACTCCTTTGCGTTCCTCTTCGCGTTTGGGGTGGCGTGCGGTCTGGCTGCAGTCGCGGTGTTGTCCGCTACTCCGGAACCCCTCAAGCGGTCCTCGCCTCGGCTGCCGGTGTGGCGGTTCATCGGACTGCCGTTCCGGCGGCCGCGGTTCCGCAACTTCATGGCGTACCTTGCGCTGCGGTCGCTGGCAACGTTCATCGCAGCGCCGTTCTTCATCCTCTTCATGCTCAAGTTCCTGAAGGTGCCGTACTTCGAGATTGGCCTCTTCACGGCTGTTTCCTCGTTGGCGACGATGGTCACCTACCCTCTGTGGGGGTACCTGGCGGACAAGTACGGGAACCTCCCCGTAATGAAGCTGTGTGCGTTCGGGCTGTCCGTCATCCCCGGGCTGTGGCTGTTCGCCACTCCCGGCAACTACCGGTACCTACTGCCCCTGTTCTTTGCGTATGCCGGAGTCGTGGCGGCGGGCTTCATCCTGTCTCAGTTCAACCTGCTGATGAAGATCGCACCCGAACAGAACCGGACGGTGTACCTCGGGACATGCTACGGGCTCATCGGCGTGGGCAGCGCAGTCGGACCCGTGATCGGCGGAACAATCGCGAAAGCCGCGGCGAACAGCACCCATTTGTTCGGGGTTGCATGGACCAACATCCACTACGTGATGGTGGTGTCCTGCGCGTGCCGGCTGCTAACCACTGCCTTGCTGCCGTTGATCCGTGAGCGGAACGTAGCCGAGACCGGCGAGATGGTTCGGCAGGTGGTGGGGCGTCATCCGTTGTCTGCGCTGGTCAACCTGGTGCTGTTCCTGCGTCGTCCCCGCGAGCGGGCGCGCGTGCAGGCGCTGCATGGCCTGGGCGCGGCCCGAGCGCGCGTTGCCGTGTCTGAGCTGGTCGCTTCGCTTGACGACCCGAGCTACGAGGTGCGTCGCGGCGCGGCTCGTGTTCTCGGCGACATCGGCGATCGCGAGGCCGTGGCTCCACTGAGGGCGAAGTTGTTTGACCCAACTGCCGACGTGATAGAGGAGTGTGCCGTCTCGCTGGGCAAGATCGGCGACCCGGACGCCGTGCCCGCGCTCACTGAGTTGCTGGACCGGCCGCACCGGTCTGTGAGGAAGAACGCGATCATTGCTCTTGGCGCGCTGCCCGGGGAGGCCAGCACGGCAGCGCTCTGGGAGCAACTCGAGCGTGAGCACGAGACCTCCTTGCGCGCATTGATCGCGGATGGGCTGGCTCGACACGGCGAGGCGCGAGTGGCGCGCGTCCTGCGGTCCCTCCTGCGCGAATGCCATAGCCCGCTGCTGCGCCGGCAGAGCGCCTACTCGCTGGCACGGCTGTTGGGCGACAGCAACGCGTTCTACGGTTTGCTGCAGACAGAACCGCTCGCGCTGAGCGGCGCCGTCCAGCGGCTCGTGCGAGCTGCAGGTGCCGAACTCACGCGCGGGTTCGCCCCCGCTGAGCGCGACGCCCTCCTGAGGGAGCTACAGCGTGCGGTGCGCTACTTCGAGCAGGCGGACTACCGGCACGCGATCGGGCCCCTCCGCAGGGCCGTGACCGAGGCGTTGACAGCAGTGGCGCTACGACAGACGCGGTCGGTTGCCGGCCCCCACGGCGTCCCGCCGGCCGAAGCTCGGCGGGCGCTGGGCGACTTGGTGCGCTCGCGGGACCCGCTGCAACGGAACCTGGGCTTCCTGACTGCTCAGGACAGTGAAGCCCATCGGCGCGCCGTCGAGGTGGAAGACGCGCTCCTGGCGTTCCATGCCGTGCAGATGTTGGCCGACGAGGTCGACCGGATGAGGCGGGAGCAGGGGAGAGGCGGGCACGTGTTGGACGAGGCGATGTGGTGAGGCAGCAGCCGACCGCGCACGGGGAGGCTCGGGTACGTTGGACGCGCGCCGGGCATCGGGGCTGCGCGGACCAGGTCGGGCGCTGGTTCAGCCACTCGTGCTGAGAGTAGCGACGCCCTCACGCACTCACGCCCCATAGTCCGCCATCCGCAGCCGGACTTCCTTCCCCGTCTCCGCGCTCTGGAGCAGTGCCTCCATCATCTCCTGCACGATCCAGCCGTGGCGGAGAGGGGCGTCGCAGGGCTTGCCGTCGAGGATGCAGTCGATGAAGTGGGCGGCGATGGCGTCCCAGGCTTCGCCGGGTCTGGGCAGAGCGACGGAGATGTCCTGCGGCGCGCCGTTGACGGTGCGGAAGAGGCGGAGTGGGCTGAGCGTGGCGCCGGCGTCGGTGCCGAAGAGCTCGATCTGGAATTCGCCCGGCTGGTGTGACGCCCAGAAGCTCTCCACCTGGAGACCGAGGCCGTTTTCGAAGCGGATGAAGCCGCCAGCGTAGTCGTCCGAGGCGTACTGCTTGTAGACCGTCTTGTCCGGAACGGAGAAGTCCCAGTATCCCTTGCCGAAGGGACCGAACTTGGCCCCCGCTACGCCGACGACGCTGACGGGCTTCGGCTTGCCGAGGATCCACCACACGGCGTCCAGCACGTGAACGCCCATGTCGCGAAACGCGCCACCGCCCGCCTGAATGAAGCCGAGATTCCACGCGGGGATTCCGCTCCGGCGGACGCTCCGGGCCCGGGCGTAGTACAGCTCGCCGAACTCGCCCTGCTGGGCCAGGTTGCCGAGGTACTGCGCCGGCGCGCCGAAACGCGTGGACAGGGACATCATGTTGACGACGCCCTCGGCCTCCGCAGCCTTGACCAGCTTCGCCGCGGCCTGCTTGGAGTCGGCCAGCGGCTTGGTGATGAGCACGTGCTTCCCCCGCTTGACGGCTTCCAGCGCGACGGGCACGTGCCACTGGTTGGGGGTGCCGATGAAGACGGCATCGATCTCCGGATCCTTGCACATTGCCTTGTAGTCGGTGTAGGTCTTCACCGGCTCGGGCAGGTGCTTCGCGTAGTCGTCCATGCGTTCCTGGACTACGTCGCACAGTGCGCTGACGCGGCCCCGCGCGTTGGCCTGGAGAGCGTCGCCATTCGGTCTCCCGATTCCCATCCCGACGATACAGGCACGAACTTCCTTCATGGTTGGTGCTCCTTAGCTGAGCTGTATTGGGTCAGTTGTCGAGGAGTTCGACGGTCAGAGGGCATATCCTGCGGAGGGACAGTCGCGGGAGCCTCAGGAGGCGTGGCCCGCCTATCACGTCTGGCTCGTGCCGGGCTCGCCGCTACTGTGCCAGCCGCAACGGTAGAAAGGAGGCCAGCCGCTCAAGGCCAACAATGCGATAGCGTAGTTCGGTTCGGGGCAGAGCGAGGAGACGTCACCATGAGAAGTTCCCCTGTATGGCGATGGATGCACGGTCTGATCGTGGCCGTGACGGGCGCAATCGTCCTGTGTCAGGGCAACGCCGTCGTCGCCCAAAACATGCGGCTCACCAAGAAGCTCATCGCCACCGGCTGGGACCATCCCGACACGGCGCATCTACGGGAGAACTTGGCACTGATGGAGCAACGGCCGTTTGATGGGGTGGTGCTCGATGCCATCGGGCGAACAGGCGACGGTACGAACGTCGGCCTGCGCGGCGCCTTCCAGAGCCAGCCGTGGCAGCGCGACTGGTTCCAGAACTGCGTCGACGATTTGAAGGCGTGTCGCTCCCAGCGGCTCAGCAACAACTTCGTCACCGTCGGCGCTAACCCCGGCAATGTGGATTGGTTCGACGATGCGGGGTGGGAGCAGGTAGTCGACCACTGGCGGATCGCGGCGTGGATTGCCAAGGAGGGAGGGGTCAAGGGCATTCTGTTTGACCCCGAGCCATACACTGAGCCCTTTTCTCAGTTCCGCTACGGTGCCCAATCGGAGCGCGACAAACACACCTTCAAGGAGTACCACGCCAAGGCGCGCGCGCGCGGCAGGCAGGTGATGGGCGCGATTGCCGGCGAGTACCCGGAGATCACGCTCTTCTGCTACTTTATGAACATCGTCAACCGAACCGCCACCGGGCACGCCGACCCGAGGCGGATGCTGGCGACCGTGGGCTACGGTCTCTACTCCCCGTTCATCGACGGCTGGCTGGACGTCGCCCCGCCCACCGTCAAGCTGGTGGACGGCTGCGAGAGGGCGTACCGCTACAACAGCGTCACTGAGTATCTGGAGTCCGCGCTGCAGATCAAGGGCGTCTGTCAGGAACTGGTCTCGCCGGAGAACCGCGGCAAGTACCGGGCGCAGGTGCAGGTCAGCTTCGGCATGTACCTCGATGCCTACTGGAACCCGGAGACCTCGCCCTGGCACATCGACGGTCTGGGCGGCCCCCGCGTGGACCGGCTGCGAGCGAACACGAGCACCGCGCTGCGCGTGGCCGACGAGTACGTCTGGGTCTACGGCGAGCAGTTTCGTTGGTGGCCGACGCCCAACGGCCGCGTGAAACCCGAGACGTGGCCGGAGGCGTTGCCGGGATCGGAGGCCGCACTGCGCTTTGCGCGAGACCCCGTGGACTACGCCCGGACCACGCTGGCCCGATTGGAGAAGGAAGAGAAGTTGGTCAACCTGACCCGCAACGGCGACTTCGGCTCGGACAAGGCCCCCACGAACCAAGGACCCGCCGAAGACTGGAAGGAGGGTGGCGCGCCGGCAGGCTGGCACACGTGGCAGACGCAGGATTCGCACGGGACGTTCGCGTGGGACCGCGAGCGTGGACGCGTCGCGAAGGGTGCAGCGCGGGCAGCGGGAGTCAGCAGCGGCTGCTTCATCCAGAGCTGCGAGGTGAAGCCGGGCGAGCGGTACGCGGTCAGAGCGTTCGCCCGCCGGCAGGGCAAGAGCGCGACCTCCATCCGAATTCGCTGGCAGGCTGGCGACGGTAAGTGGATCGCGGAAGCGCGCGAGGTGATGGTGCTCTTCGAGGCCCCCGAAGGCGACGACCCGTGGGAAGCAGCCCTCGGAGTCGCGGAAGTCCCCGAAGGCGTCGGCAAGCTCGTGGTCTTGCTCGGCGTCGCTGACCAGCCGTCAGCAGAGGACGCCGCCTTGTTTGACGATGTTGACTTGTACCGACTGGAGTAGCAGTAGACCTCGGTCCGCCGCAGTCTGTCGACGCTACGGATCCTGCACTTGGCCGCCGTTGCTCAGCTCGCTTGCTGCCTCGCGGCGCAGCAGGTAGGATTACCGACGGTTTCATTCCAGCGTTCACGGAGGTACCCCCAATGGAATACCGACAACTCGGCCGCAGCGGCGTTCGCGTCTCCAAGCTCTGTTTGGGCACCATGAGCTTCGGCGGACGAACAGACGAAGAAAAAGCGAAGCGGATTCTCGCCGTGGGCTTGGAGGGCGGCGTCAGCTTCATCGACTCCGCAGATGTCTACAGCAGGGGCGTGTCGGAGGAGTTCGTCGGCCGGGCGCTTGCTGAGAACGGCCGGCGTGACGACATCGTGCTGGCGACAAAGGGTGTGGCCGGGATGGGGCGCGGCCCGAATGATCGCGGCGCCAGCCGCTACCACCTTACCCGCGCCGTCGAGGCCAGCCTGCGGCGCCTGCAGACCGACCGGATCGACCTGTACTACCTGCACATTACCGACATCGACACACCGTTGGACGAGACGCTTGACACGCTGGACGTGCTCGTCCGCCAGGGCAAGATCCTCTATGTCGGCACCTCGAAGTGGCCGGTTCCGCTAATCATGGAAGCCCTCTGGCTCGCGGACAAGCACGGTTGGCCGAGGATCGTGGCCGAGCAGCCGCCGTACAACCTCACCGATCGGCGCGTCGAGCTGGAGTTGGCGTGGACGTGCCTACGTCACGGCATCGGTCTGTGCCCCTTCGGCCCCTTAGCCGGCGGTGTTCTCAGCGGCGTCTACCGCAAGGACCAGCCCGTGCCCGAAGGACATGCCTTCAAGGAAGTCGGGCAGCGCGACGGGCACCAGCGCTTCACCGAGAAGACCCTCGACCTCGTCGAGAAGCTCGTCCCGCTTGCCGAGGCGATGGGCGTCACGCTTGGCGAGTTCTCCCTCGCGTGGCTGATGCATCAGCCCTGGATCACCTCTCCCATCTGCGGGCCGCGCACAGTCGAGCACATGGAGTCGGCGCTTAGGGCCTGCGACGTTGCGCTGCCGCCCGAGACCCTCGCGAAGGTGAACGAGATCCTCCCACCGGGCGAGAACGTGACCAACTACTGCACGCTCTATGAACGTATGTGCCGGTCGGTGAACAAGCCGGAGAGGCTGGGGCCGTTTTGAAGGCGCGCTCGCGAGCCTACTCCCCCAAACAGATCCCCAACTGACGCGCGCGCTTGAGCCACGGGTGATCTGGTGGCACCACGCGGCGATTGCCGGCGACTTCTTCGAGCGGCACCGGCAGGTACTCCTCGCCACGCAGGGCGACCATGAAGCCGGACTTGCCCTCGGCAACCAGCTCCATGCACTTGGCGCCCAACTGCGTCGCCAGCAAGCGGTCCAACGCGCTGGGGGCGCCGCCTCGTTGAACGTGACCCAGTGACGTCACCCGCACTTCCATTCCGACCGCCTCGTGAACAGCTTCCGCAAGTTGTCGGGCTGCGGCTCCCTCAAACCCGAGCGCCGAGGCAGCGGGGCTGGCGCCGGCACCTCTCTTCTTTGCCGACCTGTCCTTCTTCTCCTCCGGCTTGGGCTCCTCGCGCAGGCGAGCGCCTTCCGCGATGACAATGATGCTGAAGTGGCGCCCTTTGCGGCTGCGCTCCAGGACGGTGTTGGCGAGGCTCTCGAGTCAGTACGGAATCTCGGGGATTAGGATCGCCTCGGCGCCGCCGGCAATGCCTGCGCCCAGCGCGAGCCAGCCGGTGTTGTGTCCCATAGTCTCCACGATCATGACGCGGTTGTGGCTTTCAGCCGTGGTGTGGATTCGGTCGATGGCCTCGGTGGCGATGGTCATCGCCGTGTCGAACCCGAAGGACACGTCCGTTCCCCAGACATCATTGTCGATGGTCTTCGGCAAGGAGGCGATTCTGAGCCCTGCCTTCTGCAGCCGGAGGGCGTTCTTCTGCGTGCCACCACCGCCGAGACAGACCAGGCAGTCGAGGTGATGGGCGTGGTAGTTGGCGACGGCCACCTCTGTCAGGTCGGAAGTGCCCTTGCCGGGCAGACCCATCTTGTGGGGCTTGTCCCGGCCTGTGCCAAGGATTGTGCCGCCGACGGTGAGAAGGTTGGACAGGCTTGATTCGTCCAGCCAGACCGCGCGGTTCTCGACCAGACCGCGGAAGCCGTCCAGGAAGCCGACGACTTCTACCCCGTACTGGTGAATGGCGCTCTTAGCCACTCCCCGGATCGCCGCGTTCAGCGCTTGGCAGTCGCCGCCGCCGGTCAGGATGCCAATTGAGCGGACCTGCGTCCGTCTTGCCATGTCGGGGCGCCTCCGAAGGAGTCAAGTGAATGAGGGTGGAGGACGCGCCCCGCGCGTCTCCCCGCCGAGAGGGAGTGTAACCTATTGGCGCCCCGACGGAGCGGCCCGTCGGAGCCGTCGCCTCGCTGAATGAGGCGAACACGACAGGGGTGCTTCACTCTCCTCTCCGCGGCGGGAGACCGACGCGCCCTCGGCCGCCGTGTCCATCGGCTCCAAGGGCGGCGACCGGGGTGTTGCGGGCCGGTGGGTTGGACCCTATGAGGGCGACTGGCGGTTGGCGACCTCGGTTGCGCCGGCGTGCAAAGGAGCGAGGCACGCGAGGCTCTTCGCGGCGCACTTCTGCACATCCGGACTGTCGTCGTTGAGCCGCAGGTTGAGCGCCTCAGCGGCCACCGTCGGCAGCGTTGACCCGGGACTCCTTGGGACAAGTGCCCCCAAGGCTGTTGCGGCGTTCTTGCGAACGACGGAGCACGGATCTTGCAGCGCCACGATGAGCACTCGAGCGTGCCACTTGGTGCCGGCCTCGAGGATCTCGCCGGCCGCGGACCTCAGCGCCGAAGCGGCGGTTGGGCGAACGAGGGGCTGTGGGTCGCTGAGTGCAGTCGAGAAGCCTTCGGCAACACGCTGCTGGTCGCGTTCCTCGGTCAGCCGGAGAGCCAAGTGCTGTATATACTCGCGAAGGTTAGGAATACACCGAAGCTATTGCACAAGTTCGACGCCTCTGCGTGCACAGCAGTGTGTTGGGTGCTCACCACACGCCCACGGGTGAAGTTCTGCGAACTTCCACTTCGGTGTATTCCTAACCTTCGCGAGTATAGTACCAACCGCTCGGGCGCGGACGCCGGGCTCCTCGTCGGCAAGACACGCCTCGACCGAGGCGAGGAGGCCCCTGAGTTTGGGTGCGCTGGGCTCTGCGTCTGCGACGTGCGTAAGCGCCCAGACCGCACCGTATCGCACACGTGAGTCGGCATCCGTGGTGGCTCTGACCAAGGCCGGCTCCAAGGTGCGGGCAGTTGCAGGACAAGGGGCTCTCCGGGCAGTCTGCACCATCGCGTAGGTGGCGCGAAGGCGGACCGTGGGGTCCGTGTCAGTGACCGCGTCGGCCAGCACCTCCAGAATGGGGCGTGGAGCAGGTCCGCCGTTCGTGTTGGTGCAGACAGACATCAGCAGCCCGGCCGCGAGTTGGCGCTGCTCAACGGTTCCGTTGCGGGCCAACGCTGCGACCTCTGGGGTGGCGCGCTGGAGGTCGGCCTCGGCTACGGCAGCCTGAGCCAGTGACCACAGAGCACGGAGGGCCTCCTCCCGCACTCCTGCGGCCGGGTCCGGGAGTCGGGCAGTCGCAGCCCTCGCCAGGCGGCCTGCAGTTACTGGGTCGAGGTCCTCTGTCGAACTCGCGGAGAGTGCGCACTGTAGAACCTCCATCGAGAGCGCTCGGACCTGGGCCTCCTTGTCGCGCGAGGCCCTGACTAACGGAGGAACGCACGAAGGGAAGTCCGCCCGCAGACCGCCACAGAGCGCCACCGCCATCAGCGATTCCGCAGCCTCGCGGCGCACTACCACCGTGGGGTGCGGCAAGGCCTCAAGCAGGACCGCCAAACTGCGTCGCACGGCGGGGCCGCCGGCAATCTGGGCGCCACGGGCCGCCAGAATTCGGGCTGCCCCCAGACGTCGGGCGATCTCCGGGTGCCCGAGCCTGTGGACGATCTCCGGGAGATGGGGGTCGAGAAGCGCCCGAGTGAGCTCCCGTTGCCCGAGACATGCCAGGGCTGCTGCAGCAGTCCGGCGGATCTCCGGTACCGGGTCATCCAGTGCGGTCACCAGCCCGGCAACCGCCTGCTGCAGCACCGGCGCCGGGACTCCGGCGGACACCAATGCCCTCAGCGCCGACGCCGCGCGGCCGCGGACGTGGGCGTCCTCGTCCGTCAGGTGCCGGGCGAACTGACGCACTTCGGCCGGAGTGAACCAGCCAGCCACCCGGTTCCGACAGTCGCCCCACCGCCCGACGAACGCGGCTGTCAGCGAGC
>PEVN01000340.1:13409-19202 GCA_002779825.1 Armatimonadetes bacterium CG06_land_8_20_14_3_00_66_21 | reverse complement strand
TCATAGTTCGCGCATACCAGGGCAAGGCGGAGCGCCAGCCCCGAGACGAGCATCGCCAGCAGCCACCGCGAGGTCCGTTTGTCTAACGTGTCGGGCAACAACCGCCTCCTGATTCCGCGCCACAGTGTGAGGCATTTCAAGGTGCACTGCAATCGCCAACCCGAGCAACGCGCGCCGCCCTGAAGCAGGACAAGCCGAAACGGAAGCGAAACACTAACCACCGAACCCATGTCGGAGCGATCCCATGCGATTTGCGTTCAAGCCGCCCGCGGCCCCCAAACTGCTGCCGCTGATCGCCGCGGCCCTGTGGCTCTGCGGCGGTGGCGCCTTGGCTGAGGCTCCG
Organism: Armatimonadetes bacterium CG06_land_8_20_14_3_00_66_21; assembly: GCA_002779825.1. Lineage (GTDB taxonomy): Bacteria > Armatimonadota > Abditibacteriia > CG2-30-66-41 > CG2-30-66-41 > CG2-30-66-41. Next base: position 18,859 of record PEVN01000340.1, on the reverse strand, counting down.
CTCCCTCGGCCGATCCACCATTGGCTCTTTGAGCATGCACGCCTCGATGGCACTGTCGTGAAGGCTGTGCGCGGACCCGACGCTCGCCTCCTGGGGGCGGCGCGTCTCGCTACCGGCAAGGGACCGGAAGCCCTTGTGCTGGACGGCGGGTCCGTTTCGGTACTCGTCACGGACAAGAGCAGCGCGGCAGGACTGCCGACGCGGGACCTGTCGGTAGAAGCGTGGGTGATGGTCGAAAAGCCGCTCACGTGGGGCGGCATCGTGGGCGCTGTCCGCGACAACGGTGCCGACGAGACGGGGTGGGTGCTGGGCTGCCGCGACAGCCGGTTCTCCTTCGCCCTGGCCACGACGGACAACGCCCGGCTAACCTACCTGACCGCCGAGAGCGAGTTCCAGCCCGGGCACTGGTACCACGTCGTCGGCACGTACGACGGCAGAGAGCACCGGCTCTACGTCAACGGCAAGCTCGAAGCCGCGGACCGTGCGCGCCACGGCGACCTCCTCTACCCGCCCACCGACACGTTCTACGAGTTGGGCGCCTACCATGATCCGGACGAGCACTTCCGGATGACCGGACTCCTGCACGAGGTAGCCGTGTACGACGTCGCCCTGACGGCGGCGCAAGTGGCCGGCCGCTGCGCAGCCAAGCGCGCCCGCTTCCCCGCGACGCAGTTGCGTCCAGAGCCGTTCCGCGTGGCGTTGGGACCGTATGTGCAGTTCGACGCCCCGGACCGGGCGAGCATCTACTGGGAAACAGCGCACTCGTCGCCGTCGGTTCTCGAGTACGGTGTCGGTGGACGGTTAGACCGGCGGGTTCGCAACGACCGCGCGAAGACGGTTCACAAGCTGACGCTGACTGGGCTGGAACCGCGTACCGAGTACGCGTATCGAGTCGTCGTCGGCAAGGGCTCGCAGGAGAAGCCCGGTCGAACGCTCTCCCTCGACACCGCGTTCAACTACACGCCCGCCCCCCTCGCCGCCAGATCGCCGTATCCCAACGACGCCCGCGCGCGCCTGTTCGCCGCCGCTGCTGAGCGCATTCTGCGTGAGACCGGCCTCACCAAAGGCTACTGCCTCGACTACGGCTGCGGCAACGGGCAACTGGCGTACGAACTCGCCAAGCGGAGCGACCTGACGGTCGTCGGCATCGACGAGGATGCCGCCAAGGTGGCCGAGGCGCGTCGTCTGCTGCAGAAGGCCGGCGCCTACGGGACGCGCCTCACCCTCCGGCGGGTGCCCTCGCTGGCGACGTTGCCGATCACTTCCTGCTTCGCGAACCTGATCGTGTCAAGCGAAATGGTCGCCACCGGCCAGTGCGTCGGCTCTGCGGCAGAGGTGCTCCGCGTACTCAGACCGGGCGGGGGCGCTGCCTGCTTCGGTCAGCCGGCAGGCGCGCCGAGGCGACTGGCCGAGAGCGCCCTCGCTGAGTGGTTCAAGCCGACGGGCGCGAAGTGCACCGTTGCTCGCAGCAAGGACGGATTATGGGCGAAGTCGATCCGCGGGCCGCTCAAAGGCGCGGGGCAGTGGACGCATCAGTACGGCCGGCCGGACAACTCGTCGTACGGCGGCGAAGCGCTGGGCGGCGCGACCGGCACCGGCGACCTGCAAGTCCAGTGGTTCGGGCGCCCTGGCGCCGACTTCGGCATTGACCGCAACCCCCGCATGCCGGCGCCGCTGGCGGCGAACGGCCGCCTGTTCCATCAAGGCATGAACCGGATCATCGCCCTTGACGCATACAACGGCGCCGTGCTGTGGACGCTGGAGATCCCCGACCTCCGTCGCGTGAACATGCCCCGCGACGCCAGCAATTGGTGCGCCGATAGAGACCACCTGTACGTCGCCATCCGCGACAGGTGCTGGGTCCTCGACGCCGCGACGGGGAAACGAGCGCTCACTTGCGCCTTGCCGGGTCTGCCGCAGCGCGGCTCCCCCGAATGGGGCTACATTGCCGCAGCGGGTGACAAGCTCTACGGGACCTCCGCGAAGAGGGGCTCCTCCTTCATTGACTTCTGGGGCGGCTCCGCCTGGTACGACGGCTCCTCTGGCCCGGGCTCCGAGAAGGTGTGCAGCGACAGCCTCTTCGCTTGTGCGAAAGACACCGGCAAGTCAGCGTGGACCTACCGGAACGGCGTGATCCTGAACGCCACCCTAGCGGTCGGCGGCGGCCGCGCCTACTTCGTGGAGTCACGGAACGCCGACGTGAAGGCGCTCGACACCGGCCGCGTCGGCTCCGAGAAGCTGTGGCTGGATCAGTACCTGGTTGCCTTGGAGGCGGCCAGCGGGAAGAAGCTCTGGGAGCAGCCGATCGACACGGCCGACGGTACAGTGGTGTTCTATCTGGCGTACGCCAAGGAGCACGTGGTGATCGTCTCCTCGACAGCGGGTAAGTACCACCTCTACGCCTACAGCGCTGGCACCGGCCAGCCGCAATGGCAAGCCGACCACCCCTGGCCCTCGGACAACCACAGTGGCCACATGCAGCACCCCGTGCTCGTCGGCGACCGCGTGTTCCTGGAGCCGTGCGGCTACAACCTCACAACCGGCAAGCTGATCACCACGAAGATGGGCCGGCGCGAAGGCTGCGCCACGTACACCGGCACCGACAGCGCGTTGATCTACCGCGGCCAGAATCGCCGTATCTCGATGTGGGATCAGCAGGCGGAGACCGTCAGCAGTTGGCTCAACCTCCGCCCAAGTTGTTGGCTCAGCACAATCCCTGCAGCCGGGATGGTGTTGTCGCCGGAAGGCGGAGGCGGCTGCAGTTGCGGGAACTGGATCGAGACGTCGCTGGGCTTCCTGCCCAAACAAGCCGAGGGGGAGACGCAGTGAGACCAACCCCGACCGATTCTCGCTCGCCCCTCCGTCGTGCTGAGCGAGCGCAGGGACTTCCGAGACCACACGGAGGTCCCGGAGCGAGTCGAAGCACTCCACGCGCACCGGTGATGGTAGCGCTCCTTCTCGGCATGTCCGCCAACGCCCGAGCCGCCGACTGGCCCACCTACATGCACGACAACCTCCGCGGCGGCGTCACCGAGGAGCAACTGCAGCTTCCGCTGAAGCAGACCTGGGTGCACCGGCCCGCCGTCGCCCCGCAGCCTGCCTGGACTGGCCCCGCCAAATGGGATGCCTACGCCGGCGTAAAGGGACTCCGCTCCATGCGGGACTTCGACCCCGCCTTCTACGTGACGGCCGTCGGCGACGCCGGCTACTTCGGCTCGTCCGGCGACGATGCCGTCCATTGCCTCGACGCGAGCACGGGCGCCGAGCGCTGGAGCTTCTTCAGCGACGGTCCCGTGCGCGTGCCGCCCACGTGGCACGCGGGGAAGCTCTACGTCGGCTCCGACGACGGCCGTGCCTACTGCCTCGATGCTCGCAGCGGCGTCGTCCTCTGGAAGCACAAGCCCTCCGCGAGTGACCGCCTGATCGCCAGCAACGGCAAGCTGATCTCCCCGTGGCCCGTGCGGACCGGCGTACTCGTGCAGGACGGCAAAGCCTACTTCGCCGCCTCGCTGCTCCCGTGGGAGGAGTCGTACCTGTGCGCTGTCGACGCGGCGACGGGGAGCGACTCGGGCGAGGGACTCTACCAGGCAGTCTGCGCCAGTGTGACGCTGCAAGGAGCGATGCTCGCCTCAGTCACCAACCTGTACGTCCTCCAGGGGCGGAGTGCGCCGCTGGTGTATCGCCGCGCCGACGGCAAGCTGCTCGGCCCCGTGAGCGGGCCCGCGGGTGGGGTGTACGCCCTGCTGACGAAGGACGCGGAGTTCATCCACGGACACGGCAGCAAGACCGGCTGGCTGTCCGTCGCCCAAGGGGAGACGCGCGACCAACTCGCCGCCCTGAGCGGCGCCAACCGCTTGATCGTGTCCGGCGCGACGGCGTACCTGCAGAAAGGCGACGACCTCTCAGCTCTGGACCACGCCCGCTACGTCGCCACGCTCGCACAGGCAAAGACCCTTGCCGACCAGCAGACGGCGACCAGGAAGCAACTTGACGGGCTGCCCAAGGAGAATGCAGACGAACGCGAGAAGCTGGAGGCCGAGCTGAAGCGCCTGCAGGACGAGAGCGCGAAGGCGCAGTCAGCCACGGCAGACTGCTGCCGGTGGACGGTCAAGTGCCCCCACCAACACGCGCTGATCTTGGCAGGCGAGACGCTGTTCGCCGGCGGCGACGGCCGGGTCGTGGCGTTCAGCGCCAGCGACGGTCAAACGGTGTGGAGCGCGCCGGTCGACGGGCAAGCCCACGGGCTGACCGTCGCAAACGGCCGCCTGTTCGTCAGCACCGACATCGGCGCGATCTACTGCTTCGGCGGTGCCTGAGGCAGTGGTATCCGCTCGGCAGATGGACCGGTCTGGGGTGTTGGAAAGGACCGCGCGGGTGCCTCAGCCTCCGCACTGGCTCGCCGCAAGCTCTGCGAGCTCGAGCGGTTAGACCGAAGACGAGGGCTGCCGGCGCAATAACCTTCGACTGTGATCGAAGGTCCTGCCGGAGACCTCCGACTATCCCACGGCTGTTCCACGGGATTCCCCGCGGTGACCTCGCTACCAGTGCGTCTCCTCCCCCGGTGTCCACGTGTCCGAGGCGTGCCAGCGGTCGAAGGGCATTGTCTCCCGGATCGGGCCCGTCGCGAACAGCCACTGGCTGATCTTCCGCAGGGCTTCGCAATACCAACCGGTGCGGTCGCCCTCCTCGCGGCCCTGCAGCTCCCTCGCGAGCTCGACAGCGCGGTCGAGATTCACGGGGCACATAGCCATGGCGGCCGTCTGGTACGCCCGGGCGCCTTCCGCACCCGACTCCAGCGCGCGACAGAGCGAGCGCTCGATCAGCAGCCACGCGCGGTTCGGGTCGGCGGAGGCCCTGTAGAAGGCGGCTTCGCTGGCGCCGTCGTCAGCGCCCGTGGCACTCAACGCCGTCACCACTTCCTCGGATAGTTTCCTCGCCAGATCAGCATTCGTGCCGGCGGCGGCCCGGGCGACTCGGGCAAGCTGCGCGGCCGGGTTGTGCAATTGCCTCGCGGCAGCAGCCGCCTCTTCGTAGAGGGCACCGGCCTTCGCTACGTCGGGCTGGTGAGCGGCGAGGGCGGTGAAGCACTGCGCGCGATCCCCGGCGTCCGCCAGCCGCCGTGCCAAGGCGAGGGCGCCCTCAGGATCTGCCGCTGTCAGCGCCGGGGCGACCCGCTTGGCGCAGCGGGCCTCGTAGCTTTCTGTGATTGCGTGGTCGCCGGGGAAGTAGGTGCGGAACTGGCGGATCGCTGCCGCCGTGTCCGCGGTCAGCAGTGCGATGGTCGAGTGGGACTGGGCGCGGCGCTTCTCGTTGGTGCTCTCGATCTGGCCGGTGAGACGCTCGGCAAGCGCCGGATACTCCCCGAGTTGCTCTGCCAGACCCGCAAGCATGTCGTCTTTCTTGTCGCCCAGTTGCTTCGCCTGCTCAAGGAGACTGTCGAAGAGCTTGTC
>PEVN01000340.1:0-13369 GCA_002779825.1 Armatimonadetes bacterium CG06_land_8_20_14_3_00_66_21 | reverse complement strand
TAGCTCCCGGCGAACACCGCCGTTATGGACTTCGCCTGCGGGTTGACCGCCTGAGTCGCGCGGACGAACAACTCGCCCGCGAGCTTGGGGTCCCGGGGGGCAAGGTGGTAGGCGAGCGTCGCGCAGGCAACCGCCCGCGTGTCATTGCTATTGAGATCGTCCAGCAGATCGAGCAGTTGCAGGGCCGACTCCGGCGCAAGCTCCGCCAGTGACCCGAGAAGAACCGAGACCGCCCATTCGCGGTTACCGGCCGGCAGGTCTCGCACCATATCGCGCGCCACCGCGGGATCGACGCGCGCCACCTCTCGGGGCAGCGTGTCTCGCGCGTAGTACGTGTGGTCGCGCGAGTACTCCCACGCCTCCAAGAGCAGTTTGAGCGCGAGCTGCTTGTCCGCCTCTGTCGGCGCCTGGGACCAGTCCGGCGGCGGCGTCTCCCGCAACTGGAGGGTTGCGTCCGTGGCGCCTGACTCGCACTCGGCAATGCCGCGCGCCCGCGCGCCGTGCACCGCAACCAGCTTCAGCCGGCCCTTCGGCAAGTCGCCAAGCGTGAAGCGGCCGTCGGCTCCGGTAGTGGCGGGGTCACCCCAGAGGTAGCCGGCAGCGAACACGGTTGCGTCCGGCTGCGGCTCGCCGGAGGCGGTCACCACCCGACCCGACACAGTCTGCCCCAACGGGAGCAGCACGAGGTCTTCCGCAGTCCGCGTCTCGCCGCCTCCCTCCGGCACAGCGCCGCCACGGAGATACCGATGCCCGCCGAGCGCCGCCCGCAGCGTCACCCGGCTGTCAGCTTCGATCTCTTCGAAGGCAAACTCCCCGCCCTCATTCGTCTCCGTCTGGCGCGGCGGCTCCGTGCGGTACATCCCTTGGCCCACGGGACGCGTGTTCTCCATTGTGACCGCCACCCCGCGCAGCGGCCCGCCGTCGGGGTCGACCACGCGGCCGGTCACCTTCATCTTGACGGCAGCCTTCATCACCAAGCGGAGCGGCGTGGTCGGGAGCTGATCTCCGCGAAGCTTCACGGGGTACTCTGTGCGCACGCGCTTGTCTTCGGCCGCCACCGTGATCTCGCCCTTCCGCGCCAGTCCTGTCAGCGTGAACCGGCCGCCCTTGCCTGTGGTCGTGCTCGGCTGGGACCAACCCTCCTGTTGGGCAGTCACCGTCGCGCCGGTGACGGGGAACCCCATCTCGTCCACAACGACACCGGAGACCTCCCCGCCGCGCTGGACGCGCAGCGTCACCGGCTCACCCTCTTCGCCCTCCTTCACCGTGACGTCCGCGTCGCACCCCTCCGAGTGAACGTATCCCTCCGGGATGCCTTGCACATAGACCCACACGCCGCCGGGCGGCACGCGGAACTGGAACCGGCCTTGCTCATCCGTCTTGCTGGGCAGGCACATGGCGTTGGACCGAGGGCAGTGCGGCCCGTAGGTGGCGACGGCGACGTTTGGAAGCGGCTTGCCGGTCTCGCCGTCGATCACGCTCCCCCTCAGGATCACCCCTTTCACAAGCCTCAGGTCGGTGCCCTTCGCCGTCATGCCGGCCGCAAGCGCGAGTTGCTCCACTGCGGCGGCGGTCCACTCGCCCATTGGCTCGCACTGGACCACGACGTTGTACTGCCCGGCGTGCAGACCCGACACGCGGTACTTGCCGCTGGCATCGGTCCGACTTCCGCCTCCTCCGTCCGTCCCGCGGAAGCCCTGCACCACTACGCGCACGTCCGGTTGCGGCTGCCCCGTCTCGGCATTGGTGACCGTGCCCTCGATGTGCCCGGCCAGTTGCAGCACGGTCGTGATCGGGGGCGGCGCCTCAACGCCTTGGGGAACGCGCACCTGTTCGGTGGCGTACTGCTCTGACGTGACCTCCAGCGAGACCTCCGCCTCCTGCGGAATGCAGTGAAGCTCCCACTTGCCGTCCGCGCCGCTGGTCGTCGCGAGATGTGGGCGGCGGAACTCGTCGGGCACCGACGCAAACCTCGCCCACTCCTCGCCGGGCTTCCGAGGAAGCGTGACCCAACGCACACATACCTCGGCCCCGGCGACCGGTTGCCCTTGCTGGTCCCTCAGCACGCCTGTCGCGGACCGGTACGGCAGCAGCTCCACGCGAATGGGCTCTCCGAAGCGCGCCGCAACCACGCCAAGTCCGCGCGTCGGCGACACGGCCAGTCCGTTCACCCACTTGACTGCATCGCCCGCGGCGACCTCGGCCGCAATGACGAAGGCGCCTTGAGCGTCGGCCTGCACGGCCTTGGGTTCCAGGCTCTCGCGGCGCTCCGTCTGCAAGCGCACCTGAACCATCGCTTGCGCGACCGCGTTGCCGGCGGCATCCACGACCTGCCCCCGGATTTCCGCGGCCCAGCCGGGAAGGGACACTGCGCCGGTCAGCGCCAGAAGTAGGGCGTTCCTCAGGTGGATCATCACGAACCTCCGTCTTGGTCTGGAGAGAGGCTTCGCACAACGTCCTGCAGGACCGTGGGTTCCGCTGGGCGCCAGGATACTCAGTCCGGTGCGTCGCCCCACTCAATCGGCGGCAACGTGACTGACTCCTTCTGCCAGGGCGCGGCGCCGGCCTGGATCACATGGTTTTGCAGAGCGGCGCGGAGCAGTGCGAATACCTTTGGCTTGTCCTTCACCGGCCGCTCTTCTCTTGGATCGCTCTTGAGGTGGAAGAGCTGCAGCGGCTGATCGGGACCGTCTTGAAGCAGCTTCCAGTCGCCATGCCGAACCGCGTAGTAAGCTCGGCCCGCGTGCGGGCCGCCGTCGCGACGCATCCAAAAGAGCAAGCGCTCCTCGGGCGGCTGAACGTTGCCGAGCAACGTCGGCAGGAAGCTGCGGCCGTCAACCTCGTGGCTGAACTCGGCCCCCGCCCCTTCGCACACCGTCGGGAACAGATCCATCGTCAGCGCAACACAGTCGCTGTGGGAGCCGGGCGCAATTCTCCCGGGCCACCCGGCGCACATCGGCACGCGGATCCCGCCTTCGTACATGTCGCACTTCGCGCCGCGCAGGTCGCCATTGCTGGCGCCGATGTCGAGTTGACCGCCGTTGTCGGACACGAACACAACCAGCGTGTTGTCGTAGGCGCCGGACTCCTTGAGCGAGGCGACTACCTTGCCGACGCCGTCGTCGAGATGCTCGATGAGGGCGACCAGCTTGGCACGCTTGTCGTCCATGCCCGGCTCGCGTGCCTTGACGCGGTCGAGCCACTCAGCCGGCGGCTGGATTGGCGTGTGTGGCGCGTTGTAGGCGAGGTAGAGATAGAACGGCTGCGCCGCTCCCGACCGGCTCCGAATGTAGTCGCCAGCCCACTGGGTGAACAGGTCGGTGGCGTGCCCTTCCGGATCGATCTCCTTGTTGCCGAGCCGCATGTAGTTGATGCCGTGCCGCCGGTGGTTGTAGTAGTCGTCCATCATATCCCCGAGGAACCCGTGGAAGTGGTCGAAGCCACGTTCGGTGGGTGTGTTGGGCGACTCCAGACCCAGATGCCACTTGCCGACGATTGCCGTGTGATAGCCGGCGCGCTTGAGCACCGTCGGCACGAGCGTGGCGTTGGCGGACAGGTAGCCGAAGCTGTTCTGCGGGTGAGTGCGGATGACGCCCGGCACGCCCACTGAGTCGGGGTACCGCCCCGTCAACAGCGACGCCCGGGTCGGCGAGCACACCGGGCAGTTGGCGTAGAAGCGGCTGAACTGCATGCCGGAAGCTGCCAGGGCGTCAATGTGCGGCGTCTTCAAGTCCGTGGCCCCATAGCACGATAGATCTCCGTAGCCCAAGTCGTCGACGAGGATTGTCACGATGTTCGGCTTGCGGTCGGGCTCGGCTTCCGCGAAGGCCAGCCGCGGCATGAAGAATGACCCCGCGGCGAGTCGGGCGCGCTCCAGGAATTGGCGTCGTTTCATTGGGTTGTGACAGCTCCTGCAGGATTTCAGATTTCGGATCTTAGGTTGCAGATTGGGGGGCAGGCCGGCGGGACTACGAACCACCCTCGACAACTGCCACTGCCGAGTGGCCGGCGGCCAGGGCCTTTGCCGGCTCGAAGCTGACCTCGCCGACGCCGGTGAGCGCCAGTCGCTGCAGCTTCAGCGTGCCGTGCCGCACCTGCAACTCCACCTTCACTCCATTCTTCAGCCGCTTCTGCCGGCATGTTCCCCAGGCGTATCCCGTCGACCAGAAGTGGGTGCCTTCCTGCGCGGCGAATTCCATCGACTGCTCCACACCAGAGTACCGGAACCCGGTCAGTGCCGGCACCGCCGCCCACGACGCCATCGCCCGGGCGTAGTGATGCCCGCACTCGGCTTCGTCGAACGGGCTGCGCTTGCGGCCGTCGTAGCGGGCGCGGATGGCCTCGAGGCAGCGGAGACCGTTGGCAGTCTGCCCTTCGTAGAGCATGTGCACCGCGGCAGCGTACTCGAAGCCGGTCATGACTTCGTTGAAGTACGGGAACGGCCGCTTCGGGCGCCGGCCGCGCGGGTAGGTGGCCATCAGCAGCGCCGACTCGTCGCCCAGCACGTAGCTGCGGAGGTGGTTGAAGTGGTCGTGGAAGCCCTGCCGGAAGTTGTGCGCCATGATCGCCCGGAGCGTCTTGCGCACGTTGGTCCGGTCCAGCAGGTAGCCCAGCCCGCAGACGTGCGCTTGGAACTGGCCGACGAGTTGATCCACCAGGCAGCCGGCGCCAAGCTGCAGATCCGGCGCCGACAGGTCGCCGGCGCCCATGCCCAGAAGCAGCCCGGGGGCGATGGCTTCGGCGCCGGCCGGCGGCCGGATCTCGTGCTCGTAGTACTCACCGTTGAACAAGTTCGCGTCCATCCAGCGGCTGCCGCAGTCGAACAGCCGACGGCATTCGTCGGCGAAGTTGCCCTCGCCGAGGTAGCGCGCCATCTCCTCTGCCGCCCGCAGCGCGCCCAAGTACCACCCGCCCATCTGCGGATTGGGGCCGAAGTACTCGACATCCATCGTGTTGTGCTGGCAGCCTTCCATCACGCCGTCGCGGTCGGCGTCCCAGCCGCCCTCGATCCAGCAGAACTCCAGCGCCTTCCGCGCCTTCGGCCAGAGGGTGCGCAGCAGCGCGTCGTCGCCCGAGAGCTGCCAGTCGCGGTGGAGCTTCATCAGACAGCCCATCTGCCCGTCAGCCGCCGCCTTGGCGCTTTCCTGCGCGCGGTCCAGCGGCAGGTTTACGCGGAAGCTCATCAGCCCACTGTCGGCCGTGGCGTAGGCGAACTCGACCTCGCGCATGGACTTGGCCAGGTCGCCGAACAGGAATGCCACGGCTTGCTCGTAGTTCCACACGTGCGTGCACGAACCGGGGCAGCAGCCCGCCGTGTTGTGGCACCCCTCGAAGCCGTAAAACCGGCCGTCTTCCGTGCGGAAGCAGGTCTGGCTGCGGAGGTTCGCCAGGTTGAACAGGGCGGCTTCCTTCACGACGGGCGGCAGGTCGCTGTCGCAGAAGGCGCGGACGAACTCGACCGTTGCCGCCTCCAGCTTCGGCAATCGCGGCGCGACCTGCTCTACGACGTCCCAGGCGTCGGTGTACTGCGTGGTGTAGTAGTTGCCGATCCGGTTCGGATCCGCGCAGGCGCCGCCGTCGCAGCCTGTCGACTCGACGGGCTTGGGCGTCCACGTCATCCGGTGGGGGAAGTGCCAGGTCAGCAGGAAGGTGACCGCCCGCGTCGCCCGCGCGGGAATCCGCACCTTCGCCGCCAGCGACCCGACCGGGCTGTCAGAACCCGCCGACTCGCGCTCGTGCAGTTCGCCGTCTTCGCTGAAGTCGTCCCAGTAGTCCAGCAGTGAGTCGCCCCAGCTCAACTGCGCCCAGCCGGTGCGGTAGGTCGCTGTCCTGGCGGACAGCGCTACGAGGGCGAGCGTGCCCCATTGCTCAGCGGCGGACGGCACGCCGTCGGAGTGCATGAACAGCCCACTCAGCCGGCCGCTTCGCCGGAACTCGTTGCGGTTGGCCTTCGGCCCGCGAGAGTGGTCTTTCTCTCTGGTGAACCCGTCAACGCCGGGGTTGGAGCCGTCGGCGCCGATGAAGTTCGGCAGGTTGCCGCAGACAGCAGCCGTGATCGTTTTCGTCGTCCGGTTCGTCAGCACGAACCGCAGCACGGCCGCCGGAATCCCGCTGGCCTCGGCGTCGGCTGGAACCAGCGGGTTGAATGCCTCAATCCGCACGTCTACGGGAACGTCCGGGTCCGACAGGAACACCTGCCCGAAGGGATATGCCGCCGCGAATGAGCACTTGCGGAACCGCGGCAGTCCGTGGTTCGGCGTCGGGCTGCCCGACGCGCCCTCGTAGTCCTCCAGTTCCAGCGGCCCCTCCAGCGCGCGCGTCGCCGCTGCGCCGCCGGTCGGCTTTGTCCACAGAGCGAAGAACGGTGCACCGCCGCGGCCGAGCACGGGTCGGAACCCCTTGGCGGGCCGATTCACGACCTCCCAGTCGCGGAGGTCGCCACGCCCGCCCAGAGAGACGGTGCCGGTCCCAATGCCGCCAAGAGGCAAGGCAATGCGGGCGAGGTGAGCTTGGTCATAGCGCTTCAGGACGGGCCAAGGGGTGGAGGTGGACATGGTGGGTTCTTCTCTCGGGAGGGTGAGTGGGAATGTGGGGGCTGGGGTGAGGGGTTCGCCATGAAGGGGAACTGTCCTGCATGGCCAAGGCTGAAGGACTGCAAGGACGACAGAGACCGCAGTAGCAGAGCCGCGGGTCGCCCTGTCATTGCTGTCCCTTGTGTCCTTTGGGTCCTGCCCCGCGCGGCCCGCCCTACCCCTCCAACTCCTCCACCAGCCCCTCAAACTCCCCTCGCGACTTCACCCCCCACCGAGAAGAACAGCTTCCGCGACGCGTACTGCTCCCAAAGCCGCGTGACCGCCTCGGGGCTGCCGCCGCGGATCTGGCCTTTGCCGAGGGCGTCAATCTTGTCGTACAACCAGGTCCAGTCCTGCCGCGAGGGGGCGCCGTCGCCGGCCACCCATTGGACGATGTCGAGTTCTTCGATCTCGCAGAGCGCCTCCAAGTGCTTCACCGCGTCGAAAGCGAATCTCGTCTGCGTCCCACTCGCTGATATACCCGCGAAGGTTAAGAACACACCGAAGTGGAAGTTCGCGGAACTTCCCCGGCAGGCGTGCAGCAGACGTAGGACAGAGGGTATTCTCCCAGACGGAGCCGAAGTCGCACCGGGACTTCGGTGTGTTCTTAACCTTCGCGGGTATACACGGCACTGCCCAGCCATTCCCGTTGCCGCTCTCGTGGAACCGCAAGCCGGCGCCAAGGAACGTCGCGAAGTGATCCGCCGCGAACTCCAGGTAGAAGAACGGAATCGCCTCACCCAGGAACTCCTGCGTCTCTCCCCAGCGAAGGAGCTGGTCGATGACGGGGCCGAAGTTGCCCTCGCGGCCGGCGGTGTATGGCGGCTTCGCCACCGGCTCCACACCGGGCTTGGGCAGCACCGCGGCCAGTGCCGGGCGCCCGTTGTCGCCGCGCCAAAAGGCGGTCCACTGCTGCCGTGTCGCCTCGAAGTCTGGTTTGAACTCAAGCTCCATCGCTCCCTCCACCTTACTCCCGACACGACGAACCGGCGGTGACATTGATGACACACGTATGTATGTGTGTCATCAATACTGGCTCAGTTGGTCGCCGGCCGCAAGGCGGCCGAGAACGTGCGTGGCCCGCGCTTCCGCCGGTTTAGTCACCGTGTGCCGTGCCGCACATGACTGGGTTGAGCAAGTGAAGCGCTGCGGGCCCTTGAGCGGTCCGCTTGACACGTGCTTGGAGGGCGGCTATATTCGCCCATTGAGCCCATGAATTTCTCACTCGCGTCCCACATTGCCGCTGCCCTCGCAGGGGTACTCCGCCGCAGCACGTCTCGTCCCATGCGCTATCTCGTGCTGCCGCTGCTGACTGCCGCCGCAACCGTGGGAGTCAAGCGACCAGCCATGAGTGCTCCTTCGCTGCGCGCGCAAGTCGAGGCGGATTGGCAGCGCCAGGAGGACGCGCGGTTGGCGCAGATCCGCGAGCCTGGGACGGTGCGGTTCGTGGAGACGACGCTCCAGTGGCCCGGTGCGAAGCCGGATGACCGGGCGCGCGTGCCGGAAGCTGCGACACCGAAGGTGGACGGCGCTTTGGACGACCCGAGCTGGGAGAAGGCGCTGGTCGTCCCGGCCAAGGAGAAGGACCAGCCAGCGTTCCGGCTCTGCCACGATGGCGAGCGCCTGTACGTCGCTGCGACGCTGCCCGCCGCCGCGGAGAGCCGGTATGGCGGCGAGCCGACGGCCCTCGACGCCGCTGGCGCGGTGGACGGGGTGAAGGACGGCGCCTACGGCTTCCACACCTGGGTGGACGCCAACCCGTGGTGGCAGGTCGACCTGGGCAAGCCGACGGCAATCAGCCGCGTGGTCGTCTACAACCGGCTTGACTACGCGCCGGGTCTGCACAACGCGGACAACCTGCGGCTCCTTACCTCAGATGACGAGCGGAGCTGGACGCTGCGCTACGACAATCAGGGGAAGCACTTCGGTGGGGTGGGCAGCGGCAAACCGCTGGACGTGGCACTGACGCCCGAGAACGGCGAACGCGAGGTCCGCGGCCGGTTCGTGCGGATTCAGGTCCCCTCGGCCGGACCGCTGTTCCTGCACTTGGACGAGGTCGAGGTCTACGGTCCCGACGACCCGGCGCGGAACCTGGCCCTTCACCGCCCGGCCAAGCAGATCAGCCTGAGCATCTGGTCGAAGGGCGGGCAACGCGGCACCATGCTGTTCATGCTGGGTGACGCGCGATTCGCGCTGGCAGGGGACCCGGCCACGGGCGTCGCCCTTCGGGGCGCACCGCTGGCGCCGACCCGGGCGCGCCTGAGACGCGCAAACGGCGTCACGACTGTCGAGGTTGCCCTACCTTTCCGCGGGGAGGGCGCGGAATCGGGGCGGCAATTCGTGCCACCTGCCGGCGATCCCCTCCCACTGGCAATCGCCGCCGACTGGGAGGTGACCTGGCAGGCGCTTGCACCGCTGGGCTTCGGGAAGAACCGCCTGCAAGTGGACGTGAAGGCGCCGGGCGCGCTCGACCCGCCGCTGGATCTGACGGTCGAAACGGTGTGCTTCACGCCCTTCCGCCCGGAGACGCGAACGGTGTTACACCGCCGGCTAAGCCAAGCTGCGGCGCTGCCCTTGAAGTGTGAGATCGACCAGGAAGGCGCGCTCGCGTTGGTCGTGTCGGCGGGGCAAGGCGAGACCACTTACCGAGACTGCCGCACCGTTTGGGTTCCGCCCGTGCGAGAGACGCTCGACCGTGCTGCGCGCCTCGCTGGCGAGTTCGACCGGCATCTCCCTTCTGCGTTCGGCGAGCTGCGCGCCCGCGCTGCGCGGTTGGCCGCTCGCGAACGCGACAACGGGCCGGACCAGCCCGCCCGGGCTGCGCTCTACCATGGGGCCCGCTGGCTCGCCAGGCAGGTTGCGTTCTCGAACCCGCTGCTGCAGTTCGGCCGACTGCTGTTCGTCAAGCGCTTCACTCAAGAGGCGTACCCCGATGTGTGCTTGAACCACATGCCGTGGGTGTCACGCCCGGGCGGCGACCTGTGCGTGCTTCAGTCGGCGAAGCCTGGCGAGTCCCTCTTCGCGGCGCTGGGGCGACCGACGACCGACCTCGCCGACCTGTCGCTGCGGCCGATCCTCAACGGGGCGCTGGGCCCCGGCCATGTGCACGGGATGGATCTGTGGTGGGACGGCAGCCGCGTTGTGTTCGGCTATGCGAAGGCGAAGACCAACGAGCCGCCAGCCGGCTGGTTGGACCGCCGAGAGAGTTACCGGCTCCGCCGCGAGGAAGAGCCCACCCACCTCTTCGAGAGCAACGTAGACGGAACGGGACTGCGCCAACTGACCCACGGTGAGTGGAGCGACCTCGACCCGACCTACCTGCCCAGCGGCGACATCGCGTTTGTGTCCGAGCGCTGCGGTTGCTCGCTTCAGTGCAACGAGTATGACAAGGACGAGACCTCCTGCAACCTGTACGTCATGCGGCCCGACGGCACCAATATCCGCCGGCTGAGTGGGACCAAAGACGGCGATTACTTGCCCCACACCCTCGGTGACGGCACCATTGGCTACACTCGGTGGGAATACCAGGAGCGAAGCTTCGCGCACATACAGTCGCTGTGGACCGTCCGGCCGGATGGGACCGGCGCCGACGCCCTGTTCAAGCAACACCTCAACAACCCCTGGGCGGTGGAGGAGGCTCGCTCCATTCCCGACAGCCCCAAGCTCGTCGCGATCGCCACCGGCCACCACACGCTGCCGGCCGGTCCGGTGGTACTGCTGGACCCGCGGGCCGGCATGAATGACCCGTCGGCCATCCGGATCGTGACGCCCGGCGTCAACCCGCCGGAGGGCGGCATGGAAGGCAGCCCTGTTGCCTCCGGGGGCGTGCCCGCACCCGGGGGGCTCTATCAGCAGCCGTGGCCGCTCTCCGACAAGTCCTTCCTTGTTTCCTACGGGTACGGCGCCGAGACCGACGCCACGGGGTATGCGCTCTACTTGATCGACGTGTACGGTACCAGGGAACTGGTCTACCGCGACCCAGCTATCTCGTGCTTCTCGCCGACTCCCCTGCAGCCGCGTCCGCGTCCGCCCGTCCTCCCGGACGCCACCGACTCCAGCAAGCGCGACGCCACCTGCGTGGTCAACGACGTCGGCTTCGGCGTGGACGGCGTGGACCCCAAGAGCATTCGCTACCTGAGGGTTGCGCAGCGCCTGCCCTGGCCCTATGACAACGTGCACGGCGGCCAGCGCTACGAGCCCGACGCGAAGGCGACCGGGCTCAACTGGACGCCGGTGCGCGTCTTGGGCGAAGTGCCGGTGGAAGCCGACGGGAGCGCCAGCTTCTACGTCCCGGTCGACACGGCTGTCTACTTCCAGCTCCTCGATGAGAACCACCAGGAGTTGCGGCGGATGCGCTCATTCCTCAGCTTCCAGCCGGGCGAGCGTCGTTCGTGTACCGGCTGTCACGAAACGCGGGAAATCACGACACCGCAGGGCACGACGACCCTTGCGGGCGCGCGCGAACCCTCCGTTCCGGTGCCGCCGCCCTGGGGCGACCGGCCGCTGAGCTTCCTGCGCGATGTCCAGCCGGTGCTGGATCGCCACTGCGCCCACTGCCATAGCGGTCTACAGCCCGCGGGCGGGGTGGATCTCGGCGGCGGCCTGACGGAGCAGCACAACCGTGCATACGACACCAGTGTCGGCAAACAGCTCGTGGCCGTCGCCAACAAGCTGGACGACGCCAAGGTGACGCCGCCGCTTGCTGCGTTTGGCTCCCGCAAGAGCCGACTCATTCAGGTACTGCGCGAGGGTCCGCACCTGGACCGCGTCCACCTCCGCAACGACGACTGGCTGCGTCTCGTCACCTGGGTGGACGCAAACGCGCCCTACCACGACGGGTTCCTCAACAAGCGCCTGCCGGCGTCCCCTTACGACCTCGCCGCCGATACGTCACTGAAACAGAAGCTCGCAGCCGTTCACGCCCAGCGCTGCGCTTCCTGTCACGATCCGGCGGCCGTGACGCGCCTCGACTGGATCGATCTCCAACAGCCCCGCCGCTCCCTGTTCCTCCAAGCGCCCCTGGCGAAGAAGGCTGGCGGGAGCGGCAAGTGCGACGATGTCTACAAGGACGAGACCGACGCTGACTACCAGTCTCTACTGCGGCTCGTGTCGGCAGCCGTTGACCGAGCGTGGGAGAACCCGCGACGCGACCTCAAAGCGTTCACCGTCACCCGCACCGCCGTCCGCTGACCTCTTCTTGAGCAGTGCTGGCGGTCCTCGATTCTGTCAGTGCGTCGCGTCGGCCCAGGCAGGGCGACCTCCCGACTCGCCGGTCCGCACACGTTCCATCCCGAGGGGTCATTCGTGGTCCGGGACGCCTCCGCGCCACTGCTTCACCCGGCCCTTCCTTTTCTTCTCCGCCAGTCGCCGCTCTCTACTTGCGCGCGTCGGCCTGGTCGGCCGGCGGACCTTGGGCCGGATCAGCGCGCCTCTGAGCAGACCCTCCATCCTCGCGAGCGCCGACTCCACGTTCCGCGCCTGCTCCCGCTGTTCGTCGCTCACCACCTGCAGATTGCCGTCGGCATCCAGCCGGCTTACCAGCTTCTCCCGAATCCTCGCTACCTCGCTCTCGCCAAGGAACTCCACCGCTCCGTCCAGGTCCAGCCGCACGTCGGCCTTCGTCGCGACCTTGTTGACATGCTGTCCACCCGGCCCGCCGGCCCGGGAGTAGTGGACAGAAATGAGCCGCGCGGGGAGGACGCGCCGCGGGGAGAGTGCGAGGTCTCGGAGTTCAGGCATGTTGCAGGAGCATTATCGACCCAGTCCGGCGCTGTGCGCAACCGCCTTGGCAACAGACCCCGCGCTTGGCCGCAACTGGCGCCGCTACGTAGAATAGGTCAGCCGCCCAATCGCTGGCCGCGGCAGCCTCTCCGGAAGGATGTCCTGTTCCCGTGATTGACCGCCCCAACCTCCTCGTAATCCTCATCGACGACCTCGGCGTGCGCGACCTCGGCTGCACTGGGTCCACCTTCTACGAGACGCCGAACCTCGACCGAATGGCTGCGGAAGGCGTGAAGTTCAGTAACGCCTACGCCGCCAGTTCGCTCTGCTCTCCGGCGCGGGTGGCGATCATGACGGGGCGGCACCCCGTGCGGGTCGACATCACCAACTACCTCGCCGGGCGTGGAAGTGCAGGGCGGGACCTGGGCGGCTGCGCATGCGCCCGCCGAGAACCTGAGCCTCATCGACTTCGGGATCGGTTCACCGATGGCCGGGCTGGCGATGGACGTTGTGTCCTGCACTGACCCGAGCGCGGTGCGGAGGCTGGGGTTGTGCGGCGGGATCGACGACGACCTGGAGGTCGGCGAGTACGTGGTGCCGACCGCGAGCATCCGCGACGAAGGCACCTCCGCCCACTACCTGCCGCCCACCGTCCCGTCCCTGCCCAGCCTCGCGCTCAACGCAACCATCTGCCAGGCCCTGGACAAGAGCAGCCTCCCGCACCGGTCGGGAATCATGAAGACGACGGACTACCGGATGTGGGAGTTCGACGAGGCGTTCAAGGCGGCGCTGCGCGACGAACGGGTGATCGCCATCGACATGGAGATCGCCACGCTCTTCGCTGTCGGCTATGCCAAAGCGGTGCCCACCGGCGCGTTGATGCTCGTGTCGGATCTGCCGCTGCGCAAAGGCGGCATCAAGACGAAGGAGTCCGGTCAGCGCGTGCTCGCCACCTACGCCGAGCAGCACCTCAACCTCGGCATTGAAGTGATGACGTTGCTGAAGCAGCGGGCGGCGCCGTCGCTGCGAACGGAGTGGTAGGGGGGCGTCGTGAAAGTGGTGGAGTGGTGGAGTGC